>CAYOGR010000049.1:0-15592 GCA_964403605.1 uncultured Chthoniobacter sp.
AATCCAGAGACCACTTCGGGCGCGAAGGTTTATGCCTCCGTGCCCTCTGTGTCCTCTGTGGTCAATCCTCAGGCTGCTTTTTTGTTGTCGAGAGCGGTGCGGACTTTGGCGATGATCTCGGCAAAGGTCGGCTCGTCCTTGACGGCGATGTCGGAGAGGACCTTGCGGTCGAGGCCGATATTCGCGGACTTGAGGCCCTCGATGAAGCGGCTGTAGGTGAGCCCGGCGGCGCGAACGGCGGCGCTAAGACGGGTGATCCAGAGAGCGCGGAAATTGCGCTTGCGGGTTTTCCGGTCGCGGTAGGCCCAGTATTTGCCCTTCATCTGGGCATCCTTCGCGTAGCGGAAGAGTTTCGAGCGGCGGCCGCGGTATCCCTTGGACGCATCGACGACGCGCTTGCGACGGGCGCGGCTGGCGGGAGCATTGGTTGCTCTTGGCATGTTATCTAAACCCCGCGTTTCGGCGGGGCCTCCTTGGAGCGGTTGTTCGTTTGGTTGTGATCCCTGGACTCACCGGCTCCAGTATCCCCGAAAATCTTCGGGGCAGTCCAAGGGATCGGATTTTAACTCAAGGTCAGTGGCTGAATGGCAGGCAGGCCTTGATGCGGTCCACATCGGTTTCGTGGACCACGACCGCCTTGGCCATGTGGCGTTTCTTCTTGGCGCTTTTGCTCGCCAGAAGGTGGCGCCGCGAGGCTTTGTTGCGAACAACTTTGCCGGACGCGGTGACCTTGAAACGCTTGGCCACGGACTTGCGTGTTTTGCTTCGTGCTATGGGTTTTGGCATTGGAAAAGGGTGCGGAGATTAGCAAGTGCGAGTCTGGTTGCAATGATGTTTTCGATGTTTTTTTAGAGTCCGGGCGTTTTCTAAAAAACCGGGCAGGGGTTTGCGCGTTGGCGGCCTTTTGTGATTGGATGCTGCGCTATGAATCGTGTGGCCTATCTCGGACCGGAGGGAACCTTCTCTGGAATTCTCGCCCGGGCGCGCTTCGGCGCCAAAGCCGATCTCATCGCCTGCCCGGCGATTGATGGTGTTTTCGAGAGTGTGCTTTCCGGCGAAGTGCCGCTGGGATTGGTGCCGGTGGAAAATTCCTCGGGTGGCACGGTGCACGACACGATCGATCTTTTAATTCGCCACGCGGGTTCGGTTTTCATCACCCAGGAAATCTCGCTCGATATCCGAATCGCTCTTCTCGGCCACAAGGGCACGGCACCGAAGACGGTCTATTCGCACTTCACCCAAATCAAGCACCACAGCGAGTGGCTGAAAAAACACCACCCCGCCGCGCGATTGGTGCCGGTGACGAGCACCACGACCGCCGCCGAGAAGGCCGCCGCCTCGAAATCCTCCGCCGCCCTCGCCTCCCCCGGTGCCGCCAAAATCTACGGCCTCGATGTGCTCGAAACGCCAGGGCGCGGAAGCGAAGTGAATGTCACGAATTTTTTTACGATCGCCCGAAAGCCCGCATCACCCGCCAGGGCAGACCGCACCGCGTTTGTCGCCGCATTGAAGAATACCTGCGGCAGCCTGCATGCGTTCCTCGGGCCTTTTGCGAGGCAGGAAGTCAGCCTCACCCGCATTGTGTCGCGACCCGTGCCGGGGCAACCGCAGACCTATGTTTTCTACATCGAGATCGAAGGCAGCCCCTCATCTCCCAAAGTGCGCCGCGCGCTGGAACTCGCCAACCGCCAGGCCCGCTCGCTCCAAAACCTCGGCAGCTTTCCCCTGGGGCGCCGATTCCGCTCCTGACTTGGCAAACACTCCACCCTTTGCAAAATACCACCATGATTTCGACTCTTCGCAAAATCTCCGCCAGCCTCCTTCTCGCCCTGATCGCCACCACCGCGCCCTCGGTGGCACAGGAAGCCACGATCACCGTCAAGAAAAGCGATGCCATCAACATCGCCTTGAAACCCTTCGGCGGCGCGGACGGAGCATTGGCGGGCAAAGTCGTGCAAAACGACCTCGACCTCTCCGGGCTATTCAGCCTCGGCCTTCCAGAGCGCGCGACCTATAATGTGGGCGGCACGGCGGCGGGCGGGTCGCTCCAAGGCAGCGTCACCGACAACCGCGGCAGCGTCATTTTGCAAAAGACCTACTCGGGCAACATTCGCGAATGCGCGCACCAATTTTCCGATGACATCGTGGAGACCCTCACGGGCACCAAAGGCATCGCCACCTCGAAAATCGCCTTCGTGAGCAACCGTTCGGGCGCAAAGGAAATTTACATCGCCGACTACGATGGCGCGAACGCGGTTCAACTCACGCGCGACGGCGCGATCAGCGTCGCTCCAGCCATCTCGCCCGACCGGCGGAAAGTCGCCTACACCGGCTACCAGAGCGGCTATGCGGACATCTACCTGATCGATCTCGCCAGCGGCGCCCGCAGCCGGATCTTGAAATTTCCAGGCACAAACTCCGGCGCGAGTTTTTCGCCCGAAGGCGGCCGGATCGCCTGCACACTGAGCCGCGACGGCAATCCCGAACTTTACATCACCTCCGCGAACGGCAGCGGAGCGACGCGCCTCACCCGCACGCGGGGCGTCGAATCCTCGCCCACCTGGTCACCCACCGGCTCGGAGATCATCTATTCCTCCGACGAGCGGGGTGGCCCGCAACTTTACAGAATCAGCGCCGGCGGCGGATCGGCAAGACTCGTTCCCACCGGCTACAGCTACTGCACCGAGCCGAGCTGGTCGCCAGACGGCTCGAAAGTCGCCTACACGGCGCGCCAAGGCGGCTTCAACATTGCCGTGACGGATCTGGCCAGCGGAACGAGCCGCATCCTCGCCCAAGGCCAGGACCCGGCCTTCGGCCCGAATTCCCGCCACATCATTTACAGCGAGGGTTCCTCCCTCATTCTGCTCGACTCGGTGAAAGGCCGCCGCACACCCATCATCACCGGGCTGGGCAAAGTCTCCGAGCCGAGCTGGTCGCGCTGAGGCTCAGCGAAAGCGCTCCCGGCGGCGCTGGTATTTGACGAGTGCAAATCCGGCCAACGCGCCGCCCAAGTGGGCTGCGTTGCCGATGTTTCCAAACCATCCCGTCAAAAGCAGAAACAAGGAAACGCCTGCAACGATGATCCCGAGCCACATGGCCCGCATCCGCACGGGAATCACAAAAAACACCAATGCCGTGATCGGCATTTGAGGAAACATGGTCGAGAAGGCGGCGACCAATCCGCACACCGCCCCCGAAGCACCGACAACTATCGAGCCGGGGCTGATGGCAACTTGCAACAAGCCGCCCGCAATGCCGCACAGCAGGTAGTAAACCACAAAACGGCGCGGCCCCAGGATCCGCTCAAGAATATTGCCCGCAAACCACAGGCCCAGCATGTTGACCAGCAAGTGGAAAAATCCCGCATGAACAAACTGGTAGGTGACGAATTGCCAGACCATCCCCTTGGCCAGTCCGCTCTCGCTCAATCCGAAGATGCTGTCCGCAAAATCGGCGAAGGTTGGCGAGGCCCCCATGAGAACGAAGACGAGGATATTTGCGGCGATCAAGGCCTTGACGGCCGTGATGTCGAATCGAGGATTTCTTTGAAACACGGGGCGGAGGTTATTGGCGGATCGCGGGAATGTCCATGACGGGGCCGATTCCGACAGCCTGCCGGACGCGATGCATCACGGAATCCGCCACGGCCGTTGCTTTTTCGGCGCCAGCCGACAGGATTTTTTCAACATGGCCGGGGTCGGCTTCGAACTCCGCCCGCCTCGCTCGGAATGGCGCGAAGTATTCCCACACGGCCCCAAAAAGCCGTTTCTTCAAATCCCCGTAGCCCACACCGCCGGAGCGGAAATCATTTTCCATGGCCAGATGGTCGGCTTCCGGGGCGACCAGTTTGTGGAGCGCCAGGATGACGGAATCCTCGACGGGCTTGGGGGCCTCGACGGGCGTGGAATCGGTCTTGATCCCCATGATTTTTTTGCGGAGCACGGATTCCGGCGCGAAGAGTTCGATCGTGTTGTTGTAACTCTTGCTCATCTTGGCCCCGTCGAGTCCCGGCACGACGGCTGTCGATTCCTGGATCGCCGGCTCGGGCAGTTTGAAAATATCCCCGAAGATTTCATTCATCTTGATCGCGATGTCCCGCGTGACCTCCAGGTGCTGCTTCTGGTCGCGCCCCACGGGCACGATATCGCTGTCGTAGAGCAGAATGTCGGCGGCCATCAGCACTGGATAAGCGAAGAGGCCATGCGAGGCCGCAATTCCCCGGTTGGTTTTGTCCTTGAAGGAATGGCAACGCTCGAGGAGTCCCATCGGGGTCACGGTGCTGAGGATCCAGGCCAACTCGGCGACTTGGGGCACATCGGACTGGCGGAAAAACACCGAGCGCCCGGGATCGAGTCCACAGGCCAGAAAATCCAGCGCCAACCCGCGCACATTCCCGCGAAGGGTTTTGGCGTTTTGAACGGTCGTGAGCGCGTGGAGGTCGGCGACAAAATAATACGCCTCTCCCCGCTCTTGAAGTTCGATGGCGGGCTTCATCATCCCGAAATAGTTGCCGAGGTGCGGCGTGCCGGAAGGCTGGATGCCGGAAAGTATTCGCATCCGTCAGAGGTATCATTTCCCCGCGTGCGAAAACGAACTTTTTTGCTTGTCCGCGAAGCCTGCAAACGGCCCCGAGCCTGAATAGGATTGAACTCGCCCGCCGCGCCGGTATCGTCCGCCCCAATGAAAATCCGCGAAATCCATTCGCTCCGAACCGCCTTGACGCTTTTCCTGGCAGCCCTGTGGACCGGCCAGATTCTGGCCCAGGAAAGCTACATCATCATCGACAACCAAACCGGACAAATCCTCGAGTCCGTGAAGCCCAAGGACAAGTTGCAGGTGGCCAGCCTCACGAAAATCGCGACCTGCATGGTTGTTCTGGATTGGGCCAATCTGCACCAGATCGATCTTTCCACGCAGGTGCCTGTCTCGAATACCGCCTTCGCCAACGGCGCCAACAGCTCCGTGGGCCTCACACCCGGTGATTCCGTAAGCCTGCGCGACCTGATGTATTGCGCCTTGCTCGCCTCCGACAATGCCGCGGCCAATGCGTTGGCCGATCATGTGGGTGCGCGAATTTCGAACCCCCAGGGGTTGGATGCCATCGATAACTTCGTTGCCCAGATGAACGCACTGGCCCGCAATCTTCAAATGAAGCGAACCCTGTTTTTGAATCCCTCTGGCATGGACAACCTGCCCAGGGGCCAGACCCTCCCCCACTCCACCGCCGAGGACATCGCCCGCCTCACGCGCCATGCCTATCACGATGCCGCATTCAAATTCTATGTCGCCCAAAAGTCCCGCGTGATCCATGTCCTGCGCCAGGGCATCGACAATCCAATTGAAATCAAAAACACGAATGAGCTTCTCGGCCGGGACGAAATCGATGGAGTCAAAACCGGCCGCACCCGTCGCGCCGGCGATTGCCTCGTAATTTCCGCCGACCGAACCCCCGAGTCTCGCCGCGAGGGAGACAGCGTGATGATCACTCCCCGCCGAATCACCGTGGTGCTCCTGGGATCGACCGACCGCTTCCGCGATGGATTGCAACTCCTCCGCCGGGGCTGGGCTCTCTACGACACTTGGGCCTCCGAGGGTCGGCCAACAAAAAAAGGCTCCACGCTTTGATCCCGACTCCGATGGATCGCAAGCGAATCGGCATCCTGACCAGTGGCGGGGATTGCCCCGGCCTCAACGCCGTTTTGCGCGCGGCCAGTCGCGCCGCCGAAAAGCTCGGATGGGAATTGATTGGCTTCCGGGACGGCTTTGAAGGGTTGCTTCCCCCCTGCGACTACATGCTTCTCGACCGGAAGGCCACCTCCGGAATCATGCACCTCGGCGGCACCATGATCGGCACCGTGAACCGTGGCCAATTCGTAAAACGCGGCGGCCCGCGCCAACCGTCTTTCGTTCCTGCGGAGATCCTCGGAAAAACACGCCAGACCTTTGAATCCCTGGGGCTCCACGCCTTGATCGTGGTCGGAGGCGACGGTTCGCTGAGCACGGCCCTGCAACTCCACAAAGCCGGGCTCCCCGTGGTGGGTGTCCCCAAAACGATCGATAACGACCTGGAGGCGACGGCCATGACATTCGGCTTCGACTCCGCCGTGGAATGCGTGGCAAGCGCTCTGGACCGCCTGCACACCACGGCCACAAGCCACAAGCGTGTGATGGTGCTCGAGGTGATGGGGCGCCATGCGGGCTGGATCGCCCTCCACGGCGGCCTCGCGGGCGGGGCGGATGTTATTTTGATCCCTGAGATTCCCTTCGACTACGACAAGATCGCCGGGGAAATCGCCCGCCGCGACCGGGAGGGCTCGAAATGCACGATGATCGTCGTAGCCGAGGGTGCGGCTCCCAAAAGCGGCCGCCAGACGAGACTGCAAACCGCCAGCGGTGAAAAACGCCTTGGAGGCATCGCAGACATCGTGGGACGCGAAATCAGCGAGCGCACCGACAAGGAGGTTCGCACCTGTGTCCTTGGCCACCTCCAGCGCGGCGGGGCCCCGACCATGCTCGACAGGATTCTTGGAACGAGTTTCGGAGTGAAGGCGGTGCAACTCGTCGCGGAGGGAAAATTCGGCTCCATGGTGAGCTACAACAATTACGAGACCCGGGATGTGCCGATTGCCCACGCCGTCCACAAAATGCGCCGCGTCGATCCTCAATCGCAGATCGTCCAAATGGCGCGTGCGGTGGAAATCTCTTTCGGCGACTGATTTTTCAGTTCGCTGCGGAACCGCAGTAGATCGACACCGCCCCGAAGGCGAGTTGGCGCGGGGGGGCGCAGTGGAAACCACAGGTTTTCAGGAGCGAGTTCATCACCAACCCCCGTGGAAAACTTTCGATCGAGCCGCCGAGATACTCGTAGGCGTCCCGGCGTCGTGTTGCCAATTGGGCAAGGCGCGGCAACACACGGTGCAGATAAAAACGGTAAATTCCCAAAAAAAATTCCGAGTCGGGCATCGAGAAATCCATCACAAAAAACGCACCGCCTTCCCGAAGGACACGCCGGGATTCCCGGATCGCCGCCCCCCAATCGGCCATGTTGCGGAGGCCGAATGCCACGGTGACGACATCGAAACTCTCGTCTGGAAAAGGCAGGGCCAAGCCATCGGCCTGCACGAGGTTGGGCACCCTCTTCCGCCGCGCCATCTCCAACATGGGCAGGCAGAAATCGGCAGCCGTCACTTTCGCCGTCGGGCAGGCTTTGGCGATCGAAAGCGCCAAATCTCCACTGCCGGTCGCCAAATCCAAAACATCCACAGGTTGCCGGGTGGCCACCAATCGCGCGAGCTTGCGCCTCCATAGAAAATCCATGCCTCCGCTAAGGAGGTGGTTGGCAAAATCATAGCGCCCCGCAATGGAAGCGAAGGTTCGCTTTACGAATTCCGGATCGGTCTGTCTGAGGTTTTCATCCACGATGTCAAAATAGCCGGAAAGATTTGCTCACGAGAGGATTCGAACCTCCAAGGGTTGCCCCACACGGTCCTGAGCCGTGCGCGTCTGCCAGTTCCGCCACGTGAGCGGCAGTGAATGACAATTGCCCGAATCAAGCCCCCTGACAATCCGAAAATCCAGGAAAAATACAAAGCCCCTCCATCGACCCCGATTAACACGAGCAAAAATAAGAGCTGGACAGAGATAGACTCGGATGCTAGTTGTAACCCCTCATGCTTATGCAAAGAAAAAGTGCTTTCTCTAGACGCGGTCCCGATTTGGTGACTGAAGAGTTGGTGGCTGTTCTGACAAAAAAGACCTCCTTCGAGTTCAAACAATTGTTCGATCAAGTCCACGAACGCCTTCGGGCCCGGAACGCAGCCAGTGGCGGGGAGGAAATGCTCCGTCTCCGCGCCTACGAGAAACTCCAAAACCTCGTCTCGCGCGGCATGGTCAAGAAAACCGGGAAAAAATATAAAGGTTTGGCGTCCCTAGCCAAAGCCCTGACACCCGACACCATTCCGATTCCTGCCGCGAAATAATCCCCCAAGTCAAACTCATTAAAAAACCCGCTCGGCGACGAGCGGGTTTTTTTTGGATTGTTTTACCGGGTAGGTTAATTCCTCACTCGGTGATGATGTCCTTGTAGGTCTTGCCGGACGGAATCATTGGCAACACATGCTCGGTGTAGGGCGTCATCACATCCAGCACATAGACTTCCTTGGAATCCAGCATGCGCTTGATCGCGGCGGGGAGGTCTTTTTTGTGAACGACCCGCTCGCAGGTGACTCCGAATCCCTTACAGAGCTGGACATAATCCGGGTAGATGCGGTCGAGATCCTTGGGGTCGCCGAGGAAGGTGTGGCCACGGTTGCCGCCATGGAAGCGATCCTCCCACTGCACGACCATGCCAAGATGCTGGTTGTTCAGGATGATGGCCTTCGCCGCGATGCCCTCGATGTGTGCGGTGGCCAATTCCTGGACATTCATCAAAAAAGACCCGTCGCCGTCGATGTCGATGACCTCGCGGTCCGGGAGGGCGACCTTCGCGCCCATTGCGGCCGGGTAGCCGAAGCCCATCGCGCCGAGACCGGCGGAGGTGATGAAGGTGCGGGGCTTGTCGAAATCGTAGAACTGACCGGCCCACATCTGGTGCTGGCCGACTCCGGTGGTGATCACCGCCTCGCCTTTGGTCAACTTGTAAAGGAGCTGGATCACATGCTGGGGCTGGATGGCATCCTCGGTATCCTTGAATGAAAGCGGATATTTCTTCTTCCACTCGTCGATCTGGCGATACCAGTGCGGGAAGCGGGTGAAATTTTTCGAGACACGCTTGTGGCCCTCCTGGTCGAGCATGCGGTTCAGGCGGCCGAGGGCGTATTTCAGATCGCTGAGGATCGGCAGGCGAACGGATTTGTTTTTGTTGATCTCGGAATTGTCGATGTCGATGTGAACGATTGTTCCGTGCTCACAGAATTTCTCGACCTTGCCGGTCACGCGGTCGTCGAAGCGCACCCCGATGGCCAGCAGGAGGTCGGCTTCATTGACGGCGTTGTTCGCGTAAACGGTGCCGTGCATGCCGAGCCATTTGAGCGAGAGCGGATGCGTCTCGGGGAAGCTGCCGATACCCATGAGCGTGGTGGCGACCGGAATCTGCGTGCGCTCGGCGAATTCCATCAACTCCTTCGAGGCGTGGCCGGAGATCACTCCACCACCGCAATAGATCATCGGAGCCTTGGCGGTCTTGATGAGGCCGAGCATTTCCTGCAGGGCAACATCATCGGCTTTTTTCTCGGGTTTGTAGCCGCGCAGCTTCACCTCTTTCGGAAAAAGCGGCTGCATCGTCTGGTTCTGGATGTTTTTCGGAATATCGATCAACACGGGGCCGGGCCGTCCGCTCTGCGCGATGTGGAAAGCCTCCTTCACGATGCGCGGAATCTCGGCGATGTCCCACACGAGGTAGCTGTGCTTCACCATCGGAAGCGTCATTCCAAACACATCGGTCTCTTGGAAAGCCCCGCGCCCAATCATTTCCTGGGGCACTTGGCCGGTGATGGCAACCATGGGGATGGAATCCATAAAGGCATCCGCGATACCCGTGACAAGATTCGTGGCACCGGGGCCCGAGGTGGCCATGCAAACGCCGGCCCTGCCGGTCACACGGGCGTAGCCCTCGGCGGCGAAAACTCCGCCCTGCTCGTGACGCGGGAGCACGGTGCGGATTTTTTTTGTCTTGGTGAGCGCCTGGTGGATCGGCATCGAGCAGCCGCCGGGATAGGCGAAAATGACATCCACCCCCTCTCGCTCCAGGCATTCGACGAGGATTTCTGCACCGTTCATGACAGTGCCCCGGTCGGGCTTGGAATCGGTTTTTTTGGTTGTGGATTTTTTGGTCTTCATATGGCGGTCGAAAAGAAAGCGAAACCTAGTCGCGTGTCGCGCGGGTTGGCGAGTTGAAAAACTTGTGTGGAGCCCATTTCAAAGGCGGAGCGCTCAGCGGGGAGGCTGGCCTCCGGCCGGCGATTCCGTGAGGCCCTGGATTTTCTGCTCGGTCTTGAGCGCGAGCCATTCCTGATCGATTTCCTTGAGTTTGGCCTCGAACATTTGAAGGCGGTTGGGATTCAGCATTTCGGAGGCTTCAATAAATTTCCTGAGCAAGCTTTTGTATTCCTCCTTGGCATCTTCGATCGAAAGCATCTGGAGGGCCTCCTCGGAGGCGCGCTTCCATTTTCCTTCGATGGGACGCAGGAAACGGCCGATCTCCGAGTTCGATGCGGTTCGGAGGTCGCGCAACTGATCGAGGGTCTCGAGCAGGTTCACACTCTCCACGATCGCCGTGAGGCTCTCGAAATTCACCTCGATCGGCTTCTTTTCACCAAAACCGGCTGGTTTCGGAGTCTCTGCGGTCTTGGCCTCCACAGGCGGCAGTTTCGGCTCGGCTTTGGAGATTTTTTCCTCGGGCACGGGTTTGTTTTTGGCGGCTTCCGCCTCCGCGACAAGCGCCTCGTCGAAGTTCGTATTGGCCTTGGGAATCCTGTGCCGGGCGTCCCCGAACTCCACGATCACATCCTGCTCCTCGGCTCCCACCACAGGCAAAACCCGGCCCTCGGGCATCACCACGCTTCCGGAAACCCTGCCATCCACCATCAATTGGACAGTGGTTTTTTTTGTGAGAAGGACTTCGGAGGGATATCCCGAAAGGGCAGCCGCCTTGGCCGAGATCTCGTCTTCAGCTGAAGAGGCCGCAGGTTGTGGAGCAGCGGGCTTCGGCGCGGCAACAACCGGCGCGCTTACCGGGGGCTGGGTCGGCTTTTTGGCTTGGCTCGCGGCTTTGAGGGCATTTTGAAGCGTCACCAGATTTTTCTCCAAATCCTTTTTTTCGGCCAGTGCCTTGCCGAGATCCGACTTCACGGCCTTCAAGGATGCTTGTAGCGAGTCGATTTGCTGGTGCGCCTCCTGCAGAGTGCCCGCGCGACTTAGCTCGAGCTGCTGCTTTTCCGCAACCAGTCGTTTTTTGTCGGCGGATTCCGAGAAGAAAAAGAAGGCGGCGGCTATCGCCGCGACGACACACAATGTTGCAACAACAAGTGCGGGGCGGCTGCTCCGCGCGGGAGGCGGATCCGACAGCGAGTGGATCGCCTGGTTGAGGCCCTCGGTGGATTGGCGAATGCGGCGACCAAGCAGCGTGGCCAGTGCGATCAAGATCGCTGTTCCCGTTCCACGCGATTCGTTGATGAATTTTTCGAATTCGTCGCGTGTGATTTCCCAATACTCGGAGGGATCGACCGCCACCACCGAGCAAACCGCCCCCACGGGATCGAAAATACTGACCTCCCCCACCCACTCCCCGGGCAGGATTTGGCCAAAAACAGTCTTCGTCGCTTCGTTGCGCGCCTCCCATTTTCCGGAGATCAAAAGCAAAAGCCGCTCGGAATTCACGCCCTGCTGAATCAAAACCTCCCCGATGCGCGCGTAGCGGTATTGTCCCCGTTTGGAGAGATCCTGCCGTTGCTCCGGGGTGAGATCCTTCAAGAAGCCGGTTTGCGGCAACGGAGGCGGAAGAGGCTTGGGAGGGTTCGACATCACCACACGCAACGGGCCGTTTTTTTCGACCCCGGCGATTTCCTCCAACTCCATCCGGCGCGTGAAAGAACGCCCCGCGCGCTCCAGGCTGACATCGTTCTCGGGGACCGCCGTGGTCACGGGAACGGGATTTTTCAGATCCACCTTGAATCGATAGGGCCCGAACTGGATCAGATCGCCGTGGGCCAGCTTGTGTTCCCCCACTTTGACCCCGTTGACGATGCTGCCGTTGGTGGAGCCATTGTCCCTCAGGACATAGGAATCCTCGGTGAAAACTATCGAGGCGTGGTTCTTCGAGACTCCCGTGTCATCCAGATAAAGGTTCGAATCCGGATCCCGCCCCACCAGCAGGACGGCCTTGCACAATGGAAGAACCGCCGATCGCACCCCTTCGTTTTCTTGAATCAAAAAAGGCATGCTCTTTGCCTAACATTCGTCGGCCGCCACCGCCAAGCTTAGGTTTGGCAGGATCCACCGGAAATCCCGGACTCTCTCCCTTTTCACAGTTCGGGCTCGCCCTCCAACGGCATCTCGGGTGTCGGCGATGGCGTTGGCGTGGGACGCGCCTCGATGAACTGGGAGGCAAGCACCACACGGGCTTCGCGGAAAAGTTTCTCGACCTGGCGGCTTTGCTCGCTCCCCAGACCGCCCCGCGCGGCGGCGAGGAGCTGAATACGGTAGTTGAGGGACTTGTCGTAGGATTCTTGAGAATAGGGCAATTGGCGCAGGCGGTGTTCCATCCGTGCGGCGAGCGTGCCCTCCTGCAGCGGATTTCCTTCGGCATCGTAAGGAGACCGCACCCCCGGTTCCTCGAGCCAAACGCCGGTCTCATCGATGGTGCTGTAAAGAAGCTCGGCCTTGAGCCCGCCCTCCCTGGAGAGGATGACCTCCATGCAAGGGATCATTCCGTTCTCCGGACTCGCCTGCTCGAGCCTGGTTTTCGAAATTTGCCAGCCGGCATTTCCATAGCAGACCGTGACATCGTGGTAGCCGAAAAACGGGTAGTCGAGCGAGACTGTGGCTATGATACCGTCCTTTCGATATTGCCAGATGTGCGAATAGACACCGTCCTCGAACGCCGCTTTTTTGGGAACCGGTTTTTCCTCGGAAACCAACTCCCAGCCCGCGAGCCGGGGCGGCATCGTGAATTTCGCCGAGCCATCCATCCATTCCGGGTTGATGACCTTCGCGCCCTCCTGGCGGAAATGAAAATCCCAGCCGCGCACGCCCTGCACCAAGCCCAGCAAGGCAAGCAGGATGGCAATCGCCTTCACCCCGCCTTCGAAAAAAACCCCGGCGAGGAGCGGATGGGGATTTTTCTCCCTGGGCAAGTCGTGACGCCCCATGCCCCGGGGCATGAAAATCTTCGCGAGGATCGCATCCCCAGCGACAATAAACACAAGGTAGGTGGCCGTGAGCACAAGGCCGACCGCCTCGTGTTTCCAACCCGTGAAAAGATCAATCTGGTAATGGTAAAAAATCCACGCGCCGAATGTGATCCTCGCCAGATTCCCCGCCAGCACACAACCGATCGTGAGCGCGTAGAGAAGAGCCAGAAAGAAAAGGCCCCGGCGCTGCCACATCGCGAAAAACACGCACGCCGAGGTCATGAAAAGAATCGAGTTCACTCCACTGCACGCCTCCTCCACCAGCATCCGCTGGCCGGGAATCTCGATGATCAATCCCGTGAGAAGGTTCGGAATTCCGAGCAGCGCGAGAAGATAGCTGCTGCCAAAGGTCGCCCACTCCTGCAAGAGCAGGGCGAACCGGGCATCCAGCTTGAGCGGCGGTGGCAGAATGGTCGCCAGCACCAGCCAGGCGGGGAAAACCGCCTTGAAGAGGCTCCACCCCCCAAGCCACCAGGCGAACGCGAGCAGTGCCAGCAGTAGCGACACCGCGCCCAGCCAGGGCGACCACATCACCGATGCCGCACCCAGCACACCCAGCACACCCAGCACCAGCGGAAAAGTCAGGAAGGCGGACCCCGGCTCGGGCGGGCGCGGAACCTCGTCCAGCCCCCGCTTGGCGAGCACCGCCGCGCCGACCAGCGCCAGCGGGAAAAACTGATAGGTGTCGAATTGCCAGAGGTTGTAAAAAAACTGCGCCATCAGCGGCCCGAAGCCGAGAAGGGCGATCAAGCCCCATTGCTTCGCTGTCATTTCCCCGTGCGTCTTTTCCTCCAAATCGTGTGTCGTCATGAATTCTTCCGTGGGTTGAGAATCGATAAATGGCAGGGACGCCGCGCCGTCAGGGCCCCAAGACTTGAGCGCGATGACGCCATTTTTATACCGAGCCGACAGCGGCGAGCCATCTCTACCTCAGGCAAGTTGTTCGATGAAACCGCCGCTCTCATTTCTTGGGAGCCGTTTTTTTCGCGGGCGAAGCCTTCGGTTGAAGGCAGGCCACCAGAAAGTCCGCCTCCTGTTTTGAAAGGGACATCGGGGGGATGGACATCGCCACAGCCTCGGCCTCCTGGTTGCGGCCGTTCAAGGCCAGCGCGGCGGCGACCACCGCTTTCTGTTGCGGTATCAGCGTCGCCACATGCACATCGGGCTCGCAATTCTCCAACTCCTGCAGAGCCTGCTTGGCATTGCCCGAGCGCAGCAAGGCCATGGCATGAGTCACCCGCAGAGCAAAATCCCTCGGGTTGGCGCGGCTGCGCTCGGCAATTGTCGCGACATCCACCGGTTGGCCCACCACCAGCGCAAGATAGTCCATATCGTTGCGCATCACCAAATCCTCGCCACCGCCCGGCATCGACGCCGCGATTTCATAAACCCGGCGCGTGCGCGCCGCATCCAAACGCCCCGCCACAGCCGGCACCACGACGCGCATCACCTCCGCGCGACCATCCGGATCCTCCAGCGCCTTGCGCAGCCCCTGTTCAAAGAGGTCGTCCTCTCCCACCCGGCCGAGATAGGCCACCGCCATGAGAAACTCCTCCCGCTTCGGGAAAGCCCCCTCCAGCGCACTTCCATAGGCCCGCCGCCCCTCCGCCAGCTTCCCTTGGGCTACCAGAGCCCGTCCGGTGTAAAGTCCCCGTAAAAACTCCGGCAGGGGCTGCCCCTCCCGGCCCAACGCCTCCAAAATCTCCGCCCAACGGTTTTGAAGGCCCAACGCATCCAGCCAGATCGAAAAAATTCCCGCATCGCCTGCGGCCTCGGCTGGTTCCACGAGGCTGGATGCGATTTGCGGCTCGCCCATCCGCATCGCCATCATCATGCCCTGCACCCGCTCGGCGAGCGGCTTGCCTTGCAGCCGCGCGGCCATCCGGCCCACCACTTCCGATTTCGTCGCGGGCCGCAGCCGAATCTCGACTGCATCGGCCAATAGAAGCCCTTGCGCGTTCATCTCGGGATGGGTCCGCAATGCGGTAATCCACCCCTCCAGCTCCTCCGGGGGAACCACTCCCGCCGAGAGCCCCAGCACCAAAGCCTCCGCGCCCAGCCGATCCGGCCTGCCGGTGAGCTTCTTCAGCAAGGCAAGAACTTCCGGTGCCGTCTCCGCATTCAAACGGCGCGACACCAGAAAGCGCGCCAGAAAGAGTCCCGCCTCACCCGATTCATCGAGAGCCACCGCCTCGCGGAGTTCCTTTTCCACCCCGGCCGGGTCGTTACCTGCCCCCTTCACTTGCGCGCGCAGCAGGTGGCGCAACATGGAATTCCCCCCCGCCGCCGCGGAATTCACCAACCGGTCCGCAAGCGCCGTGTCCCCCTCCCTCGCCGCCAAGGTCGCGTAGAGGGTCAAATCCTCGAAACCCAGTTGCCCCGATTCGGTCAACTCGCGCAATGCATCGAGCGCCTCCGCGTTTGCCCCCTGCGCCAGAAGCACACGGGCTTCCAACCGGAGCGCCTCGGCGTTCCGCGGATCCAGACGAAGCGCCGCCTGCAAGCCCATGCGCGCCTCCTCGCCCTTCCCCTCGCGCAAATACTCCGTGGCCATCGCCGTCAATTTCCGGCTCTGCCGCCTCTCCAATTTCCCCTTGGCCCACAAGGCACCTCCGGCGCAAACCCCCAAAACCGCCAACACGAGCAGCAACCGCACCCACCATTTCCGCCAAATCCTTAGCACC
>CAYOGR010000050.1:0-15354 GCA_964403605.1 uncultured Chthoniobacter sp.
GGAAGGGCGGTGAGGACTTGTTGGGAGCCGGTGCGTTCGAAGGCGTCGGCGATGCCGAGGAGGCGGGTTTCGTCCATCGCTTTGCCGAGGAATTGCAGGCCGACGGGGAGTTTTTTTCCGTCCTCTTCCACGAGGCCGCAGGGGACGCTGATTCCGCAGATGCCGGCGAGGTTCGTGGCGATGGTGAAAATGTCCGCGAGATACATGCGGAGCGGATCGTCCACGCGCTCGCCGATCTTGAAGGCAAGGTCGGGCGAGGTCGGGCAGATGATGGCGTCCACTTTTTCGAAGGCTTTCGTGAAATCCTGCCGGATGAGGGTGCGGACTTTTTGGGCGCGGAGGTAGTAGGCGTCGTAGTAACCGCTGGAGAGCACATAAGTGCCGAGGATGATGCGGCGTTTCACCTCGCTGCCGAAACCCTCCTCGCGGGTGCGCATGTAGTGGTCGAGCAGGTCGCGGGGGTTTTTGGCGCGGTGGCCGTAGCGCACGCCGTCGAAGCGGGCGAGGTTCGCGGAGGCTTCGGCGGTGGCGATGATGTAGTAAACGCCGACCGCGTATTGCGTGTGGGGAAGCGAAACGGGGATGAGTTCGGCGCCGAGTTGTTCGCAGAGCTTGATGGCGGACTCGACTTTTTCGCGGACGCGCTGGTCCATGCCATCGACGAAATACTCGGCGGGGATGCCGAGTTTCACCCCCTTGAGGTCGCGGCCGAGGTTCGCGGTGAAATCCTCAGCGGGGACATCGAGCGAGGTGGAGTCGTGCGGGTCTTTTCCGGAAATGGCGTTGAGGATCGCGGCGCAATCGCGCGTGCTGCGGGCGATCGGGCCGATCTGGTCGAGCGAGGAGGCAAAGGCCACGAGACCGTAGCGCGAGACGCGGCCGTAGCTGGGCTTGAGGCCCACGACGCCGCAGAGCGAGGCGGGTTGGCGGATCGAGCCGCCGGTGTCGCTGCCGAGGGTGGCAAAGGCTTCGCAGGCCGCGACCGAGGCCGCCGAGCCACCGCTGGAGCCGCCGGGGATGCGCGAGGTGTCCCAGGGGTTGCGTGTTTTTTGATAGGCGGAATTCTCGGTCGAGGAACCCATCGCGAACTCGTCCATGTTCAGCCGGCCAAACGGAATCGCGCCTGCGGCGCGGAGTTTCGCGATGACGGTGGCGTCGTAGGGCGAGCGGAAACCGGCGAGGATTTTCGAGGAGCAGGTGCAGGGCTCGCCGAGGACATTGATGGCGTCCTTGATGCCAATCGGCACGCCGCCGAGCGGGAGTCCGATGTCGGCTTTTTCGGCCGCCGCGAGCGCGGTCTGGACATCGCGGGAGAGGTAGGCGCCGATGGCGGGATCGACTTTTGAGATTTTATCTTCCAAGGCGCGGACGGCATCGACGGGCGTGAAATCGCCTTGGCGGTAGCCGGCCTGGAGTTCGGAAATGGAGAGGGTGGTGAGGTCGCTCATGTTTTATTCGATGACTTTGGTCACGACGACGAGGTTGTTGGCCGAGTGGGGCGCGTTGGCGAGGGCGGCCTTGCGGTCGAGGCCGGGTTTCGCCAAATCCTCGCGGAAGACATTGTAGATGGGGTTCGCGTGGGCGGTCGGCTCGACGGAGGAGACATCGAGCGACTTCAGTTGCTCGACATATTCCAGCACTTTGCCGAGCTGGGATTGGAAGGTGGCGACCTCGTCGTCGGTGAGTTCGATGCGGGCCAGGCGGGCGACATCGCGGACATCAAGATTGGGACTGCTCATGCGGCGGATATTGGTAGGAGAGGGCGGGAGGTTTGTCCAAAAAATCTGATTCGCTCAGGCCTCCAGCTCCCGCAAGCGCTCCACGGTTGGATGCTCCACGAGAAAAACCGAGCCCGCGTGGTCGAGAAGTTGCAGGTGGCCGTTCGGGGCAAGGCCTACAAATGACCCGCGCACCGAGCCGCCTCCGGAAAGGGTGATTTCGACGGGCATCGGTTCGGTCCAATGCGCGTTGAGTTCTTCGATCGCGCCGCGCATTCCGGTGGCGAGCATTTGGCGATGGGCATCGGCGAGGGCTTCGAGAATGCCGGAGGTGAGATTTTCCAGATCGGGGACGGGAGAAATCCAATCCGCCAACCGCGTGGCGGTTTCTTTGAGTTCGGGCGAGTCGTTCCAAGGCGCGTTGAGGACATTCATGCCGAAGCCGACGATGAGTTGGCCCGAGGCTGGTTGCTCGATGAGGAGGCCGGCGAGCTTGCGCGGGCCGCAGAGGATGTCGTTTGGCCAGCGGAGCCGCGCGGCGGCAAGGCCGATGGATTTCAAATGAGCGAGGAGTGACGCGCCCACGCGCAGCGAAAATCCCGCCCAAACCTCCGCCGGGCCGGTTGCGGGGAGCGAAGCCGAGAGCCAGAGACCGCCTTTTCCGGAAACGAAGGCCCGGCCGAAACGCCCTCGTCCGCGAGTTTGCGAATCGGCGCGCACGGCCGTCCAAGGCGGCAATTCGCGGCAGATGTCATTGGTCGAGGTTGTTTCCTTCAGTTGGATGAGATCCCAAGTCACACGAAGGTTTTTACGGAATCTGCGTTGACACTCACGCCCGGATTTTATGGCATGTGCGGTTCAATCCTTCACCCACTATGAAAAAACTCCTCCTCACCCTCACCGCATCCGCCATCGCCCTTACCGCCAACGCGGGAACCACGAAGCCCGCCAAAACCGAAGAGGCTCCCAGCAAAACCGCCGAAGCCGCCAAGGCCACTGGCCAAGACGCCGCCGGCACCGTAAAAGGCACCGCGAAAAACGCGGCCGCCACCACGCAGAATGCAGCCGCTGGCACCGCCGCCACGGCCGGCTCCGCGGTTGGAACCGTTGTCAACACCGCCAAGACCGCTGGCGAGACGGTGGTCGATACCGGCAAGGCCGCCCTCAACAAAAATCCTGTCAAAGGCGCGACCAAAGCCGTTGAGACCGCTGCCGATGGAGCGCTCAAAACCACCGGTGCCGCTGTCGGTGGAACCTTGAAAACCGCTGCCGACGCCACAGAAACCGCTCTCGGAGCCGCTGCCGACACGACCGTGACCGGAGCCGGAGCCGTGAAAGGCGCTGTCAAAACCACCGAAGGCGCCGCAAAGACCGCTGGCACCGCCGCTGTGGAAGCCGGCAAAAAAGCCGCTGACACCGTTGCTCCCAAAAAAGCCGAGTAAAAGCGGCTCGAGTTCTGTTCTAAAAACCGCCGCCAAGTTCTCTGGCGGCGGTTTTGTTTTGGAGAATCGCTGCCCTGGGCCGCCCGCGCAGGAGGGCGCGGGAAATTGACACTGCCAGCCAAACCCGCTTTTATCCCGCTCCATGATTCGTCCGATTGTCCTGCTGTGCGCGGCCCTCGCCGTGGCGCTCGCGGGTTGCGTCACCACCGAAGGCCCGGCCACACGGTTGGACAAGGCCAATATCCTCCCGCTCGAGCTCGACGACGCCTATCAGTTCCGCAAAATCCTCACCTCCGTCTTCGATCCCTCGTTGGACGAGCAGCAGGTCTCCGGCGGGAGATCCAGCGGCGTCATCGAATTCGAACGCCAGCGCCGCACCTGGGGTGCCGTCGACAGCCTGGAGGTTTCGAAGCGCCACGGCTCGTATTTCACCTTTTTCTGGAGAACCTCGAAAGACGCCGATGTGACGCTCCGTCTCGAATACCGCCAGGCCGGTCTTGGAAATTATGTGATGGCCCAGGAGCGGTTTTTTCCTGCCGCGCGCGGCTCGCACCGCTCCACATTCCAAGTCACGGGGGATGAATTTTTGGAGAACGGTCTCGTCTCCGCGTGGAGGGCCTTGTTGATCGTGGACGGGCGCATCGTGGCGCTCCGCCAATCCGCGATGTGGCGGTAGCCGATTGACTTCGCGGGGTTCATGGAATTACATTTTACTCCTAAATCGTGAGCAAGGTATCGAGCATTCTCGTCGGCTGTGCGGATGAGACGATCTGGGTGAAAGTCGACGGGCGGGGCACTTTTGAAAATTGCCAAGGTCTGAAGGAATTTTCCCGCCGGATGATCGCCAAGGGCCACGCCGAGTTCGTTCTCGACCTGGAGAAATGCGAGTTGATGGACTCCACCTTCATGGGCACGCTCGCCGCCCTGGCCTTCAACCTCCGGGATTCCAAAGGCGGACGGCTCCGCGTCGTGCGCGCGAACACGAGAAATTTCTCCCTTCTCGAGAGCCTTGGCCTCGACCACCTCTTCACGGTCGAACCCGAGCCCTCCGATCCAGCTCCCCCCTCACTCAAAAAAACCGGTGCCGCCGATCAGGATTCGGAAGAGACGCGTGTCCAAATCCTCCAAGCCCATCAAGCGCTGGTCGAAGCCGACCCGCGCAACGCGGTGCGTTTCCAGGATGTCATCGAGTATCTGAAAAACGAGTCGCCCGAGAGCTGAAGCGGTCCGTTCTTGATTGACGGGGCGGGATTTTGGAAAGTCCCCGCTCCTCCAATCCAAATGTGGACCTCATACAACCTGGCGATGCTGGCGATTTTCCTGATTGCCTTGGCGCTATTCCTTGTGTGGGCGCAGCGCCGCACGCGGCGTCTCCGAGCTCGGCTTGAGGATCTTCAGACCGAGGAGGCGCGGGTGTTCGATTTCCTGCACGGGATCGGCGCGGCGTTTTCCGAGGGGGTGCGCAGCTCCGAGCTCCACCGGCTGATCGTCGAAAGCGCGATGCGGATCCTCGACGCGCAAAACGGCGCGCTCTATCTCGCCGACAAGTCCGGGACGAGCCTCACACCCTCGCATCTTTCCGAAAATTGCCCGGCTTTTTTCGAGGTGCCCGCGGATCTTCTCCAGCAAATCCAAAACTCTCCCGGCACGCTCCAGGGGCTGCTCGGCATCCAGCCCGTCCACAGTGACAGCCGAGGGCCGCTGCCCGATTGCTGGCGGCGAAACGAGGTGCTCGTCATCCCGGAGTTCGAATCGGGAAAAAACGGCACCGTGCCGGCGATTCTCGGGCCGCTGGTTTACCGGAACAAAACGCTCGGCTTCCTCGCGCTCGCCGGCCACGGGGCCAGGCCCTCGTTCGAGGAGAAGGACATCCTTGTCTTCCGCACCATCGCCGAGCAAGGAGCCTTCGCGCTCTACAACGAAGCCGTGTATCTCGAGGCCGGCCAGAAAAGACTGATGGATCGCGACCTCGAAATCGCCCGTGACATCCAGCGCGTGCTGCTGCCCGAGGCCGACCCCGTTTTTCCCGGCTACGAGATCAGCGGCATCAGCCACGCGGCGGGACAGCTCAGCGGCGACTATTTCGACTTCATCCCTCTGGGTGCGGACCGTCTGGCCGTGGTCATCGCCGATGTGTCCGGCAAGGGAGTGCCGGCCTCGCTCATCATGGCCATGTGCCGCGGGGTGCTGCGGCGCGAGGCCCTCGATGCCTCCCTGCCGAGCGATGTGCTTCGTCGGGTGAACAGCCTCCTTTACCCCGATATCAAGGAGGACATGTTCATCAGCATGGCCTATGCGATCCTCGACGGCCCGGATGGAAACACCAAGCTCGCGCGCGCCGGCCACGACGCCCCGCTGCTCTATCGCGCCGCCACTGGAGAGGTCGAAAAACTCAGCCCGAAAGGCATGGCCCTCGGCATTGACAGCGGGGAGGTCTTCAATAGAGTTTGCGCCGATTTGAGCCTGGTGTTGGAGTCCGGCGACTGCATTCTGCTCTACACCGACGGTGCCACCGAGGCGCTCAACGCGGAGGGTGTGGAATACGGTGTCGAGCGCCTGGCCAAGGCCCTCGGGGCCGTCGCCGCCCAAGGCGCCGCCGCGGTGCTCCGGCATGTGGCCGGGGATGTTCACGACTTCACCGGCCACGAATCCAAACAAGACGACTTCACACTCATCGCCATTTCCAAAAAATGAACAATCCAACCGAACCCGAAGGACAAGACTCCTCGAACGACGCCGACCAGGACGCGGAAATCGCCGAGGTGGACTTCGAGGCCGAGGCCGCGAAGCTCAAGGACCTCGCCCTCCGCGCCCGCGCCGACCTCGACAATTTCCGCAAGCGCGCCCTGCGCGAAAAGGAGGAGGCCATCCGCTACGCGAACAACGGCCTGCTCGAGCGGCTCCTGCCCGTCATCGACAATTTCGAACTCGGGATCGACGCCGCCAAGTCGGCAGCGGACACCGCCTCGATCCTTCAGGGAATGTCGATGGTCCACAAGCAGCTTCAGGATTTCCTGAAAAACAACGGCCTCGAGGAGGTCCAAGCCGAGGGCGAGGCGTTCGATCCGAACAAGCACGACGCCGTGGCGCAGGAGTTCAGCGCCGATGTGCCCGAGGGGCATGTCGTCCGACAGGTCCGCAAAGGCTATAAAATCAAGGACCGTCTCGTCCGGGCCTCGTCGGTGGTTGTTTCCAAAGGGCCGCAATGAGCCGCAAGCGCGATTATTACGAGATTCTCGGCGTCGAGCGCGGCGTCAGCGAGGAGGACCTCAAGCGCGCCTACCGCAAGCTCGCGGTGAAATTCCACCCCGATAAAAATCCCGACGACCACAGCGCGGAAGAGAAATTCAAGGAGATCGGCGAGGCCTACGAGGTCTTGAGCGATTCCAGCAAGCGCGCCGCCTACGACCGCTACGGACATGCCGCTTTCCAAGGCGGAATGGGCGGTGGAGCCGGGGGATTCCACGATCCTTTCGATGTTTTCCGCGAAGTCTTCGGTGGCGGTGGCGGTGGTGGCGGCGGAATTTTCGACCACTTTTTCGGTGGCGGGGGTGGAATGGACTCCTCCGGTCGCCAGCGAGGATCCGACCTCCGCTACGACCTCCAAATCACGCTCGAGGAGGCGGCCCGTGGTTGCGAAAAGGAAATCGAAATCCGCAAGCTCGATTCCTGCGACCCCTGTGGCGGCTCCGGCGCCCAGAAAGGCTCGAAAGCCGTCACCTGCCCGACCTGCCGGGGACGAGGCCAGGTCGTCGTCTCTCGCGGTTTTTTCCAGGTCGCGCAAACCTGCCCCGCCTGCCACGGCACCGGGCGCATCATCGAAAAACCCTGCCATTCCTGCCAGGGCGAGGGCCGTGTCGAAAAGACGAGCCGTGTGAAAATCAAAATCCCCGCCGGCATCGACAGCGAATCCCGCCTGCGCAGCACCGGCGGCGGCGAAGCGGGACTTCGCGGCGGCGGCTCCGGCGACCTCTATGTGGTCGTCCACATCAAGGAGCACGAGGTTTTCACCCGCAACGGCATGGATTTGAACTGCGAGGTTCCGATCCCCTTCACGACCGCCGCGCTCGGTGGAGAGATCCGCGTGCCCACGCTCGACGGAGCGGTGAGTTTGAAAATTCCCGCCGGCACGCAGGGCGGATCCACCTTTCGCATTCGCGGCCTCGGGATGCCCGCGCTCCAAGGCACGGCCAAGGGCGACATCCTTACCTATGTGCAGGTCGAGGTGCCTACGCGCCTGAACGGCGAGCAACGCGAGGTTCTCCAGAAGTTCGCGGAGCTTTGCGGCGACGAAAACAACCCGATCCACAAAAGTTTTTACGACCGCGTGAAGTCGTTCTTCAAATAACCCGCCATGATCCTCACCGCCGCCCAGATGGTCGATGCGGAGAGGGCCGCCTTCGCCCGCGGCGAATCCCCCGAGGGCCTGATGGAAATCGCGGGCCGTCGCCTGGCGGAGTTTGTGGCGCAATTCCACCCGCGGCCAGGCACCTGCCGGGTTTTCGCGGGCAAGGGCCATAACGGTGGCGATGTCCTCGTCGCCGCCCGCCATCTCGCCCAATCGGGCTGGAGGATCGAAATCGAGCCCGTCTTTTCAAACCAAGACCTCGCTCCGCTGACCGCCAAGCAGCTGGCAGCCATTCCAACCAAAACCTCGCCCGCGCCGGACTACCCCCTCGTTGTTCTGGACGGCTTGCTGGGAATTGGTTCCTCGGGCGACCCGCGAGAACCGGTGGCCTCCGCCATCCAATGCATAAACACACTTCGCCGCGAAAAAGCCGCCTGGGTTCTCTCCGCCGATCTTCCCAGTGGCCTTGGGCATCTGAGCGTCGAGGCCGATGCCACGCTCGCGATGGGCTTCGCCAAAACCTCGCTTCTCGCCGATGAGTCGACCAATTTCGTCGGCCGCCTGGGCGTCGTTTCCTTGCCCGGCCTCGAAGCCCCGCCGGATGCGGATCCCGCCGAAATCCTCTCCGCTGAAATTCTGCGTCCACTTCTGCCTCCCCGACCGTTCGACACGCACAAAGGCACCTATGGACGGGTGGCGATTGTGGCGGGCTCGAAAAACTACCCCGGCGCGGCGCGCCTTTGCTCCGCCGCCGCCGTTCATGCGGGCGCGGGACTCGTCACTCTTTTTGTTCCTCCCGAAATCGTCCCGGCGCTTTCCGCCTCGGTCATTCCCGAGGTGATGGTCTCACCCATCGAGGATTTCGCCGAACTCCTCGGTAAAAAATTCGACGCCGTGGCGCTCGGGCCGGGCCTGGGGCGCGAGCGCGATGAAATGGTGCGAGCGTTTGTCCGCGACTGTCCCCTCCCCTGCGTGGTGGATGCCGATGCGCTGAATGCGATTTCGGAATCGCCCGGGGTTTTGAATTCCTGTGTGGGGCCACGCCTGCTCACGCCGCATCCGCTGGAGTTGGAGAGGATTTTCCCACGCGAAAACCGCACCCGCCGTGTGTGGCTCGAGGCGTTTGTCGCTGCATTTCCCGTTGCCCTTTTGCTCAAGGGGGCGCGCACGCTCGTTGGCGAATCCGGCAGCGCCCCGGCCTACAATTCCACCGGCCATCCCGGTATGGGCAGCGGCGGGATGGGGGATGTTCTCACGGGAGTTTGCGCCGCGCTGGCCGCCCAGGGAAAAACTCCGCTGCAAGCTGGAAAACTCGGGGCCTGGCTCTGCGGCCGCTCGGCCGAGATCGCCCTTCGCGACGGCCGCGCCTCCCAGGAATCGCTTCGTGCGAGCGATGTGATTGACCATCTCGGCGCGGCCTTCGAGGATCTGCGTCGCGGCGTGCTTTGAACCCATGGCCCAAGCGAAAAACTACTTCCACCAACTCGACGCCCTGCGAGGCATCGCCTGCATCATGGTCCTCTTCCACCACTTGGTGCCGGGCGCGAGCAGCCACATCGCGCTGGGCCCGCTCGGGGTGCGTTTGTTTTTCGTGATGACGGGATTTTTGCTTGTCGGCAACCTGCTCCAGCAAAAGGAGCGCGGGCAGGGGCCTCTGACCATTTTGAAGGTCTTCTACCAAAAGCGGAGCATTCGCATTCTGCCGGTTTATTTTTTGGCCTTTGGTGCCCTGTGTCTCGCCGGGGTCGAGTCCGCGAAGGCCGTCTGGCCTTGGATTTCGACCTTCACGATCAATCTTCACATGGGCCTGACCGGGCAATGGCCGGGCAACTTGTCTCACTACTGGTTCCTCGCCACGAGTGAGCAAATGGTCCTCGCGCTGGCGCTGATTTTACTCTGGCTGCCGGGACGCTATTTGGTGCCGGCGCTGGTGCTGATGTTCGTCGGCGCGGCGGCGCACCGCTGGCTGGGAACGGCTTGGGGACTCGATCCGATGCTGGTTTGGTTCTCGCCGATCTCGTCGCTCGACTCGATCGCGCTCGGGGCGTTGCTCGGACTTTTCTACCGCAAGGACAAGGAGGGAATCGCCCGCGTGGCCAGCAAACCCTGGGTGGGAGCGGCGGCGTGGTTGATGTTGGTTCTCGGAACGCTCATTCGGATGCGTTTTTCCGAAACGGCGCTGATCCATTTCGCCGAAACGCTGGAGGCTTTGTTTTTCGGTTGGCTGATTCTTCGCGCGGCGATGGGTTTTTCTGGAGTGGTCGAGCGGGTGTTGACCTCGCCGATCCTCGTTTACACCGGCATGATCAGCTACGCGCTGTATATTTTCCATCCGATCCTCCACAGCTTGGTCATGTGGGCCTTTGAAAAAGCCGGACTCCCGCATGTGCCCGAGAATCTCGGGGTGATCGTGGCCACCTTCGCCGTCTCGTTCCTCGCGGCCACGCTGAGTTGGTATCTCCTGGAAAAACCCCTCGCGTCGCTCAAACCGAAATCCCCGACCGCGAAGGCTTGAGAGCGCCGCGGAACGCCAAATCCCATCTTGATCTCGACCGGCGGGATCTTTAGCCTCCGCGCTTCGATGAGGAAGTTCCTGCTCAGTCTGTGCCTGCTTGCGGCGCTGTCTTCGGCCCGTGCGCAGTTCGGGAGCTTCGGAGATGTGCCGGTGGAGATCACCGCCGACGGCAACACGCGTTTCGACCAAGGCGTGGCGATCGCGGAGGACAATGTCCAAATCCATTACGGCGACTACAGCATTTTCTGCGACTATGCGGAATACAACCCCGACACGCGCGATGTGTTGCTGGTCGGTAACATCCGCCTTTACACGCCCGACCAGGTGCTGACCGGCCAGCGCGCGCTTTTCAACCTCGAGAGCAAGCAAATGCGGGCTTTGGAATTTGCCGGCTCGGAATATCCATTTTATTTCCGGGCATTCAATTTCCGCGCGGTTTCGCCGAAGGAGTTCCGCATTCGCGACGGGTCGTTGACCACCCATGATTCCTCCCAACCCGATTTCCATGTGAGGCCGCGCTCGATCCGGTTTTATCCCGGCGACCGCGTGGTGATGACCAATACGACGCTTTATGTCGGCCAGACGCCGATCCTTTGGTTCCCGTTTCTTTACGCCGACCTCAACCGTTCGGGATTCCAGTTCGTCCCCGGCTACGACTCGCGCTGGGGGGCATATTTGCTGTTGTCCTACTCGTTTCCCGTCACAGAGGGAATCGACGCCGCCGTGCGCTTCGAGGAACGCACCGAATTCGGCCCCTCCGTCGGCCTCGATCTCGACATGAAATACGGCCCGGCGGGTCGGAATTTCGGAAAACTCCGCGCGGATTATGTTTTCGAGACGGCGGATGTGACCACGGTGGAAGCCCCTGGCGAGCCCGCCGAGACCGATACGACCAACCGCTACCGGGTTTCCTTCCAGCAACGCCTCTTCCTGACCGATGACATTTACGGCACCGCCGATGTGAACTGGATCAGCGATGTGGATTTTCTCGAGGATTTCTATCCCCAGGATTACCGGAACGACCCGCAGCCCGACACCTCGCTCTCCCTTACGAAATGGGATGAGGTTTACACGCTCACGCTGCTCGGTCGTTGGCAGGTCAATGACTTCCAGGACACGACGGAGCGCAAGCCGGAGCTGGTTTTCGACTTCAAGCAACAACCGTTCTTCGGACTGCCCGTGCAATATGACGGCGAGACGGGAGTGGCCCAGTTGCGCCGGTCGTTTTCCAACAACCCATCCTTCGGACAAACCGAGTTCCCCGACTACCAGGCCACGCGTTTCGACACCTTCCACCAGTGGTCGCTGCCTTCGCAGTGGTTCGGCTGGCTGAATGTGAATCCGCGCGCGGGCATTCGCGGCACCTACTACAGCGACAGCGGCACATTCATCCAGCCTGCGGACGGCGAGTTGGTTCTCGATCCCGTGAGCGGCGAGTTGATGACCATTGATCCCAACACGGCCCAGACCTCCGAAAATCCTCTCAACGACCCCTCCCCCAACCTTCAGAAAAATGGCGGGGTTTTCCGGCCCATCGCGAACTACGGCGTTTCCGTCTCGACCAAATTCTCCCGCTCCTTCGAGCAGGTTCAGAGCCGCGCGCTCGGGCTCGACGGGTTGCGCCATGTGGTCGAGCCCTACATCAACTACTCGGGCGTTTACAACATGGGAGCCGCGCCGGAGGACATCTACCAATTCGACCGCGTGGTTCCGTCCACGCAGCTTCTGCCGTTGGACTTTCCCCAATTCTACGCGATCGACTCGATCGGCACCTGGAACATCACGCGCTTGGGATTCAACCAGCGTTTCCAGACCCGTCGAGACAACGACACCTACCAATGGCTGACCTGGAACACCTTCATGGATGCCAATTTTGAAAACCCCTACACCGACGCGCCGGTCTCGAATTTTTTCAATGTGATCCGCTTTTACCCCCTGCCCTGGGCCTCGCTGGGTGTCGAGTCGCAGCTACCCCTCGTCACCGAAGGATTCACCGAGTTGAACACCACCCTGAGCGTGATGCCCACGCGCGACACGCGGTTTTCCATCGGCCACCGCTACATCGACGGCAACGATTATTTCACCGACAACAGCCAGCTGAATTTCTTTGCCTACTGGCGTATCAACGACAACTGGAGCGTGAGCCTTTACGAACAATACGAGTTCGAAAGCCAGGTGCTCCAATACCAGCGCTACTTCATCAACCGCGATCTCACCAGCTGGGTCGCTTCGATCGGTGCCGAGGTGCGCGACAACCTGGGCGGCGACCAGGAATATGGATTTCTTCTGATGATGACTCTCAAAGACGCGCCGCAGATCACGCTGCCTCTGGCATTCAGCCAAGGCCCCGATGACGGTCAACCGGCCGGCGCGATCGACTGAGAATTTTCATCCCTTGAATCAACACCCATGAAACTCTGCATTATTGGATCAGGATATGTCGGCCTCGTCTCCGGGGCTTGCTTCGCGGAAGTCGGCCACCATGTGATTTGCGTCGACAACAATGAGAAAAAAATCGCCCAGCTGCGTGCCGGCAAGGTGCCGATCTACGAGCCCGGCCTCGAAGACTTGATCCACCGCAATGTCGCCGCCAAGCGCCTGCATTTCACCACGAGCACCGAGGAAGGTGTGGATGGTTCCGATGTCGTCTTCATCGCCGTGCCCACGCCGCCGCAGCCCGACGGCAGTGTCGATCTCTCCTACATCGAAAAGGTCGCCCGCGAGATTTCCGCCGTGCTCAAGCCCGGCCAATACCGCGTGATTGTGGACAAGAGCACCGTGCCGGTCAAAACCGGCGAGAAGGTCGCCGACACCATCCGCCGCTACAACAAGGGTGGTGCGGATTTCGATGTTGTCAGTAATCCCGAGTTCCTCCGCGAGGGCTGCGCCGTGCCGGATTTGATGAAGCCCGACCGCATCGTCATTGGCGGCAATAGCGAGCGTGCCGTCGCGATGATGCAAAAAATTTACGAGCCCTTCATGGCCCCGGTTCTCGTTACCGACATCAACTCGGCCGAGTTGATCAAGCACGCGGCGAATTCGTTTTTGGCGCTCAAGATTTCCTACATCAACGCCGTCGCCCGCATTTGCGAAGCCAGCGGCGCGGATGTCGAGAAGGTCGCCGACGGCATCGGCTCGGACAAGCGCATCGGCCGGAATTTCCTCAATGCCGGCATCGGTTACGGCGGCTCCTGCTTCCCGAAGGACATCGCCGCCTTCATCGCCATCAGCGAGGATCTCGGTGTGCCTTTCACGCTTTTGAAGGAAGTCGAAAAAATCAACCGATCCCAGCGCGAGCGCTTTCTTGCGAAAATCCGCGAGTCTCTCTGGGTGTTGAAGGACAAAAAAATCGCCGTCTGGGGTCTGGCCTTCAAACCCGACACCGACGATGTCCGCTGTTCGGTCGCCATCGATCTCGTCAACGACCTCCTCGCCGAAGGCGCGGAAGTCACCGTTTACGATCCCAAGGGCTCGGAGAAGGCTCTCGAATTTGATCTCATCAAGGGAGCCAAGATCGCCAAATCCCCGCTCGAAGCGGCCACAGGAGCCGAAGCGCTCGTCATCGCCACCGAGTGGAAGGAATTCACCACCGTCGATCTTGGCGAACTCCACAAGCTCATGCACACCGCCATGATCTTCGACGGACGCAACCTCCTCGACCCGGCCACCGTCCGCGCCGCAGGGTTCCAATACACCAGCATCGGCCGGAGCTAAGGACGCGCGGGAGGCCTCCATGCAGCAATACCACCGCCTCCTTCGCCTCGTCCTTGAAAACGGCCGGCCGAAATCCGACCGCACCGGCACGGGGACGATTTCTGTCTTCGGTGCCCAGGAGCGCTTCGACCTGCGCGAGGGCTTCCCTCTGCTTACCACCAAGAAACTCCACCTCCGCTCGATCATTCACGAGCTTCTCTGGTTTCTCAAAGGCGAGACCAACATCGCCTACCTCCGCGAAAACAATGTCACGATCTGGGATGAATGGGCCGATGAGAACGGCGACCTCGGCCGCGTCTATGGCGCGCAGTGGCGCTCCTGGCGCGGAGCCGACGGCACTGTGGTCGACCAGATCGCACGCGTCGTCGAAGACATCCAAAAAAACCCCGACAGCCGCCGCCACATCGTCTCGGCTTGGAATCCCGCCGAACTCCATCTCATGGCTCTCGCGCCCTGCCATGCGATGTTCCAATTTTTTGTTCAGGACGGCGAGTTGAGTTGCCAACTCTACCAGCGCAGCGCGGATCTCTTCCTTGGCGTGCCTTTCAACATCGCCTCCTACGCGCTCCTGACCCTGATGGTCGCGCAAGTCTGCGGCCTCCGCCCCGGCGACTTCGTCCACTCGTTCGGCGATCTCCACCTTTACACAAACCACCTCGACCAAGCCCGCCTCCAACTCACGCGCGAGTGCCGTCCCCTCCCCCGCATGGTCCTGAATCCCGAACGACGCCGTTTGGAGGATTTCGTTTTCGAAGATTTCACGCTCGAAGGCTACGACCCCCACCCTGCGATCAAGGCCCCGATCTCGGTATGATCGCCATCGCCGCCATGTCCCGCAACCGCGCCATCGGCCTCGAAGGCCGCATCCCGTGGCATCTCTCCGAGGATTTGAAATTTTTCAAACGCACGACGCTTGGCCATGTCGTGCTCATGGGCCGCAAAACCTACGAGTCGATTGGAAAGCCCCTGCCTGGCCGTGAAAACTGGATTCTTTCCCGCCACGCCGAAATCCCCGGTGCGCGAGTTTTTCGCTCCCTCGAGGAAATCCCCGCCCCGCCCGAGGGCAAGAGCCTCTACCTCATCGGCGGCGCCGAGCTTTACACCGCCCTCCTCCCGCGTTGTTCCGAAATTCTCCTCACCCGCGTGAATCTCGAAACCCCCGGCGACGCCTTCTTTCCCGCCTTCGAGCACGAATTTGACGAGGGCGAAATCCTGCTGACCGGCGAACCATTCGAAATCCGCCGGCACCGGCGCAAAGCCTGATCCTCAGGTCTTCTCGTAAAATCGCAGCCCCACTCTCTCGATGTGCTCGAGGAGTTCGCGGTGGGTGATTGTTTTTTTCAAAACCAAATCCACGCGATGCGCGATCGGTTCGTCATCCAATTCCCTGCGGAGGTCGGCCAACTCCCTTTCGCCCAAATCCTCCCCCTCCAGCGCGAGATCGATATCCGACCCCTCGCGGAAATTCCCTTTCGCCCGCGATCCGAACAACACCGCCCGCGTCAACGAGGGGTGCCGCACGAACACAGCGCGAATCCGCTCCGCCACTTTTTCCGGAACGGACTCCGGTGTCATGTCGCGGACTCCTTTTCCAAAGCACACAACCTTTCACAAGCC
>CAYOGR010000051.1:0-14913 GCA_964403605.1 uncultured Chthoniobacter sp.
GGCGTTGCGCCCGAGGGCGGGCGCGCTCCCAGGGACCTCACCGAGTCGCCCGCAGCGCGAGCGCCGTCAAGGCGAGCAGCCCGCAATTCCTCGCCAGCGCCATCCAGCCCGTCGACATCGCACTTTCGCCTCCAAAGCATCCGCAGGGAATCGACTGACCGCGCAGGACTGCGAGGGCAATGGCCAGAGTGAATGCCACGAGCATGGCCGCGACAAGCAGTAGGACTCCCCGTCGCATGGAGGGCAGCACGGCCAGCGCCGCCGCACAACTGAGTTCCAGCCACGGCAGATAGATCGCAACAAGATTCACGAGAGACCCGGGAAGGAGACGATATTGCGCCACCGACAACGCAAACAGGTCGGGGTTCAAGATTTTCGGCAACGCGGCGGCGAGGAAAATTCCCGCCAGGGCGAGGCATGCCACCCATTCGATGGCGATCCACACCGGGCTGCGAGGATAGGGTGAGCTATTCATGTCATTCGAGCGGATACCCCGCCGCCTTCCACCCCTCAAATCCCTCCAAAAACAAAACCACCTCCGCGCTGCCCTGCTCGCGCAGAAAATCACCCAACTGGAGGGCGTCGCTGCAATCCCGCCCGGAGCAATACACCATCACCGGCTGTTCGGGCGAAAGCAGCGCCGCGAGTTCCTTGTAGGTCTCCAGACGGGACTCCAGGGGAAACGACAGCGCGCCGGGCAGATGGCCCGCGTCGAAATCCTCTTTTTTCCGGGCATCGAAAACCAAAAACTCCCCCGCTTCGACGATCTCCCTCGCACGGGGAACATCGATGATTTCCACCCCCGACTGAAGCGCGCGCCACTCGACGCGGCGGGAATGATCCTCGACCCACGAAATCCTTTGGGGACCGAGAAACTGCGCCGCCGTGCCAAGCACCAGCGCGCACAGACCGACAAGTAGCCACGACTGCAAAATCGGCAAATGGCGGGAATCCATTCCCGAACGCATGCGCGTGATCGCGGGAGCGGGTTGAAACATGGCCTTTTTCTACAACACCCCTGCCGGTCGGCAACCCGATTGTCCCGGCCCTCGCGGGAAAATCCGCCTTGCTTTGAATAGACAGGGCGGGATGATGGCCCGCATGATTGAGGTGGAAATCTACGCACAGGGGGTTCGCCAGCCGGACAAAATGCTGGGTCTGGCCCTGGAGTTGGATGTGATTCCAAACCTTCGCTACAAAGTGGATACGAACCACGACATTGTTTATATGGAGTTCGGTGCCGAGGTTCCTCCAATCGAAACCCTCGAGTCCTTTTTCAGGAAAATCGACCTCGAACCGCGCCTGGTGGGTCAGCCTCCCCGACAAGAAAACTCCGCCAAAAAAACCCAGCGGATCCAGTAAGACGGATCCCTGATTTTTCCGCCGAATTCCACTCATGGCCCTTGTCGAAGTTCCAATCCGGCTTTTCTCGCAACTCCTCACCTTTCTCGGCCAGGTGGCGGTGCTCGCGGGCGAAACGATTTTATCGATCGCTGCCGGGCGCATCCGGTTCCGGCTTGTCCTCCAGCAAATCGCGGAAATCGGCTATCGTTCGCAGTTGGTCGTGATCGTCACCGGAGCCTTCACTGGAGCGGTTTTCACGGCGCAGGCGTTTTTCCAATTCGATGCGCTAAACATGGAAACGGCGGTCGGCCCGGTTGTGGCGCTCTCGATGTTCCGCGAACTCGGTCCCGTGCTCGCGGGCGTGATGGTAGCGGGCCGCGTCGGCGCGGCGATGACGGCCGAGATCGGAACAATGAAAGTCACCCAGCAAATCGATGCCCTGCGCGCGCTGGCGGTCAATCCGATCGACTACCTCGTGGTGCCCCGGGCGCTGGCGATGTTTGTTTCGATGCCGTTTCTGGTGGTCGAATGCGCCGGTTTTGGAATCCTCGCGAGCTACTATGTGGGCGTGGAGGTGCTGGGCATCTCGGGGCCGTATTTTTTGGCGAACACCCAGAAATTCTCGGAGCTGAGCGACATCCTGATGTCGTTGGTGAAAGGATTTTTCTTCGCCGCCATCGTGGTTTTCATCAGTTGCCGCGAGGGCCTCGAGGCGAAAAACGGGGCTGTGGGCGTCGGTCGCGCCACCACCGCCACGGTGGTGAATTGCTCGCTGGCCATCCTGATCGCCAATTTCTTTCTTACCATGGCACTCAACATCGTCTTCCCCGCCGGCTGATGACGGACACACCCTTGATTCAAGTCCGGGACCTTGTCCAAAAAATCGGCGGCCAGGAAATCCTCCGGGGCCTTTCGATCGATGTCATGCGCGGCGAGACGCTTGTCCTGTTGGGCAAAAGCGGCGGCGGCAAAAGTGTTTTCCTGCGCCACCTCATCGGCCTCATGCGACCGGTCTCCGGAACGATTTTTTTCGAGGGCGGTGAAATCACACAACTCGCCGAGCGGGAACTCGAGCCGGTTCGCAAGAAGATCGGCATGCTTTTCCAGGATGGCGCGCTGTTCGACTCGATGAATGTCTTCGACAATGTGGCGTTTCCGCTCCGCGAAAGCGGCGAGAGGAACCCCAAGACGATCCGCGAAAAAGTCGCCGACTCGCTGGCCATGGTCAACATGACCGGCCACGAGCACAAAATGCCTGTGAATCTCAGCGGCGGCATGCGCAAGCGCGTGGCCCTGGCACGGGCCATTATCTCGCCTCCCGATGTGATCCTTTACGACGAGCCCACGGCGGGGCTCGATCCCATCGTGTCGGACAGCATCAACAAGCTCATCCGCCATCTTCAGCGGGAACTCCATGTCACCTCGATCGTGGTCACACACGACATGACGAGCTGCTACCACATCGCAGACCGCGTGGCCCTGCTCGACGAGGGGAGGATTTACTTCCTGGGCTCCATCGAGGAATTGCAGAAATCAAGCGACCCGGTCATCCGGGATTTTGTGGATGGAAGATCGGGCGAAACCATTTATTGAGGAGCGCACATGAGCACCGAGGATCGGAAAACACAAATCAAGGTCGGCATTTTTCTCCTGATCGGCCTGACGATCACGGGAATGCTCGTTGTTTATTTCGGCCGTCTCGGGGAGGGCTTTGCCAACTACTACAACCTCCGCGTGGAGTTCTCCAACGCGAGCGGGATCATTCGCGGCTCCGAGGTCCTGCTCGCGGGCGCCAAGGTCGGCCGCGTGACCGGCGAACCGGTCATCATGCCCGAAATGAACGGGGTGTATGTCGAGCTACGAATCCTCGAACAAGTCCGGATTCCTGTAGGCAGCCAGTTCTCGATCGGCAGCTCGGGCCTCCTCGGAGACAAATACATCCAGATCGTTTTGAAGGACGGCAAGCCGGACGGGCAAACCATCGAACCGGACAGCACGGTCAAAGGCTCGGACATCGGGGACGGCTTCGGAGGCCTCACCGAGGGCGCAGGGGATTTGATCGCGGACCTTCGAAACACGGTCAAAAACATCAACGCCGTGGTTACCAAGCTGGACCAATCCGTTCTTTCCAAGAGCGAACTCGAAGCCGTGTCCGCCACGATCAAAAACCTGCAAACCACGAGCGGCAAGCTCGCGGAATCCTCGGGCCGTTTTGATTCCCTGCTGAAAAGCGGACAGGAGACGATGGAATCCGGCAAGGAAGCCGCCGAGGAGCTCCGCAAACTCACCGAACAGGCACGCACCGGGAAGGGAATGCTCGGCACTCTGGTCAGCAACCGCGAGATGGCCGAAAACCTGCGCGCCTTCATCCTCAATCTGCGCAAGCACGGCATCCTTTGGTATAAAGACACACAGAAGGCCGCAACGGGCGACGCGCCCTGATCCCAAAATCCTCTTGATTCGAAAATCGGCTTTCCGGAGCATGGGTCATGGAAAGCCCTTCGAAGAAAACCACCCCGATCCGGAACCTTGATTCCACTTTCTACCGTCCGGCGGAGGAGTTTTTCCATGCGAACGCCGCAGTCTCACTCACCTACGACGATGTGTCCCTCGCCACGCTTTACAGCGAGATCGTTCCGCGAGAGGCCAACCTGGAAACCCGCATAGCCCCCGGCCTGCCGCTCCATCTGCCGGTGGTTTCCTCGGACATGGACACCGTCACCGAGTCGCGCATGGCGATCGCGCTCGCGTTGAACGGCGGGCTCGGGCTCATCCACTACAACATGCCGCCGAAGCAGCAACTCTCGGAGGTCTCGCGCGTGAAAAACCATGTCCATGGTCTCATCCGCGAACCGATCAAGGTTCATCCCGGGCAGCGCATCGGGGATGTCCTGGCCCTGATCGAGGAAAAAAAATTCAGCTTCTCGACCTTTCCCGTCGTCGATGAGGAGGACCGTCTTCTCGGCCTGCTTCCCGGCCATTGCGTGCGTCCCCGCTTCGCCCCGCGCGGGGTTGCGGAGGCCATGATGCCACGCGCCGGGGTTCTCACGATCCGCGAGGACGAACTCGGTGCCGATCCCATCGCGCGGGCGGACAAGTTTTTCACCGAGCACATCGGCATCCACAAGCTCCTCGTGGTGGACAAGGAGGACCGCCTGCGCGGGCTTTTCACCCTGAGCGACATCGAGCGCATCACGCAGGAGCGCTCGCTGCAGACCAAGCCCGCCCGGGATGCGAAATTCCGCCTCGTCTGCGGTGCCGCCGTGATGGCGCCCCGCGACTCGCAGGGCGGGATCGACAAGGACGGTCTGGTCGCCCATGTCGGCGCTCTGGTGGATCGCGGACTCGATGTGGTCGCCGTCTCGACCGCCCACGGCCATTCGATCGGCGTGGGAGAAACGGTCCGAACCATCCGCGCGGTGTTCCCCGACCTGCCGTTGATCGCCGGGAATGTCACCAGCGCGGCGGGTGTGGAATTTCTGGCGGAGTGCGGAGCGACCACGATCAAGGTCGGCCAGGGCCCGGGCTCGATTTGCACCACCCGAGTCGTGGCGGGTGTGGGAATTCCCCAACTCACCGCGCTGTATGTGTGCTCGAGAGCCGCCGCAGAGTGCGGCGTCGCGATTCTGGCCGATGGAGGGATCACGAAATCCGGCGATGTGGTGAAGGCCCTCACGCTCGCCGATGCCGTGATGTGCGGCAGTCTTCTCGCCGGTTGCCCCGAGGCACCGGGCCAGATCATGGAGATCAACGGCAAGTTCTATAAACAATACCGCGGCATGGGCAGCCATGCGGCCATGAAAGCCGGCAGCGCCGCCCGCTACGGCCATGCGAAGGAATTCTCCCAAAAATCCGCCGCCGAGGGCGTGGAGGCCCTCAAGGAGGTCTCCGCTTCCGCCGATACCGTTCTCGGCCAACTCGCCGGAGGCCTTCAAAGCGGCATGGGCTACCTGGGCGCCGCCAACCTCGCCCAACTCCGCGCCAACGCCCGCTACACCCGCATCACCCCGGCGGGACTCCGCGAAAGCGCTCCGCATGACATCATCGAGGTCAAAACCGGCGGCTGACAAAGTCGAGCGCCCCTCGCCGCTTCGCCACGCGCACAGCCATGACTACGCGCGTCTCGTGAAGCGTTGGCGCGCCGCCGCGCCGAAAGCCGGTCTGGCCCTCGAGGTCTTCACCGAAGCCGACGGCCATCCCCTCCTCCATCTCTTTTCCAAAAATCCCCCTCCCGACGCGACCTCGATTTATCTTTCGGCGGGAATCCACGGCGACGAACCGGCTTCCACCGAGGCTCTGCTGGCTTGGATTGAAAGAAAGCCCGCGGAAGCCCGCCGCCTGCGACTCCGGATTTTTCCCTGCCTCAACCCCTGGGGCCTGATCCACAACAAACGCACCGCCGCCGATGGCTGCGACTTGAACCGTTGCTACCGCGAGGCCTCGCCGCCGGTTGTCGCCGAACACCGGCGATTGGTGGAAAAATCCCGCTACGATCTGGCTCTCATCCTCCACGAGGATTACGACGCGCAGGGCGCTTATCTCTACGAAACCTCACCTGCCAAGCCGCATTGGGGCGAGAAGATCCTCGCGGCGATGTCGCGCCACATGCCACCCGACCCTCGCCGCCGGATCGACACCAGCCGTGCCAAGGAGGGGATCATCCGACGCCGGATCACCGCCGAAACGATGCCCGACTGGCCGGAGGCATTTCTGCTGCATTTTCACGGAGCCAAGCGGGTCTTCACTCTCGAAACCGCCTCCGAATTCCACATCGACACCCGGGTGGAGGCGCATGTCGCGGCGATCGAGGCCGCCATCGCCCTAATCGATTAGATCGGCGTAGTGCTCGCGGGCCATGGCGCTGGCGCGTTCCTGGATCGCCTTGGAATCGTCCATGTCCAAAACCTCGCGGACCAAGGCTTCGCAAGCCCCGGAATCGAGGCACTGGACGGCCTTTTTGATGCGGGGCACCAAAGCGGTCGACGCACTGAGTTCATCGACGCCAAGCCCGATCAGCAAGGGCGTGAGCAGGATATCGGAAGCCATCTCGCCGCAAACGCCCGTCCAGATGCCATGGGCCTTGCCGGCATCGACAGTCATTTTGATCATCCGGAGAATCGAGGGATGCGTGGGGTTGTAGAGGTGGGCGATGCGGTCGTTCAGGCGATCCACGGCGATCGAGTATTGGATCAAATCGTTCGTCCCGATGCTGAAAAAGCGCACCTCGCGGGCCAGACGCTCCGCCACGAGAACGGCGCTCGGGGTTTCGATCATGATTCCCACCTCCAGGAACGGATTGAAAAGAATCCCGGCGGAGGCGAGCTCCTGTTTGCATTCCTCGAGGATTTGATTGGCACGGCGCAGCTCTTCGAGCCCGGAGATCATGGGATACATGATCTTCACATTTCCGGTTCCAGCGGCGCGGAGGATCGCCCGGAGCTGGGTCTTGAAGACAGCCGGGTGCTCGAGGCAATAGCGAATCGCGCGGCAGCCGAGGAAGGGGTTTTCCTCGCGGTCCATGGCCAGGCTTTCCGCCAACTTGTCGCCTCCGATATCGAGCGTGCGAATGATGACCGCGTGCGGCAGGCAACTCTCCGCAGCATGACGGTAGTGTTCGTATTGCTCGTCCTCGCTGGGAGCATCCGTGCGGTTGAGGTAAAGGAACTCCGTGCGAAAAAGCCCGACGCCTTCCGCGCCTTGGGCCGAAATTTCGCCGAGGTCGTCGGGAAGATCGATGTTCGCGGAAAGTGTGATGTGCTTTCCATCGCGGGTGGTCGAAACGGTTTCGCGGATCTGCTCGAGCCGTTCGGCGACCTCCTCCTTTTCCTGCTCGATGCGGCCGTATTCGATGAGGGTCTCGCGGCAGGGATTAACGATCAGAAGGCCGGCATAGCCGTCGATGAGAATATCGTCGCCGATGCGGATCTGTTGTGTGATGCCCTGCATGCCGACGATGGCCGGAATTTCCAGGGAACGCGCGAGGATCGCCGTATGCGATGTCTTGCTGCCGACCTCGGTGACAAAGCCGTGGACGAGGTCTCGGTCGAACTGCGCCGTATCCGAGGGCGAGAGGTTGTGGGCGACGACGATGTGGGGCTGGGCGTGGGCGGCGGGGTTCAACGGCGCCTTGCCCAGAAGGTTGCGGATCACGCGCCGCGCGACATCCTGAATATCGACGACGCGCTCGCGCAGATAGGGATCATCGATCGACTCCAGAGTGCGGCAGTATTTTTGAACGACCTGCTGGAAGACATGCTCGACATTCAGCCGATCCCGCTCCAAACCCCGGAGCACCTCGTCGATGAGCGTGCGGTCTTCCACCACAAGAAGATGCGCATCGAAAATACTCGCGTCCTCCGCCCCGATCGCGGCAACAATCCGGCGCTGGATGTCGAGAAGTTCCACGCGCGTCGAAATGAGGGCCGACTCGAACCTTGCGATCTCGGCGCCGAGTTCCTCCTCGTTGATTTCCCGCGAAAGAACCTCCTCGTCGTCGGTGTAGTAAACCAGTGCCGGGAAGTGCGCGATGCCCTGCGCCACGGGAACGCCCTGGAAACGCTTTTCAACTTTTTCCTCGGGACTGGTTTGCATCGGGCTAAGGATGGCAAGAAAAAACCGGCTTCGCAATCGCAAGGATTGCCAAAAAAATCCCGGCCTAGTGTTTCGGAGCTTTCACGGTGCCGGCTTCCAGATCCTCGCGGCGGCGCTGGATGATGCGGTTGGCGATCTCTAGGACCATTTCCTCCAGAAGCAGCCGCAAATGGCTGCCCGCCCGGAAGTCCGATGGAGCGATATTTTTCACCCGGTCGGCATGGACGCTCAGCTGATAGCACTTTTTGAAGCTGGTGCGGGTCGGGTCATTCGGATTGTAAACCGCGATGGCTTGGCCGCCATTCCGCCGCATCACCGTGAAGCAAGGCACATCGGTGGGGCCGTCGCCGACATAGATCATGTTTTGGAACGGAACGGGGCGGAGCGCCGGATCCATGTGGTCGTTCACATCCTGCTCCATCTCGAGCATCCCCTTGTTGATGCGGAAAAGAAATTGCGTCTTCTGCGTGTGGCTGATCGCGCGCTTGGGAAAAGTGATGCGGTCGGACTCATCCACCGCGTATTCGCAGCCAAAAATCTTGCGCACATACGGAGCCAGGCGGCTTCCTTCGATCAATACCTTGATCCCCGAGGAGACGATGTAGTGTTCCACCGTAATGCCGTGGGCGACATGTTCGGGCGCAAGCAGGGCGGTTTTGAAATCCTCGAACATCTCGGGAAGGCCGGGATAAAAAGTGAGGCGCGACCCGAGTTCACGCATTTGCGAATTGGTCGGGCGGTCGATCTCGAGACAGTCGAGAAGCACCTTCATGTAGGCGAGTTCGTGGTCAAAACCCTGCTTCTGAACAAGCTCAGCGCAGCGGGCCCAGAAATTCTTCGCATTGATTCCGAAGACGGGGAATAACGCCTCCTCCTGCATGTAAGTGGGGGAAAGCGTCTGGTCGTAATCGTAGATGATGGCGATGGTGTTCTGAGGAACGCTCATGGGATTGATTTTGCAGGAACGGCTTCCGGTCTGGCGACGAGAAAAACCTCAAGGCGCGGTGCGCAAGACGAGCTTCAGGGCATCCATGCGAAGCGTGGATTCCGAGAGCGCCGCGAGCAGGGCGGATTTGGCGGATTCCAACCCCGCGATTTCGGAAGGTGGCACGGATTGGTTGATCTCGGAGAGATCCCGAAGACGGTCGATCTCCGCCGTGAATTGCTCGGATACCTTGTGGCCTGCGGCGAGAAGGAGGGACTCCTTGCGCACGGCGGCGATTTCCATGGCCTTGGCGAGCATCGCGGGAAGGTGCTTTTTTTTGAAAACCGGCGTGTCGATCAACCCGAAGACATCGCCAGCCGAGAGCGGGGCGTCCTGAAAACCCTCCTCATCGCCCCGGTCGGCGAGGGTTTGATCCACCAGCACGCGCAGCGGCGTGGCCGGCAGGAAGCGGTCGGCGTGGAGATTCGGCGGAGCGACGCACTCGAGCACGAGATGGGCCTCCAGAAACACCGCGCCGGGCAGATCCGACTTCCAGACTCCGAAGACCGAGTTCCCGGTTTCAATTCCGAGAACCGACTCGATGGCGGCGCGGACGAGCGGGTGGTCCTGGCTGAGAAATCCGACATCCTCGCGGGACAGCGCTCGCGAGCGGTCGAAGGTGAACATGGCACCCTCGGGCGTGAGACCCGGCAGCGTGGCGGACTGGCCAGCACCGGATTTCAAGAGATAGCCGCGGCTGCCGAGCTCCTCCACTTCGACGCCGAGGTGGTCGAGCATTCGGATGAAAAACGACTCAAACGCGGTGTCGGCATCCTGTTTGCGGATGGCATCGATCACTGGCACGGCAACCTCGGACTTGTTGGAATGGAGTTCCAGCAGGCGGTCGTAACCGCGCTGGAGTCGCTTCCCGATTTTCTTGTTCTCGGCGACGGTATCGGCAACGAGCTTTGCCAACGCGCCAGCCTCGAAAGCCCCGGAGAGATCGTCCAAGCGCTCTGCAAAAATGGAAGCCAGCGTGGTCGCGCCGTGGGGATTTTTTTGAAAGGCATCGAGGCCCTCGTGATACCAGCGGGCATAAACCTCCTCGGAGCCCCCTTCGCGGAACGGCACATGGATATGGATCGTCGAGGTCTGGCCGATGCGGTCGAGCCGCCCGATCCGCTGCTCGAGGAGTTCGGGATTCGTCGGCAAATCGTAAAGGACGAGGTGGTGGGCGAATTGGAAATTCCGCCCCTCGCTGCCGATCTCCGAGCAGATCAGGAGGCGCGCGCCATCCTCCTCGGCGAAGTAGGCCGCGTTGCGGTCGCGCTGGAGAAGCGTGAGCCGCTCGTGGAAAACGGCGGCGGGGATTTTGATGGTCTTCTGAAGTTCCTCCATCAAACCGATCGCCGCATCCGGCGAGGCACAAATGAGCAGGACTTTTTGCTTCTTCAGGCTTTTGAGGAGATCGACGAGCCACGCCATTCGATCGGCTTCCGGAGCCAGCGGGGCCAGATGCGCCTTGCGTTTCGGGAAACCGGAGAGTGCGGCGCGGGTATTGCGGAACATCACCCGCCCGGTTCCAAATTCATCCAACAAACCCGAAACAACCTTCGCCTTCGCCGATTCGTCACCCGCGAGGAATTCCTCGTGGTGCTTGCGAACCGCACCCTGGAGCAGCGAGGGATTCGGAATTTTTTTGCCCGCCTGAAGCGCGTCGATGGCCTTGGCGACCGATTCGTAGCGGTCGGATTCGCGCAGGAAGGCCTCGAGGTCGTTGTAACGCTCCGGATCAAGAAGGCGCAGGCGGGCGAAGTGCCCCTCCAGGCCGAGTTGCTGGGGCGTGGCGGTCAGGAGCAAAAGACCCGGAACCGACCTCGCGAAGGATTCGACGAGATTGTAATCCGGCCCGCCACCGGTGGGTGCCCAGGCGAGATGATGGGCCTCGTCAACGACGAGCAAATCCCACCCCGCCTCGCGCGCCTGGTCGGCGCGCTTTGGATTCGAGGAGAGAAAATCCAACGCGCAAATCACGAGCTGGCTGTCGAGGAAGGGATTCGCACCGGAGGCTTCCAGCGAGAGGCAGCGCTCCTCGTCGAAAATGCTGAAGGACATCTGAAACCGGCGGAACATTTCCACGAACCACTGGTTCAGCAGCGCCGGGGGAAGCAGAACCAGAATCCGCGAGGCGCGGCCGGTGAGGTGCAGACGATGCATCACCAGGCCGGCCTCAATGGTTTTCCCGAGGCCCACCTCGTCGGCCAATAGGACTCGCGGCGTCAATCGCGAGGCGACTTGCGCGGCAATCGAGATTTGATGAGGGATCAAATCGATCCGCCCCCCGGCAAATCCCCGCGCGGGGTTTTGACGCAGGTCGCGGCGGCGCTGGAGACATTCGACACGGAGCTTGAATCGTTCGAGTTCATCGACCTGGCCGGCCAGAAGCCGCTCCTCGGGTTTCGAGAAGCTGATAAAATCCGACAGCTCGGCCTCGGCCACTGTGCGGCTCCCGCAATGGTAGCCGATCAAACCCGCTGTCTCGGAGATCGAATCCACCGACAACGCCTCGCCGGCGTGGGTTCGGATTTTGTCGCCCTCGGAAAATTTCACGCGCCGGATCGGAGCACTCGCGAGCGCATACTGGCGATGCTCGCCGGCGGCGGGAAAAAAAATCTCGGCCCGGCCGTATTCGCTTTTCAAAACGATTCCAAGACCGAGCTCCGGCTCCGTGTCACTGGCCCAACGCTGCCCCGGAACGGGGATGTCCTTGTTCATGGATTTGATAATTCCTCCCAGCGCGCATAGAGGCGATCGATTTCCCTCCGCTGCTCTTCGAGTTTTGAAACCACGGCGGGCACCTCGGTGGAGCGCGTCGCATGGAATTCCGGGTCGTTCATCAAGGCCTCGAGTTCGGCCACTGATTTCTCGGCTTCGAGGATCGTGCCCTCCATTCCTTCGAGCTCCTCTTTTTCGCGGTAGCCGAGTTTGCGCTTCGGGGTGGATTTGGCAGCCGACTCGGATTTTTTGGAGAGCGCCATCGAGGCATAGCGCGACTCGCGGGCTTTTTTGCCCTCGAGGTAATACGAGAAATTCCCAGGCTGGGCGTGGATTCCGCCCTCCTCGAAGGCAACGATGCGGTCGCAGATCCGATCCAGGAAATACCGGTCGTGGCTGACCACTAAAATCGTGCCGTCGAACGCAGCCAGAGCCTCCTCGAGCATTCGAAGGCTGCCGAGATCGAGGTCGTTCGTGGGCTCGTCGAGAACCAGCACATTGCCTCCGCGGCAGAGCACCTTCGCCAGCAGGAGCCGGGCACGCTCGCCGCCGGAGAGTTTGTCCACCCGGTCGTTCATCCGCACATCGTCGAAAAGATACCGCCTCAAGTAGGCCCTCACGGGAATTTCGCGGGCCCCGAAGGGAATCATCCCTCCATCGCCGCCGATTTCCTGAAGCACGGTATTCGATCCGTTGAGCTTCATCCGGCCTTGGTCGATGTAATTAAAAACGACACGCTTCCCGAGCGTCGCGGTTCCCTCGGTCGGCGTCTGCTCGCCGAGACACACGCGGATCAAGGTGGATTTTCCCGCGCCGTTGCGACCGACGATCCCGGTGCATTCGCCGGGACGAAGCGAGAGGTCGAGGTTTCGAAAAATCCAGCGGCCGTTTTCTTCGAAACGAACGCCGGCATTCACGAGTTCGATGGCGTTGTTGCCTAGCTCCGGCGCGGGAGGAATGAGGAGATCCATCTCGCGCTCCTCGGGCGGCGTCTCCTGTCCCGCGATTTGATAAAAAGTCTCGAGGCGCTTTTTGGATTTCGATCGCTGGGCGCGGACGCCGGCGCGCACAAACTCGAGTTCCGCGCGGATGAAGCGCTGGCGGCGGCGTTCGGCTTGGGAGGCGATTTGCTGGCGCAAGGCGCGCGATTCCAGGTAGGCCCCATAGTTGCCGGGATGCGAATGGGCTTTCCCTTCGGAGATTTCGATGATCCGCGTGGCGATGGTTTCCAGAAAATACCGGTCGTGTGTGACCATCACCACCGCGCCGGGGAAGCCCTGGAGGAAATCCTCGAGCCATCCGGTGGACTCCGAATCCAGGTGGTTGGTGGGTTCGTCGAGAAGCAGCAGATCGGGCTGGGAGGCGAGTGCCCGACACAGTGCGACGCGCCGTTTTTCGCCGCCGGAGAGCGGGCCGACCAGCGTCTCCAATGGCGGGGAGTGCAAGGCACCGGCAAGGCTCTTGATTCGGGTTTCGAGGTTCCATCCATCGGCGTGCTGAATGAAATCAAGCAGGTCGTGGAGTTCTTTTTCGGTCCCCTCGCCCGCCTCGTAGCGCCGCAAGGCTTCGACCAGATCCGATGCGCCGGACTCGATGTTCGCAAGCACTGCGGCATTCGGATCGAGTTCGAATTCCTGCGGCAGGTAGCCGACACGCAGTCCGCGACGGCGGGAGATTTCCCCGGAGTCGGGCTCGTTTTCCCCGGCGAGGATTTTCAGAAGACTTGTCTTGCCGCAGCCGTTGCGGCCCACAAGCGCGACCTTTTCGCCGGGCGAAACGGTCAGGGTGATCCCGTCGAGAAGAAGTTGCGGGCCGTAGGCGAGTCGGATTTCGTTCGCCGAAAGAAGAGAAGCGGACATTAGCGGAGATAGTTTGCGGGAATCGGAAAGGCGTTTTCGATGTGTCGGATTTCAAGCGGTGGGCCGATGAGGACTTCCACGATGTCGAAGCGGTAGGTGATTTCGGGTTTGTCTAGCATTCGGAGCCACTGCATCGCGCCGCGAATGATGAGACGGCGTTTTTTTTGGTCCACCGCCTCGGCGGGCGCTCCGAAGGCCTCGCTCGACCGGGTCTTCACTTCGACAAAAACGAGTTCGCTGTGCTTTTTGTCGCGACTCACGATATCGACCTCGCCGCCATGCGGACCTCGGAAGTTTGTGTAGAGGACGCGGTGCCCGTGTCGACGGAGGAACCGGGCGGCGAGTTCCTCGCCCTGCTGGCCAAGCGCGATGTGGTCGGCTTCACCAAAGTTCCGCCTGCGCCACAGGCGCGAAACTTTTTCGGTGAATTGGACAAGGCCCATGCTCGCGCAGTTTGGCAAAGTGCCTGGCGGTTGGGTAGCCTTTATGCTGCGCGAAACCGTATTCGGGATAGAGCCGGTCGAATTCCATCATCGCACGGTCTCGCTCGACTTTCGCAATGACGCTCGCCGCCGCAATGCTCAGGCTCAGGCCGTCGCCTCCGACCAAGGCCGTTTGCGGACACGGAAAATCCGGAACGGGCAGGCCGTCAATGAGCGCGTGGTCGGGACGCGGAGCGAGTTGGGCCCAGCACTCGCGCATGGCGGCATTGGTGGCGCGCAGGATATTCAGTCGGTCGATCTCGGAGGGAGATTTGTGGATGCACGCCCATCGGACTTCGGGATGAGTTGTGAGGACGGCATGGAGTTTTTCGCGGCGGCGCGGCGTGAGTTTTTTCGAATCGTCCAAGTCTTCGAGTGTGAAGCCCTCCGGCAGAACCACTGCCGCAGCCACCACCGGGCCGGCGAGCGGGCCGCGACCGGCCTCATCGATTCCACAAATGATGAAGAAGCCTTGGGAAGCCAATCGCCGCTCATGGTCGAGGGACACCATTGTCAGGAGTAACGAGGATCGCTCAAGCTTGGATCGGGTGTCTCATTTGCGAGCGGAAACCTTTCGATGGCAGGCGGGACGCCTGCCCTACACATCGCTTCCCAGTTGATCCTTTGCCGAAAGATGTTGGAGTCCCGACGGCGATGGGGCCCGAAACGCAAACACGCCCGCGAGGGGCGTGTTGGTTGGAAGAATTGGGGCCTGGCGTCAAGCGCGCTCGACTTGATCCTTGACGGTCGTGGCGGATTTGCCCTTGCGCAAACGGAGGTAGTTCAGCTTGGCACGGCGAACCGCCCCCTTGCGCTCCACCTCGATCTTCGCGATGCGGGGTGAATGGATCGGGAAAACACGCTCCACGCCCTCGCCGTAGGAAACACGGCGAACGGTGAAGTTCTCATTGATCCCGGTGCCCTTGCGGCCAATCAC
>CAYOGR010000052.1:0-3219 GCA_964403605.1 uncultured Chthoniobacter sp.
TCGACGAGGGAGAAATCCGGCCCGGCCGTCAATCCATCGATATTGGTTCCGTCCGGGGAAGCCGGAAATTCCTGCGGCCAGGACATTGCCCCAAAGCGGAGGTGGATTCCGGTGTTTCTCAGAAAAACCTCTCGACCGGTTTCCACCGGGGAACGCTTCAAGGCCACAACGATGGAGTTTTCGCCCTCCTGGAAATGACGCGCCGCGATGTAGAGGGATCCCTTGCGCCAGCCGGCCAGAACCAAGCCGCCGTTCCAATCGGCCACGAGCGAGGGGTCATCGAGCTGGAAAGACGGAAAATTCACGGTCCCGAGAAGTTGCCCGTTGAGCGAAACCTCCATTTTGGCCTCGGGATCCAGCCCGAGAGCCTCCAGACGAAGCATTGCAGCCTCGGGTTTGCCCTGGATCGGCATGACAAACTCCAGCGAATCTTCGAGCGGCTCCACCCGGGCGGAGAGCTCCGCCTCGACAATCGAGCCGTTGCGAACATCCCCCGACAATGGAATCGGACGGCTTCCATGGACTTCCCCATCCTCGAAAACCTGCAAGTTGCCGTCGATCAGCACAGGTGAATGCCGCTCCCCCACCACCGCCAGGGAATCCTCGCGTGCGGGACGGATCGCCAAGCTCAGAAGCGAATCGAATTTTCCGAAGTAAGATAAAAGTAGCCGTCCCCCCTCGCGGGTGAGGGCTTGGGGCAAAAGAACCGTGCGGGAGTTTAAACCAACCGGATTGCCGATTTCCCCGAGGCCGTAGGAGATCGTCGAAACCACGCCGTCCGCGCCTTCCCATTCAAGCGCGGGGCCTCCATCGCCGTTGTCTTGGAAAACCACGGTGGCGACGAACAATCCCGCCCCCGTGCCACGCCATGCCGGATGGATCGAAACGCTCACTGTCGAGGTGTCGGAATCAACATCCGGAATCCGTTCCACCCATGGCGGCAAAGCACTCATTTGAACGGCCGGTTGCAAGGCCAGAAGAAAGGGATCAAAAGTTCCGCCCGCATGGAGAAACGGGTTTTCCGCTGGAATCGGATCGGCGCAAAGGGACGCCGCCATCAGCAAGGACAAGGCGACTGCTTTGTGGAACATGCGCGGGAAGCTAGGCGGGATGATACCGGATGAAAAGCCCTCGTTCGGGAGGTGAACACCGCACCCGGGGCTCAACGCTCCTTGGGAGCGGCTGGTTTTGTGCGGCGCCTCTGGGCGTCGGCCAGGAACTCCGCCTGGGCATCGAACGCCGGCTCCCCTTCCGCGGGCCGACGGAAGGCATAAGTGCCGTCGGGCTGCATGACCTGAGCCTTCACATTGTCGCGCCAGAACCATTCCAGGATTTCATCGACATGCTTGATCATGCCGGGCGCGGTGATGGGAAACACCGTTTCGACACGGCGGAAAAGATTTCTTGGCATCCAATCGGGGCTGCCCAAGTAGATGCGGGACTGCCCGCCATTCTCAAAACGGAAGATCCGGCTGTGTTCCAGAAATCGACCCACGATGCTGCGAACCTCGATGTTTTCGCTGACGCCAGGGATTCCGGTCTGGAGCGCGCACATGCCCCGCACCAGAAGGCGGATCGGAACCCCTGCGGCCGAGGCGCGGTAGAGCGACTCGATGATCCCGGGTTCCACCAGGGAATTCAGTTTTGCAAAAATGCCGCTCGGTCGCCCAGCCCAGGCATGGCCGATCTCGTTTTCGATCAATTCCTGGAAACCCTCGTAGAGCGACCACGGCGCGACCATGAGTTCCTTCATTTCCGGAAAACGCGACACGCCGGTGAGGCAATTGAAGGTCTCCGCGAGTTCGGTGGTCAATTCCTCGCGGCAGGTGAGCAGGCTCAAGTCGGTATAGATTTTCGCGGTCGAGGGATGGTAGTTGCCCGTGCCGAGGTGGGCGTAACGCCGGATCCGCTCGCCCTCGCTGCGGATGATCAGCATCGCCTTCGCATGGGTCTTCAGGCCGGTGACGCCGTAGACGACATCCACGCCCGCCTCGCGCATGATACGGGCCCAGTGGATGTTCGCGGCCTCGTCGAACCTCGCCTTCAATTCGATCACCGCGGTGACCTGCTTGCCGTTTCGCGCGGCGGCGATCAACGCCTGAACGATCGGCGAGTCGGAACTCGTCCGGTAAAGCGTTTGCTTGATCGCGAGAACCTGGGGGTCCTCCGCAGCCTGCGCGAGAAAATCCACCACGGTCTGGAAGCTGTCGTAAGGATGGTGAAGCAGGATGTCCCCACGGCGCACATGGAAAAAAAGGTCGGACTCGGTGTCGAGCGACACGACATGGCAGGGTGTGAAGCGTTTGTAACGGAGGTCGGGACGGTCGATCTGCAAGGCCACCGGCATGAGGCGCGAGAGGTTCAGCGGCCCGTCGATCCGGAAGACATCCTCCTCCTCGAGGTTGAAGATATCGAGCAGGCGCTTGAGCACCCGCTCCGGGCAGTCTTTTTTCACCTCCAACCGCACGGCGGCACCTCGGTTCACCTTGCGAAGCTCCTCCTCGATCGCGTGGAGGAGGTTGCTGGACTCTTCCTCGTCCACATACAGGTTGCTGTTGCGGGTGACGCGGAAAAGGTGCGCGCCTTTCACATGCACGCCACGAAAAAGCGAGTCGACATGCTCCTGGATGATATTGCCGAGAAAAACATAGTCGTTGCCGTCGGGACTCTTTGAAAACGGGACAACGCGCGGGAGGATTCGCGGAGCCTGCACCACGGCGATGTCGGTGCTGATCCCCTCGCCTTCCAACTCCACAATCACATTCAGGCTCTTGTTGAGGAGCTGGGGAAAGGGATGCGCGGGATCGACGGCCAGCGGTGTGAGCACGGGATAAATCGTCTCGCGGAAGAATTTCTCAAAATGCGCCCGCTCCTCCGGAGGCACATCGGGATAGTTGTGGAATCGAACCCCCTGCTCGTGAAGCCGCGGATAGACCTGCTCGCGCCAGCACCGGTATTGATCGTCCACCATGCGGCGGGAACGCTCGCTGATGCGGGCCAGGACCTCGGAGGCCGACATCCCGTCGGGGCCGACCTCGGACGAGTTGTTTTGCTTCTGCTGCTTGAGTCCCGCCACACGCACCTCGAAAAACTCGTCGAGATTCGAACTCACGATCGCGAGGAACTTCAGGCGCTCCAGCAGCGGATTGTCGGCGTCGAATGCCTGATCGAGCACGCGCTGATTGAATTCCAGCCAGCTCAGCTCACGATTGATGAAAT
>CAYOGR010000052.1:3319-6162 GCA_964403605.1 uncultured Chthoniobacter sp.
TGGCGATTTTGATCTGGTCGTAGGCGGTGGCGAAGCTGCAGCGGACATGGCCCTCACCTCCGCTGCCGAAGGCCGGTCCGGGAACAACGGCGACATTTTTCTCCTTGAGCAGGCGGAGGGAGAAATCCCGACTCGCGAGACCGGTCGAGGTGATCTCGGGAAAAACATAGAATGCCCCGCGCGGGCTGCGGCATGGGAGGCCCATTTCGTTGAGCGAGGACACGATGAAATTTCGCCGCCGCTCATATTCGCGGCGCATGCGTTCGACGCTGTCCTGCCCACGCTCCAAGGCTTCGATGGCGGCGTCCTGGCCCATGATCGGGGCGCAGAGGATGGAGTATTGGTGGATTTTCATCATGGCCTCGATGAGGGCCGATGGCGCGCAGGCGAATCCGATCCGCCAGCCGGTCATGGCAAACGCCTTCGACAACCCATGCAAAAAAACCGTGCGCTCCTTCATGCCGGGGAATGTGGCGATGCTCGTGTGGGTCGCCCCCTCGTAGGTCAACTCGCTGTAAATCTCATCGGTCAAAACCACGAGGTTGTGGCGGACGCAAACGGCGGCGATTTTTTCCAATTCCTCGGGATCCATCGTGGCTCCGGTGGGATTTGTGGGGAAATTCAGCATGAGCACTTTTGTGCGGGGCGTGATGTGTTTTTCCAAATCCCCGGCGCGGAGGGCGAATGCATCCTCGGCGCGGGTGGTTATGGCTTTCGGCACACCGCGCGCCATCACGATGGTGGGCGAGTAGGAGACATAGCAGGGCTCGTGGTAGAGCACCTCGTCGCCGGGATTCAGCAGCGCGCGCAGGGCCAGATCGATTGCCTCGGAGACGCCGACGGAGACGAGAATTTCGGTGAGCGGTTCGTAGGAAATTTGAAAATGCCGGCGCACATAGTCCGAGATCGTGCGGCGGAGGCGGGGCAGACCGAGATTCGAGGTGTAGCCGGTGCGGCCGCGCTCGAGCGCGAAAATCGCCGCCTCGCGGATGTGCCATGGTGTGGCGAAATCCGGCTCCCCGATGCCGAGGGAGATGACATCCTCCATCGACTGGACGATTTCGAAAAAGTCACGAATACCCGAACGCGGGATGTCGCGGATGTGGTCGGCAATGGCGATGCTCACGGCGAGACAGCGAGGCGCTCCGAGGTGGGTTCGAAGTGATGGAAGGTGCCGTTTTCCTTGTAGGTCTTCAGGCGAAAATGCGTGGCGGTGGATTGCACGGCATCGATCGTGCTGAGTTTCTCGGCCACAAAGGCTGCGGCGGCGCGGAGGTTCCGGCCCTCCACCACGATCAGCAGGTCGTAGCCGCCGCTCATGAGATAGCAGCTCTGCACCTCCTCGAAGCGGGCGATGCGCGAGGCGATCCGGTCGAATCCCCCGTCGCGCTCGGGGGTGATTTTCACCTCGATCACGGCGGTGACATTTTCGGTCTCCCACTTCTCGTGATTGACCACAGCCTGGTATCCGAGAATCACGCCGTCGGCCTCGAGTTTGGCAATTTTCGCATCAACTTCGGCGCGCGGCAGGCCAAGCAATTTGGCCATCTCCTCGCGCGGCATGAGGGCGTTTTTCTGTAACAGATCGATAATCGCTTCCATAAAAAGAGGCGGCATCATGGGAATCGATCGGCTCGAAGGCAAGCAGGGATCGGGGTTGACAAGACCAAAGCCGCTGCAAATGATCCGCGCCTTCGGATTCCATTAATCCAGCAGCTCTTTTTTTCAGAAAAACCAATCCGTCGGCCTAGGAAAGCAAGGGTGGAAGTCCCTCACTGTCGCGCAAAGGTCAAAGTCCGGGTTCGAACCGGCGGAGAAAACCGCACAGCGCCTGTAATGGCGCAACGGCAGCGCATGACTGTCCGTGCCGGGGGTGGTCCTTTCGACTCGGGGGAAGGGATTGTCCAACGACATTCCCCGTTTTTAAAAAAAGGACAGAAATGAAAAAAATCGCCGTTTGGTGCATGGCCTTGGCCGGCACCTTCCCATTCCCATCCTCCTTCGCGGCTCTCATAACGGGCCTGGACGATATCAACAACTGGACTGGCACCGGCTCCAACCGGGCGGGGCTAGTCATTCAATGGAACGACGGTGAGAACCCGGCTTCACTAGCCTGGGGATACCGTTGGAACGGCTTCGCCACCGGCTACGACATGATCACGGCGATCGCCGGATCCTGGCAAGTGGTCGCTTCGGGCAATCCCTCGCTCGTCCAAGCCAGCGGCTCGGGAAGCGATAACCGTCTGACGCTGGGCATCCTCGATTTTGGCTGGGGATTGGCGGTCAATTCGATTTCATTCGCCGACACCGGAATCAACCGCAACCGCACAGACTGGGCCAGCGGCTACTGGGAGTATTTTAATGTGGGTGGGGATTTCGATACGCCTCCCGACGGTGATCCAAACACATTCCTTGGCACGGCGAGCTATCCGGGAACGGTTCCCAATTCGAATTGGATCTCCAGTTGGTCGGGTTTTGATTTGCGCGAGCTTTCGGATGGATCGTGGGACGCTTGGAGCTTCGCCCCGGGATTTGCATCGGCGGCAGTGATCCAGCCTTATGATGTGGATTCGTATTCCTCCGCCGCCGTGCCCGAGCCAAGCCAGATTGCCGCCGCCTTGATGGTTCTTGTCGGGGTTTCGGCCTATTTTTTGAAAAAGCGCCTCGCGAATTCCAAGCAAACTTGAAGGGACACCATTCGCGCCCGGAGCTGCCCCCCACCCGAAGAAAAACGGCTTTCACGCTTCTCGAGCTTTTGCTGGCGATCGCGATTGTGATTACGCTGTCAGGTTTGGTTTTTGTCGTTGGCAAAAAAGTCCATGCCAACTCGTCGCTTGCGGTTT
>CAYOGR010000052.1:6262-14515 GCA_964403605.1 uncultured Chthoniobacter sp.
GGTTTGGTTTTTGTCGTTGGCAAAAAAGTCCATGCCAACTCGTCGCTTGCGGTTTCAGCCAGCAACATCCGTCAACTGGCGGCCGGTGGCATGGCCTATCTCGGAGACAACAATTATTTTTTCTGGCCGTATGCCGTGGACTCCCCCGCTAATCCACAGGATCGAGTGTGGTGGTTTGGCCTCGAAAAAGCGGACAGCTTGGGAAAACCCGAGGGCCAACGGGATTTCGACGCCACTTCAGGCCCACTGGCGAATTACCTTCCGAAGGGATTTCGCCCAGACCCGAGCTTTTCCATGCAGGGTAGAGCATTTAAGCCAAAATATCGATTTGGATACATTGGCATGGCCTACAACACATTGCTTGGCGGCGGCTTCTACCCGTCAAGGGGAATGAGAAGCTACCATTCGCTCCCGGATCCCACGCGGGTCGTGGTTTTTGCGACATCAGCGCAAATCAACGACTTTCAAAGCCCCGCCTCTCGAAGAAACCCCATGATCGAGGAGTTCTACGCGTTGGATGAGGGGAAGGGCAGCCAAGCGCGCTATCCCAATGTGCACTTTCGGCATAACGGAAAAGCCATGGTCGCCTTTGCCACTGGAAACGCGGGTTTCCTGCCAATGGAAGAATCCACGCGGGATAGAAGAAATCCCTCAGCCAATGTGGGGCGTTTGGCCCCGAACGGAAGCACCCGGTTTTTAGAGTAGCATTCCCGTCGGCTTTACTGGTTCTGCATCCCGGTGATGATGCTGATCAGCGGCAGGAACAGGGCGATGACAATCGTTCCAACCACCACAGCAAGGAAAACGATCATCACAGGCTCGAGCAGCGAAGTGAGGCCGGAAACGGCGTTGTCCACCTCGTCGTCATACACATCGGCGATCTTGAGAAGCATCTCGGGGAGTTGGCCGGTTTCCTCGCCGACATCGATCATGCTGATAACCATGGGCGGGAAAACGCCGCTGGCTTCGAGGGGTTGGACGATCGATTCGCCCTCGCGCACGGAGTCGTGGACCTTGGAAATCGCGTCGGAGACCACCGCATTGCCGGCGGTGTCGCGGGTGATGTTGAGGGCTTGAAGAATTGGCACACCGCTCGTAACGAGGGTTCCCAGCGTGCGCGAAAAGCGCGAGATCGCGCTCTTGCGTGTCAGGTCGCCGAAGACCGGAGAGCGAAGCAGGAAGGAGTCGAGGGCGGCCGCGCCCTTTGGTGTGCGCGAAAGAAGTTTGTAAACGACTCCCAGCCCGACCAAGCCTCCAACGATCAGGAGGAGATTCCCTTTCACAAAATTGCTGGTGCCGATCACAAATTGAGTCAGGGCCGGCAGGGGCTTTCCACCCAGCATGTCGGCAAAAATCGCCTCGAATTTTGGCACGATGAAAACCAGCAGGAAGCCCATGATCACAATGGCGATGATCAAAACAATCGCGGGATAGAACATCGCCGAGACGACCTTGTTTTTGATTTTCTGGGCTTTTTCCTGGAACTCGGCAAGGCGGAGAAGGACGATTTCGAGCACGCCGCCAAGCTCGCCGGCTTTCACCATGTTCACATAAAGCTTGTTGAAAATTTTGGGGTGGCCGGTCAGGGCCTCGGAGAATGTTCCGCCGCCTTGAACCGATTCCGCGATGCTGATGATGGTTTTTTTGAGAACCGGATCGGGTTCCTGCTTCGACAGAACGGTCAGGCCGCGCAGGAGCGGAAGCCCGGCGTCGATCAGCGTGGCAAGCTGCCTCGTGAAGATCATCAGCGTGCGGGCCTTGATGGTCTTTTTTTCGAGGAAGGGGATGTTGATATTGAGCTTGATCTCTTTTTTCAGCGCGGATCCCCCTCCCGCTGGAGCGGCTCCCTTGGCCTTGCGCTTGGGCCCCTTGCCCTCTTCGCTGATACTTTTGGGGAAATACCCCGCCTGTCGGAGTTGAGCAACGGCATCGTTTTGGGATTCCGCATCGAGAACCCCGGAGGATTCCTGGCCGCGGGCATCAAGGGCTATGTAATTGAAGCGGGGCATGGTGGGAGGTGGTTGAGGAGTATCTAAAATTTAGAATTCATCCCGCGAGGTTGTCGAGCGCCAAATCCTTACCCGCCAACATAGGGATTATTGACCCGCTCGTGCCCCACGGTGGTCGCGGGACCGTGGCCGGGCAGCACGACCGTGTCGGGATCGAGGGTGAAAATCTTGGAGCGGATGCCTTCGAACAACAGCGGGCCGTCGCCGCCGGGCAAATCCCAACGCCCAACACCCTCCCGGAACAAAACATCCCCGCCAACGAGCGTCCTCAATTCGGGAAAATAAAAACAGAGGCTCCCGGGACAATGGCCGGGAACATGCAGGGCGTTCATACGATGCCCACCCACCCCGGCGACGGGGCCCTCGTTGATCAAGAGGTCGTCGGCGACCGGCTCGAACTCGATGTCGAACCCGTGTTTCTTGAAAAACGCGCCGTCCCCAACCATCACCGAGGTGTGCGGGTGGAAGCCGACACGGCACCCGTGGCGGCGCTGGATTTTCGCCGCATCCATCACATGATCGAAATGGCCGTGCGTGAGCAGCAACCAGTCGATCTTGTGGCTTGAAAAAAAGGCATCGGCCCCTTGCGGCGCGTCGAACAGAAGGTTCCCTTCGGGGGTTTCCAAAAGAAAAGCGTTGGTGTCGAGAGGGCCGCCGGTGAAAACTTTGAACTTGTCCATGGTCGCGTGGGTCGAATGCGGAAAATGCGGAGATTTGATTTTTATCGGAGTCTCTGCAAGGTTTTCGATTCAATCATGAGGCATCCAACCAAATCCGCCGTTCTGGCGGTAATCGCTGCGGCGACGCTGTGGCTCTCCCCGGTCTTCGCCGACAAGATCAATCCCGAGGACGAGGGCCGCATCGCGCTGGCCGTGGCCAACTGGCTCCAACAGGCCCACTACAGCCGCGAGAAACTCGACGACGCGATGTCCGCCAAGCTCCTGACCACCTACCTGGAGCTATTGGACTATAACAAGCTCTACTTCACCCAGGAGGATGTGGACGAGTTCACGAAAAAATACGGCACCACCCTCGACAACTTGATTCTCCGTGGGGATCTGAGCCCCGCGCGGGAGATTTTCCAGCGCTTCCTCGCCCGTGTGGAAAGCCGCGCCGAGTCGAACAAAAAACTTGCGGCCCAAAAATACGACTTCCAGGGCGACCGCACCGTGGAGTTGAACCGCCAGAAATCCCCCTGGCCGAAAAACCTCGCCGAGGCCGATCAAATCTGGCGCGACCGCGTGGAGGCCGAACTCCTCCAGGAGGAACTCAGCGACCTCAAGCTCCGCACCCCCAAAGAAACTGTCACCCGCCGCTATGACCAGTTCCTCCGCAATGTGAGGGAAATGGAGGGCGAGGATGTCGTCAGCACCTTCCTCAAGGCGCTCGCCCAGAGCTACGATCCCCACTCCGATTACATGAGCCCGAGCGAAATGGAGAATTTTCAGATTTCCATGAAACTCTCGCTCGTGGGCATCGGCGCGGTTCTGCGCTCCGATGACGGCTATGTGAAGATCATGGAACTCGTTCCCGGCGGCCCTGCCGACAAGGATGGACGCCTGAAGGTCGGCGACCGCATCATCGCCGTCGCACAGGGCGATTCGGAATTCGAGGATGTCGTGGACATGAAACTCGACAAGGTCGTGGAAAAAATCCGTGGCGAGAAAAACACGCCCGTCCGCCTCCAGGTGATTCCAAGCGATGCCAACGATCCCTCGAAACGCTCTGTCGTGGAAATCACCCGGGACAAAGTGGAACTCAAGGATCAGGAGGCGAAGGCCGAGTTGTTGGATGTCAAAGGCCCCGACGACAAAATCTCGCGCATCGGCTGGATCACCCTCCCCTCCTTTTATGCGAACATGAGCGGCAGCGGCGAACCGAAGAGCACCACCACCGATGTCTCCGCCCTGCTCGAACGCTTGAAAAAGGAGAACATCGAAGGTCTCGTGATCGACCTCCGCCGCGACGGTGGCGGGTCGCTCGAGGAAGCCATCAACCTCACCGGTCTCTTCATCGAAAGCGGCCCCGTGGTTTTGGCCAAGGATCCCAGTGGAAACATCACCAAGAATATCGATAAAGACCCGCATCTCGCCTACACCGGCCCGCTCGTGGTGGTGATGAACCGCCTCAGCGCCTCGGCCAGCGAGATTTTCGCCGCCGCCATGCAGGACTACGGCCGCGCGGTTATCGTTGGCGACGAGCGCAGCTTCGGCAAGGGAACCGTCCAGACCGTTCAGAGCCTCGACCGCTCGGTGTCGCTTCCCTTTTTCGGAACCAACCGCCCGCCCGCCGGTGCCATCAAGCTGACCATCCAGAAATTCTACCGCGTGAGCGGTGGCTCCACACAACTCAACGGCGTTGAGTCCGACATCATCCTACCCTCGCGCACGGACAGCCCGAAGATCGGCGAAGGCTCCCTGAAAAACCCGCTCGGCTACGACGAGGTCGCTCCCGTGGCCTTCAAGCCCAGCCCGAACGCGGGCGAGCTTTTCGTCGCCGAACTCCGCGAGCGCTCCGCCCGCCGGATCGCCGCGGATCCCGAATTTCTTTATGTGAGCGAGGACATGCAGCGGTTCCGCGAGCGCTTGGAGAAAAACTCCATCACCAACAACAAGGAGGCCCGCCAAAAGGAACTCGCCGCCGACAAGGCCCGCAAGGAGGCCCGCAAGGCCGAACGCCTCGCGCGCGGGCCGATCATCGAGGCCAAGGTGTGGCAACTCACCCTCGACGATGTGAAAAACAACCGCGAGGAGCTTGAGGTGGTCGCCTACGAGCGCGAGCGCGAGAAAAAATACCAGGACCTCGAGGAGGCCGAGGAGGGCGAGGAAAAATCCGATAAAACCCCCGAGCCCGACCCGATCCGCAACGAGACCGTCCGCATCATGACCGACCTGATCGAACTCTCCAATTCCGCCAAAACAGCCAGCGCCAAGCCCGGGGCGAAGCAACCCTGAGCGGAAGTCTCAACGCGGCACCGCCAGCGGAATCTCCAGCGTGCGGGACTTGGCGCCGCCGATCCGCAGGACCAGTTTTTTCCCGTCGAGGTCGCGCGTGGGATGGATGTTTCCCACCACGACCCGTGAGGAAGTTGCGTTCATTCGTTCGATCCGCGTCGTCATCGACTCCACGGGGACCTCAACCGAATCGATGGTGAAATCGATTCCTCCCGGACTGCGGATGATGATCGTGCGTGAGAGCGGTGCTGCCGCGGTCGAGTCCAACCGCAACACCGAAGGCGCCACGATCAAATCCGCGGGAAGAAGAATCAGGACATCGATCTCCATGTCCTTGGACGATTCCCCCTCGAGGCGGAGCCGGATTTTGTCCTTGTGCTGGCCGGGCGCAAGATTCGCGGCGGGAGTCGCGCGGAGCACAAACCCCTCCCCGCCCGCCAGCGGCGAGGCAACGATCTCGACCTTGCCCTCGACAGACTTGGCTTCCAGACAGCGCAGCGGCTTTTTGGCCAGGTCGCGCACAGTCACCTCGCCGAAAACCTCGGGCGATTTGGGATTTTTCCGCAGCGTCATCATCGGGGGTTGGACTTCAACACCCGAGCCGACTGTTCCCCGAAGCAGGAGCTGCAGAGGCGAAGACGCAGGATCGTTGGTTTCCAGATAAACCCCTTTTTCCTGGAAACCTTTTCGCCCTTGGAGCGAGACGGTCACGGGAATCCCGAGGGATTCTCCAGGCGGCAGAATTTTATTTGCCACCTGGAAAGCCGTGCAACCGCAAGGCGCGTGGATTTTTTTGATAACCAGATCGCTGTCGCCCGCGTTGCGGATTTGGAAAGTGTGCGAAACCGGCGTCGATCCATCCACCGTCCCGAAATCGTAAATCCTATCGCGGCACTCAAGCTTCGGCGAGGCGTTGGCAACGGCGGCCAGCACGGCGAGCATCAACGCAGGAACAATCCAAAAAAAGTAAGTGCGATTCATGGGACAAACCGGAATCATACGAGCCGAAACGATCTCCCGCAACGCCACATGGATTTCATCGACCTCAAAGCCCAATACAAAAAATTCGAACCCGCCATCCGCGATCGCATCGATCGTGTTCTGGATCACGGCCGTTTCATCATGGGCCCGGAGATCGAGGAATTGGAATCCGTGCTCGCGGAGTTTATCGGCTGCCGCCATGCGATCACAGTGGCCAGCGGCACCGACAGCCTGGAAATTGCCCTCCGCGCCCTTGAAATTGGCCCCGGCGACGAAGTCGTCACCGTGCCGTTCACTTGGATCAGCACGGCGGAGGTCGTCCTTCAGGTGGGGGCCAAGCCGGTGTTTGTGGACATCGACCCTCTGGATTTCAACATCGCCGTGGACCGCATCGAGTCGGCGATCACGCCCCGCACAAAGGCCCTGATGCCCGTGAGCCTCTTCGGCCAAATGCCCGACTACGACGCCATCAACGCGATCGCGGAAAAACACGGCATCCCGGTGATCGAGGACGCCGCGCAAAGTTTCGGAGCCACTCGCCACGGGCGCAAAAGCTGTGGCGTCACGACAATCGCAAGCACGAGCTTCTACCCCGCCAAGCCGCTTGGTTGCTACGGCGAGGGCGGCGCGCTTTTCACCAACGACGATGACCTCGCCTTGAAAATGCGGGCGATCCGCACCCATGGCGGCATCCGTCGCCACTTCCACGATCTGGTGGGCATGAACGGCCGGTTCGACACGCTCCAAGCCGCCATCCTGCTCGGCAAGTGGCCAGGCTTCGCGGAGGAGGTCGAGGCACGCAACCGACTCGGTGCGCGCTACAGCGAGAAGCTTCGTGATGCCTGCCGAACCCCCGCGATCCGCGACGGCAACACCCATGTTTACGCCCAATACACGATCCGGGTTTCCGACCGCGATGCGCTCGGGGAAAAGCTCAAAGCCAAAGGCGTCCCCACCGCTGTTTACTACCCCAAATGCCTGCACGAGCAGCCGGTCTTTTCTCCACTGGGACACCATTACGGCGAGTTCCCCGCCGCCGAAGCCGCCTCGCGCGAAGTGATCAGCCTTCCTCTCAATCCCTACCTGACGGACGCCGAACAGGATTTTGTCATCGAAGGCGTCCGGGAAGCCCTCGCCGGCTGATCCCGAAAAAAAACAAAAGAATCTCGGCTACGGGTTTGACACTGCAGGGGTCTTCGCTCATTCTTCCCGGCTCTCAACGATGAAAACCTATTCTGCCAAAGCCGAGGAAGTGGAGCGCAAGTGGTGGGTCATTGACGCCGCCGGCCAACCTCTCGGTCGCGTTGCCGTCAAGGCCGCCAACCTTCTCCGCGGTAAAAACAAAGCCATCTTCACCCCGCATGTCGACACCGGCGACTTCGTGGTCGTCCTGAACGCCTCCAAAGTCGCCATCGGCGGCAAAAAAGAGACCGCCAAGACCTACATGAGTTTCTCCGGATATGTCGGCGGCCACAAGACCGAGACCTTTCGCGCCCGCCGCGAACGCCGTCCAGAGCTACTTGTCGAGCGTGCCGTGCGCGGCATGATCCCGCACAACCGCCTTGGCCGCGCCCTTTACGGCAAGCTCAAGGTCTACGCAGGCAACGAGCACCCGCACGCGGCCCAGAATCCGAAACCCGTCTGATCTCCAATTCCATGAGCAAAACAGCAGCCCCAATCCAAGCCACAGGTCGCCGCAAAACCTCCGTCGCCAGCATTCGCATGCAATCCGGCAGCGGAGCCATCAAAGTCAACGGTCGCGACTTCACCGATTATTTTGGCAGCCTCTCGATCCAAAACCAAATTCTTCGTCCGCTGGAAATCGCCAATGCGGTTCACAGCTACGATGTCACGGTGAAAACCACCGGCGGCGGAATCAATGGCCAGGCCGGTGCCATGCGCCTCGCCCTCAGCCGCGCTTTGATCGAGGTCGACGAGGCCCTTCGCCTTCCGCTCAAGCAGGAAGGTCTCCTCACCCGCGACCCGCGCATGAAGGAACGCAAAAAGCCCGGTCGTCCCGGAGCCCGCAAGCGCTTCCAATTCTCCAAGCGCTGATCCGACTGTCAGATTATCTCTTCAAAAAAGGGCCGCCGTTTGGCGGCCCTTTTTCTTTGCTCCTCGAATCCGGAGTCATTACTCAATTCCCAAAAGAAAAAACCGTCCTCGTGTGGCTTTGGGGTTTCAAAAATCCGCTGCTTGCCCGCGCGCGCCGATTGTGAAAGATTCATCGTGTTGCCGGCATAGCTCAGTGGTAGAGCAGCGGTTTTGTAAACCGCTGGTCGTCGGTTCGAATCCGACTGCCGGCTCCC
>CAYOGR010000053.1:0-14511 GCA_964403605.1 uncultured Chthoniobacter sp.
GGCCGGAATTCTTTCAACGCGCGATTAGCTCAGCGGTAGAGCGCTTGCTTCACACGCAAGAAGTCACTGGTTCGAACCCAGTATCGCGCACTCCCACCCGGGATGTCGAAAAGCGTGTTCCGAAATCCCGGGCTGTTGCTTTTTTTATTCTTTCGAGCAACGGGAGGTGCGCCTTTTTTAAGAGGGTGTGCTCTATTTGGTGAGCTGGGCGGTGCGTTCGAGGACGCGCGCCTTCATGATCTTGCCTGCCTTGAATTTGACGATCGCCCGTGGCGGGATGACCACCGTCTCGGTTGGCTTCTTGGGATTGCGACCCACACGCTGTTTGGTGAGCCGGGTGGTAAAGACTCCGAATTCGCGGAACTCAACGCCCTTCCCGTTTGCCAAGGCATCGGTGATGCCGTCGAGTGTGAGTTGGATGACGGAGAAAACCTCCTGCTGGGTGAGGGCGGTTTTTTCGGCAATTGCCATAACGAGGTCGCGTTTTGTGAGATTAGACATAGGGGGTTCTTTCTAGTGGCGTAATTGAATATTGGCAATCCGATAGCTTTGGGCTTCTTGCAGGAACATCGGTGGGCGGTCATCTTCGAGGACTGATGCCGCGAGTCATCTTCCATCTGGATATGGACGCTTTTTACGCGTCGGTCGAGCAGCGCGACAACCCTTCACTCCGAGGCAAGCCGGTGATTGTTGGAGCGTCTCCTGATCGTCGCGGGGTGGTGTGTGCGGCGAGTTACGAAGCGCGGGCATTCGGAGTGCGTTCCGCCATGCCCTCACGCACCGCATGGCGTCTTTGTCCCGATGGTCATTTCATCCGACCCCGGATGGACGCTTACCGGATCGAATCACTCGAGATCATGAGGAAGCTCGCCACATTCGGAGGCGAAGTGGAGCAGGTTTCCGTGGACGAAGCCTATCTCGACCTGAGCCACCTCTTTGAATCCTTCGAGCGCAAAGGCCCCCTCGCACTTGGTCGACAGATGAAGGATGTGATCCTGGCGGAAAGGAATCTCACGGCGAGCATCGGGATCGGTGGAAACAAGCTTCTTGCCAAAATCGCCAGTGACCATGGCAAGCCGGACGGTCTCTTTTGCATCACCGAGGAGGAGAAAGTGGCTTTTCTGCGTCCGCTTCCCGTTTCGGCGATTCACGGGGTCGGCAAGGTCACGGCCGAGGCTCTTGGGAAAATGGGGCTCCGGACGATTGGCGACATTCAGGATCACCAAGGCGACCTTCGCGCCGTCGCGGGATCATTTGCCACGAAGCTCAAAGCGTATGCGTTTGGCATCGACGACCGACCGCTCGATCTTGATGGAGAAATCAAAAGCATCAGCGCCGAGGAAACCTTCGAGCGGGATACCCACGACCGCAGAATTCTTGTGCCCGTGCTGCAGGAGCAGGCGAGGGACATCGCCGCAAAACTTGCGAAGGAACGCCTCGCCGCGCGCACGGTTCAAGTGAAGGTGCGCTACAGCGACTTCAAGACCCTGACCCGCCAGACAAGCGTGGAGGATCCCTTCGAAGCCCCTGATGAAATTTACGCGATTGCCTGCGCGATCCTGCGTCGAGAGCGCCTGGCGGATCGCCCCCTTCGTTTGATCGGGCTCGGCGTTTCAGGCCTTGTGCCGCCAAGTGCGCAGCTGGTTTTTCCATTTTGTGGACGAGAGAAAATCCATGGCTCCAGCCGGGCATGAGAAGTTGGACGCGGTAGCGCCGGAGGGCGAGTCCAGCGCAGAGAAACCTCCCGATTCCTGGGATGGCCCCGGCCTTTTTGCTTGCGGAGAGAGGTCGATGGGGCAAAGTGAGCATTAGTTCGTTTCCGAACATCAGGAAGGGTGGCTGAGTCCGGTTTAAGGCACTCGACTCGAAATCGAACGCAGGGCAACCTGCCGCGGGTTCGAATCCCGCCCCTTCCGCTCCTTAACAGTCAGTGGGTTAAAAAATTTTCTCCAAGTGAAATCGGGCTTTCATTTCCAACGCCCAAGGTTCTTGCGGTCAACACCGTGCGAGCCAGGAAAGCCTGCAGGTAGCGGTGGTTGTCTATCCAAATGACAAGTCCATTCCATGTGATGACGAAGCCGATTGGGCCGATCTGCAATCTTGATTGCTCGTATTGCTACTATCTCGAAAAGGAGAAGCTCTTTCCTCGTGGTGAAAACTTCCGCATGTCTCCGGAGGTGCTTGAAACCTATATCCGCGACTACTGTGCCTCGCAGCAAACCTCTGAAATCTCGATGGCATGGCAGGGCGGGGAACCGACTCTCCTCGGTTTGGATTTCTTCCGGAGCGTGGTCGAATTGCAGAAAAAACACTCGGGGGGCCGCTTGGTTTCGAATGCGATTCAGACCAACGGCACGCGCCTCGATGCGGAGTGGTGCCGTTTTTTCCGCGAGAACCATTTCCTAGTGGGCCTGAGCATCGACGGCCCTCGCAAGCTCCATGACACCTATCGAGTGGACAAGGGGGGCAAGCCGACTTTCGACCGGGTGATGGCCGGGCTGAAGTTGCTCAAGCGGCATGGCGTGGAGTTCAACACGCTCACAGTCGTCTCGGCCAGCAATGTGAAGCGTCCGCTCGAGGTGTATGATTTTTTAAAGGAGCAGGGATCGGGCTTCATTCAATTCATTCCGCTCGTGGAGCGCGCCGCCGACGGGGGAGCACTGGATTTCGCGCCGCCGCCCGAGCCCGGCGAACCGCCGCGGGAGGTCACCCGGTGGAGTGTTCCGGCGGAAGGCTACGGCGATTTCCTGTGTGCGATTTTCGACCGGTGGGTGAGGGAGGATGTGGGGAAGGTTTTCGTGCAAATCTTCGATGTGGCCCTCGGCATCTGGAGTGGACGCGGGTCGAGCCTTTGCGTGTTTCTCGAGGATTGTGGAAAGGCCCTTGCGATGGAGCACAACGGGGATGTCTTTTCCTGCGACCATTTCGTGTATCCGAAATACAAGCTCGGCAATGTTCTGAACCGCTCGCTTGGCGAGATGGTGGAGTCCGCCGACCAACAGGCGTTCGGCCGGGCGAAATCGGAAACCCTCCCGGGTTATTGCCGAAGCTGCGAGGTCCGCTTCGCCTGCAATGGCGAGTGTCCGAAGCACCGCTTCATGAAAACCCCCGACGGCGAGGATGGTCTCAACTACCTTTGCCCGGCCTATAAAAAATTCTTCACCCACATCGATCGCCCGATGCGGATCATGACCGACCTGCTCCGAGCCGGGCGAGCCCCGGCGGAAATTCGCCACATGCGACTCCCAGGGGTCTGACGGGACTCCCGTCCAACCGGTGAGACCATTGACGGTGGATCAGTCGTTTATGCTCTGGCGGTTTGTTTTTGTGTCCCCAGGCCGTCGATACCGAGTTCGATGGTGTCGCCGGGTTTGAGGTATTGCGGGGGCTTGAAGCCGAGGCCGACACCGGCAGGCGTGCCGGTGGAAATGACATCTCCGGGCAGGAGCGTCATGAAGTGGCTGAGGTAGCTGACAAGGTGGGGGATTTTAAAAATCAGATTGGCCGTGGAGCCATCTTGTTTGGTCTCGCCGTTGACCTTGAGCCAGAGACGCAAGGTGTGTGGGTCGGGAATCTCGTCGGTTGTGGCCAGCCAAGGGCCGAGTGGGGCGAAGGTGTCAGCGCTTTTGCCTTTGACCCATTGGCCGCCGCGCTCGAGTTGCCAGGCACGCTCGCTGTAGTCGTTGTGCAGGACATATCCGGCGACATGCTGCATGGCCTCGGCCTCGGAGACGGAGCGGGCCGTCTTTCCGATCACCACGCCCAGTTCGACTTCCCAGTCGGTTTTTTCCGATCCAGCGGGAATGACGAGTCCGTCGTTCGGGCCGGTGATCGCGGTGGTGGATTTAAAGAAAATGATGGGTTCGGCGGGCACGGCCATGCCGCTTTCCTTGGCATGGTCGCTGTAGTTCAGGCCGATGCAAACGATCTTGCTGGGGCGCGCAATGGGGCTTCCCAAGCGGGTTCCCGGAGGAACGACAGGGGCGGTGCTGCCATGGGTGCCGATCCAAGAGGCGAGGCGCTGCAACCCGCCGGATTCGAAGAAGGCCTCGTTGAAATCCGGGGTGCAGGCGGAAACATCGATGGAGGTTCCGTTGGAGAGAAGAACGCCCGGTTTTTCCGAACCGGGATTGCCGAATTTGATGAGTTTCATGGTGTGTTAGCGAAGAAGGGTGAAGCCGCCGTCGATGTCGTAGGCGGAGCCGGTGATGAATGATGCCTGCGGGGAACAAAGATATGCAATGAGCGAGGCCACTTCGGCGGGCGTGCCCATGCGGCCGATGGGCTGTCCGGCGGAGAGTTTGGCGAACATCTCGGGTTCGCGGCCGGGGTAGTTTTTGGAGAGAAATCCATCCACGAAGGGCGTGTGGACACGGGCCGGGCAGACGCAATTGCAACGCACTCCCTTGTCCACGAAATCACGGGCGACAGAGAGGGTCATGGAAAACACGGCGCCTTTCGTCATGCTGTAGGCGAAGCGGTCGGGAATGCCGACCTTGGAGGCTATGGAGGCGAGGTTGACGATGCTGCCGCCGCCATTTTTCAGCATCACGGGCAGGCCGAAGTGAAGGCAGTGGTAAACGCCGCGGATGTTAATGCGGTAGAGGCGGTCGATGTCCTCGGGGCTGGTTTGAAGGACATTACCCACATGGGCGATGCCAGCGTTGTTGATGAGCACATCCAGACGCGGGAGGCGGGAAAATGCGGCGCGAACCGACTCGGTATCGGAGACATCGACAGGTTCGAAGGATGCGGTGCCACCGGCTTCGCGGATGAGTCCGAGGGTTTCCTCCGCTCCTTCGGGGGAAAGGTCGAGGATGCGGACATCGAATCCGTCGGAAGCAAGTTGGAGAGCGGTGGCGCGGCCGATGCCGGAGCCGCCGCCTGTGACGATGGCGACAGGTTTTTCTGTGGTCATGGAATTCGGTAAAGGCGGCGGGCGGTGGAGGTGAGGATTTTTTTGCGGTCGGATTCGGCAAGGTCGGCGAGAAGTTCTTGTGTGATCCCGATCCATTCGGGCAGGCCGTTGCCGAGGTTCACCACCGGCCAATCGCCGCCCCAGACCAGACGATCGGGGCCGAATAGATCAATCAGAGTGTCGGTGTAGGGCCGGAGGCCTTGGATATTTCGCTGTTCTGGCTGCGCGTAGGCCGTGATGCCGGAGATTTTGGCATTCACATTCGCTTCGGAAGCGAGCGCGCGGAGGGATTGTTGCCATGACAGGAATCCCTCACCCGTGGGGGCTTTGTTTTCCGAAATGGCGGGAACGCCGCAGTGGTCCAAAATGAAGGTGGTGTCGGGACAGGCGCGCACGAGTTCCAGCGCGAGCGGAAGTTGGCGCTGGAGAACACAGATGTCGAATGTGAGGCCATGGCGACCGAGGAGATTCACATTTTCGCGGAAGCGGGAGCTTAGGGAGAGCTCGTCTGGCTGGGTGTGGAGAACGCGGCGGATGCCGGTCAGGCGTGGATGTGCGATCGCTTCGAGACTTTGCTCGAAGTCCGGCGACTCGGGCCGCGCCGCCGCCACGACCACTTGGATCAAGGAGCCGGGCTGTTCGGCAAGCGTGCAGAAATGGCGTGCCTCGCTGGCGGATTCCTCGCAATCGACCTCCATGAAAACACCCGCTTCGATACCGAGGTTCTGGGTGGTTTTTTGGTAATCCGACAAATCAAAGCGCCCCGCGAGGGAGGGGAATCCCGCTGTCCACGCATAGGTGAACTTGTCGGGATCGAGCAAGTGGATGTGTGTGTCGATCATGGGAAGGGGGTTATTTTAAAGCGCAGGAGGTTCCCGGCAGACGGGGGGTCGAGTAGCGCGCCCCAATAATACGGACGGGTTCGGTGAAGCGGTCCTGCAAGTGAGGGATGTGCTCGAGGAAGATCGCTTCGTGGTCGAGCGCGATGTGGTTGAAGAGCACAAGGTGCTGGTGAATTTGACCCATGTCGCCGACATGCGGGATCACGGGAACGCCAAATTTTTTGGCAAGGAGGCTTATGACCAGAAATTCGCTCACGCCGGCCACGCGCACGGCATCGACTTGGCAGATCCCCATGGCGCCGGCTTGCAGGTAGTTTTTGAAAAGAATCCGGTTCGGCACATGCTCGCCGGCCGCCACCTTCACGGGGGCGATAGCCTCGGCGATGGTGTGGTGGCCGAGCACATCGTCGGGGTGCGTGGGCTCCTCAAGCCAGAAGAGGTTGAGGTCGCGGGTCGCCTCGGCAAAGGCGATGGATTGGTCGATTGTCCATTGCTGATTGGCGTCCACCATGAGACGGACGGATTCTCCTGCGGCTTCGCGCACGAGCCGGGCACGGCGAACATCGCGGGCGATGTCTGGCGAGCCGACCTTGAGCTTCATCGCCGTGAATCCCTCGGCGGCGGATTTGGCGACATTGGCCGCGACCTGTTCATCGCTGTAGTTGAACCAACCAATCGAGGTGTCGTAGCCCGGATACCCGGTTTCCAAAATTCCCTCACGAAGGCTGCGCGTGGCGCGCGGGCCCTCGATCAAGCCGCGTGCCGCCTGGAGGGGAAGCACATCGGCCACATACGAAAAATCCAGTGTGGCGAGCAATTCATCGGTGCCGAGATCCAGCAGGAGTTTCCACAGAGGCACGCCGCGTTTGCGCGCCCAGAGGTCCCAGCAGGCATTCGTCACCGAGGCCAGCGCGAGATGCACGAGTCCCTTGTGCGGCCCGAGCCAGCGGAATTGCTGCTCGTCGGAAAGCTTGCGCTGGAACTCTCCAAAACCGGACATGACCTCCTCGATGTCGCGCCCGACGAGTTGAGCGGCATAAAATTCCGCCGCACGGCAAACAAGGTCGTTTCCCTCGCCGAGCGTGAAGGCCAGCCCGGTTCCAGTGAGTCCCGAGTCATCATGCAACAGCGTGGCGGCATAGGAGTAAACGGGGTCACGGTGAATGGCATCGCTCCCGTGGCCAGAGCCAATCGGGAAGCGCGCGTCGCGGGTGGTGATGGATTGGATCATAAAAAATCAGCGCCGGTAGCCGAGTTCCGCGCCGCCGGTGACATGCAGGAGATGGCCTGTGACGAAGCGCGCGTTGTCTGAGAGGAGGTAAACCGAGGCTTCGGCAATGACATCGCCCTCGGGGCAGAATCCGAGGGGATGGATTTCATCGAGGTAGCGGGAGATGCCGGAGGGGTCGGGCTGCTCGGAAGCCCATTGGCGCAGCATCGGGGTCCAAACCCCGGCCGGGCAGACCGCATTCACCCGGATTCCGTGGGGAGCGTAGTCGAGGGCCATGGATTTCGTCAGGGCGTTCATCGCGCCCTTGGTGGCCGAGTAGGCGGCGTGGATTTCCTGGCCGATCTCTCCCACAAGGCTGCTGGTGTTGAGGATGCATCCGCGCGAGGCCTTGAGTGCCTCGAAGCCGTGCTTCGCGGTCCAATACACCCCTTTGACATTAATGGCGAAGAGTCGATCCCACTCTTCTTCGGTGGTTTCGTGAAGTGTGGAGGACGGCGAGGCGATTCCCGCATTGTTGTGGATCGCATCCAAGCGGCCGAACTTGGCAAGAATTTCTTCCAAGGCCGCTTGGACCTCCGCCCCTTTGGAAACATCGCACCCCACACCGAGATGCCTCTCGCCAAGGGCGCGCGCGGTTTTTTGGGCCTCCTCGAGGTCGGGACAACATAGGGCGACCCTCGCTCCCTCGCGTGCATAGGCCTTGGCGCACTCGAAACCGATTCCCGCCGAGCCGCCGGTGAGAAAAATGGTTTTGTCGATTAAAAGTCCGGGCATGGTTTCCAGATATTGATGGGTTGGTCAGTCGAGATGCATGACCTGCTCCATGCCCAGCCATTGACTGCCTTCGGGCGTGCCCGGCAGGCGGATCTGGCAGGCATCGGTGAGCGGCCACCATTTGTTTTTTGTGGTGGGGTCGTTGGCGATCGAAGCGAAATCCGCCTCGGGATTTGATCCGGTATACTCAAAGTGGCTTACCAAAAGACGCCTGCCCGAGATCTCGGTGACATAGATGTTGAAGTTGCGGATGTTTGCCTTTGCGATGGCAGCGCGGACCTCGGGCCAGACATTGGCATGGAGTTCCCGGTATTCCCTTTCTTTCTCCGGTCGGAGTTCGATGATCGAGCCGTAGTATTTCACTTGGGCCCGGTTGGCGTCTTCACTGGCCGGGTTGGTCGGGCCATGGATGGGTTCAATTTTTTGCATGGCTTCGTAGGAAAACAGGCGGGAATTGTGAAAACGATACCGATTCGCGAACAAAAAACTCCACGATAAAACGGCCATTGTTGGGGCAGATGTGCAAGTTCACGCCGGGGAACTTGTGGGATTTGAACCAGGGGATGCGGCTGTCGATCATGACGACTTGAGGTGGGAGGTGGATTGGGTGCAGGCGCGGTCGAGGTGGACATAGCCGCCATCCACGAAAATCAATTGCCCGGTGGTGTGGGACGACTTGGGGGAGGCGACAAAGACGACAGTGTCGGCGATTTCCTCAATCGTGGTGGTGCGTCGTTCGAAAGGAATTGTGCTGTCCAGTTGCTCGCGGGCGGCGATGGGATCCGGGGCGGCGGCCAGCCAACGCTCATAGAGTGGCGTGATGACTTCGGCGGGGATCACGCAATTCACGCGGATGCCGTATTTGGCGAGGTCCAGCGCCCATTCGCGGGTGAGGGCGTTCATCGCGCCTTTGCTGGCCGCATAGCCGCTGGTGCCGCCTTGGCCGGTGACCGAGCATTTCGAGCCGATATTCACAATCACGCCGCGCGAGGCGATGAGATGGTCGAGGGCGTGGTGAACGAGCGCGAAACAGGAGACGATATTTTTTTCGAGGGATTGGCGGAACTCTGCGGTGGAGTGCCGCAGCCCGATGGCATCGTTGCCTCCGGCATTGTTGATGATGCCATCGATGCGGCCGTGTTTGGCCACGATCCCGCTCAATGCGGACTTGATCGAGTCCTCGTCCGTCATTTCGCAGCGGTAGGCTTCGACGCGATGACCGAGAGCCGACTGCGCGGCCACGATGGCATCGGCCTCGGCGGGATTTCGGCCGAGGATGCAGGCGATGGCTCCTTCGCGAGCCAGCGAAAGGGTGATTCCCGCGCCGATGCCTTTGGCACCGCCGGTGACGAGGACGACTTTGTTTTGGAGTTCGAGGTTCATTGGTAGGTGGGGTGGCAGGAAGGGCCGATGGGTTCGAAATGCTTGTAACCAAGGACGAATTCCTGGTGGCCGAGTCGCTCGGAGGCTGTGGGTATGCCGTTTGCGACTTGGGAGACGAGGGTGTGGATTTCATCCCCGACCTCATCAAGAGTGGCCGCGCCTTCGAGGATGCGCCCGGCGTTGACATCCATGTCCTCCGGAAGATTGCGGAAGGTTTCGGGGTTGGCGCAGACCTTCACCACAGGCGAAATGGCGGATCCGACCACCGAACCGCGGCCGGTGGCGAAGAGGATCACATGCGATCCGCAGGCGATGAGTTCGGCGATCTCGGCGTTGTCGTTGATGTTTGGAAATCCAAAGCGCACCTCTCCGTCGGGCACCACATCGAGCAGGTAGAGTCCACCTTTGCGGGGGATATCGCCGGGCTTGATCAGTCCCGAAATCGGTGATGAACCGCTCTTGGAATAAGCCCCCATGCTTTTTTCCTCTTGTGTGGTGAGGCCCCCATCGGCGTTGCCAGGCGCGAAACTTCCATGCCCGAGCGTGGCATAGTAGCGGGCGGCCTTGGCCACCGAGGCGTTCAGGATGTCTCCGAGTTCGGGAGTCGCCGCGCGGGAGACCATGATTTGTTCGCAGCCGATGAGTTCGCCGGTTTCCTCGAAAATGCAGCTCGCGTTTTCGGATACCAAACGGTCGAAGGCGCGGCCAATGGCGGGATTCGCGGTGATGCCGCTGGTGCCGTCGCTGCCCCCGCAGACGGTTCCCACCACGAGTTCGTCGATGGACATTGCCGTGCGCGGGGTTTGCTCCAAGCCTTCCAGCATGCGGGCCACTTGATCACGACCGGCTTGGATGGTGGTTCGGGTGCCGCCCTCGTTTTGAATCACGAGAAGTTCCGCCTCGCGGCCGGTTTCGCGGATCGCTTCCAAAAGTCCCCGGCGGTTGAACCCTTCGCAGCCGAGCGAAACGAGCAGCACAGCACCGACATTCGGGTGCGAGCAAAGGCTCCGCATCATTCGAAACGAGTATTCGTTCGGGTAGCAGCCGCTGAATCCCAGCAAATGGACGCCCTGCTCGCGGAAGGGGTGTTGGATCTCCCGCGCCACATGGTGCGCGCATTCGACGAGGTAGGCCACCGCCACAATATTGCGAATCCCCTTGCGACCATCGGAGCGAAGGTAGGCGTTCGGGGTGAGGATCGAGCCCTTCATGCGGTGCGGTGGAATTCGCGGCCTTCGTCCAGCGTGAAGGTCGGCAGGTAGTCGCTTTTCATGTTGTGGAGGTGGATGTGCTCCCCGGGTTCGATAGGAACCGTTGCCGATCCGATGGGGGCACCGTATTTGAGAATCTTCTCGCCGGGGGAAATCGCACAGGCTGCGATCTTGTGGCCGAGTCCAATGGAGGTCGCGAGCGTGCGGGAGGTTTCTCCGACCTTGATCGTCTCGCCCGCCTCGAAGCTGCGGGTGAGCACCAGCACATTGTCGGAGGGGAACAGTCGAATGGCGGAGACCATGGGATTAAAACTTGCGGTGGCGCAGATACGCTTCGACCGGATCGACGCCTTGCAGGATCGCGGTGCGCACTTTGTTTTCCGTTCTCAAGACCTCCTCCACCTTGTCAGTGACATCCGCGATGAGTTCTTGCGGGATCACCAGTGCGCCGTCCCGGTCGGCCATGAGGTAGTCGCCATTTCGAATGCCCACATTGCCGATGACGATTGGCTCCCCGAAGCGGTCTGGAACCCAGCGACCCACCACATCGCGCGGGGTGTGGTAGCGGAACCACACCCTCAATCCCGTTTCCAGAATTCGAACCGTGTCGCGGCATCCACCATCGCAGAGGTAGCCGCGCACGCCCTTGTAGACGAAGGTCTCCGAGGACAACTCGCCCATGTGCGCCAGCGTGTCGTCGTTCGGTTGGCAGACCACCACACTGTCTTTGGGTGCCCGAGAGAGCATCCGCGTCCATTCCAGGAGTGTGGTGTGCCCGTCCACCGTGAAGTCCGCGTGGCCGCTGACGGTGAAAATGCGGCCAGCCAATGCCTTTGTCGGATCCAGCGGGCGGATCGTGCGCGGCAGGATTTGATCCGGAAGTCCCATCGAGCGGAGGACATCGTAGACGGCGCCAGAGTAGCATTTTTCCAAGCGGTCGCCATAGCCGTCGGAGTAATTCGTATCAACGGTGGGGTGGTCTTGCATCTTGCGGATTCTTCCGCGTAGAATATCAAAAGCAATAATTATTATCATGAACAAAAACTCCTCGGATGCCAAAATACCCGCGCTCGATCGCGGGTTGGACCTCCTCGAATGGATGGCGGGGTTGATGGAGCCGGTGACTTTGACGCAGGTCGCGCAGGGACTTGGATTGAGCGTTTCGGAGGTTCAGCGTCCGGTGGCGTGCCTTCACCGGCGGGGCTATCTTCACCGTTCGGAAGCGGGTGCCTACAGTCTTTCGGGCCGCTTGGCGGGTCTGGCGGGAAGTCATCCGCCGCATCAGCGGCTCCACAAGGCGGCGTTGGGGGTGATGACCGAGTTCGCCCGGCTGTATAGCGAGTCCGTCCACTTGTGTGTGCCGGATTGGGACAGCGCGCTTCTTTTGCTCGATGTGCCTGGCGGTGGACTGGTTCGGTTGAGCCTCCAGCAGGGAGCGAGGTTGAATTCGCTGGAGACCGTTTCCGGGCGGATTCTTTCAGCGCACCGGGCATTGGTTCTACCCGAGCTGAAGAAAAGTGTGCGCTCGCATCTGCTAAAAATCCGTGAAGACGGTTTCGACCACTCGGCGAGTTCCCAAGTGGTAGGCATCACCGACATCGGTGTTCCGGTGTTCGACTCGGCCGGGACGATTCTGGCGGCGCTCACGGTTTCCTCGTTTCGCATGAAAGGAGACCTGAAGGAGGAGCGCAGCCTGGTGCCGATTCTTCAAGCTTGTGCCCGCCGCATCGCCGACCGTTTGTAAACACCCCCCCTTAGCAAATCCGACCAAGATTCCCGCCAATCCGACCCACCACCCAATGAACACCAAACTCCTCTACTCACGCCCTGCGCAATCTTTTCAAGACGCCATGCCTCTCGGCAATGGGCGGCTCGGAGCCATGGTATTCGGCCGTCCCCTGCGGCGGGAGGACTACTATTCCGAGCGCATCGTGCTGAACGAGGAGTCGCTTTGGTATGGCGGGGAAAATGCGCGCGAGAATCCCGATTCGGCCAACGCCCTGGCGGAGGTGCGTCGGTTGCTTTTGGAGGGCCGGGTGAAGGAGGCGGAGTATCTCGCGGATTCCTCCATGACGGCCACCCCGCGCAATGGAACGCCCTATCAAATGCTCGGGGAGTTGGTCTTCACCGCCCGCGTCGAGCACGAACCCGTGAGCAACTACCGGCGGGAACTGGATCTCGAAACCGGCATCGCCACTGTTTCTTATGAAACCTCCGGCGGCCTTTTCACCCTGCGGGCGTTTTGTTCCTCGGTGGATGGCGTGCTGGTCATCGAACTCTCCACGGACAGCAAAGCGGGCCTCGACTTTCATGTGTATCTCCGGCGGCGTCCGTTCGATGGTCAGTTCTTCCGTGAAGGTCGCCATGCGGTGGGAATCTCCGGTCAAGCCGGGCCTGATGGCGTGAAGTTCGCCGCCGCGCTCCGGGGCGATTGTGAACAAGGAAGCATGCGCGTTTCCGGGCAGTCGCTCGTTTTTGAGAAGGTTGCCACGGCGAGGCTTCTTGTCGCCGCGAGCACCACTTGGCGGGAGCCGGATCCCCGCTCTGCCTGCCTTGCGGTGCTCTCGAAAGCCTCCAAACGCTCGACAGGCGACCTCCGAAGCCGCCACACGGCGGATTTCTCCAGTCAATTTCAAAGCGTCTCGCTCCGCCTCGGCAAGGAAACCAAGGGTGACACGGACGAGCGTTTGCAAGCGGTCAGAAAAGGCAAATCCGATCCGTCCCTTTCGGCGTTGCAGTTCCAATTCGGGCGCTACCTCATGATTTCCGCCAGTCGGCCGGGATCGCTGCCCGCCACCTTGCAGGGAATCTGGTGCGACAGCATGACGCCGATCTGGAATTGCAACTACACCATCAATGTGAATTTGCAGATGACCTACTGGCCGGCCGAGACAACCGGCCTGCCACGCTGTCACGAACCTCTCTTCGATTTTCTCGATCGGCTCGTCGAGCGGGGGCGCATCACCGCCCGGCGGATGTATGGCTGCCGTGGCTTTGTCGCCCATCACACCAGCGACCTGCGGGCCGATCCCGCGCCCACCGGCGGGGTTTACGCCTCCGCCCTCTGGCCGCTCGGCGGGGCCTGGCTGGCTCTTCATGTGTGGGAGCATTACCTCTTCGGCCGCGATCTCGGGTTTCTGCGATCGAAGGCCTACCCGATCCTGCGCGAGGCCGGACGGTTTTTTGAGGATTACCTTGCGGAAAACAACCGTGGGCAACTCGTCGCGGCTCCCTCTGTTTCTCCGGAAAATTGGTTTGTTCTCCCGAACGGCGACCGGGGCAAATTATGCGCTGGCGCAACCATGGACTCGCAGATTCTGCGAAGCCTTTTCGAGGCCTTGATCGAGGCGTCCCAGGCCCTCGGTGTCGATGCCAAGCCGCGCAGCACCTGGCGGCGCATTTTGGAAAAACTCCCGCCCACCGAGATCGATGCCACCGGCCGTATTCGCGAATGGGTCGAGCCGTATGCGGAACTCGATCCCGGCCACCGCCACCTCTCCCATCTCTTCGCCGTTTTTCCAGGGTCGCAGATCAGCCCCTTGAATGACGATGGATCACTCGCCAAGGCCGCCCGAAAAGGCCTCCAGGTGAAACTCCGGGCCGCCACCGATCTCACGGGCTGGAATCAGGCTTGGATGGCCAACATGTTCGCCCGCCTGCTCGATGCCGAGAGCGCGTGGGCCTGCCTCCAACGCATCCAGCAAAAATTCACCCACCAGTCCCTGCTCGGGGATTGCCCGCCATTGAATCTCGACGGCAACTTTGGCTTCACCTCCGCCGTGGCCGAGATGCTTCTGCAGTCCCACCGGAGCGAGATACACATCCTCCCCGCGCTTCCCAAGGCCTGGCCCGAAGGCGAGGTGAGGGGACTCCGCGCCCGGGGCGGCTACACCGTTTCGATCGCTTGGAAAAATGGAACCCTCACGCGCGTCGAGATTCAATCCTCGCTCGGGGGATCGATCCGACTTCGCTCCAGCACGAAACTCTCCGGGAGCGGAATTTCGGGCACTCCGGCAAAGGACAAAAACGGATGGACCCAGTTGGTGGAGATTCCAGCTGGCTGCCTCTTGTTCCTTAAGCCTTCCACGCGCTAACCTCCGTCTCGTCGATCTGCCTTCGGAGGATCTCTCCGAGATTGCGGCCCATGCGGGC
>CAYOGR010000054.1:0-14457 GCA_964403605.1 uncultured Chthoniobacter sp.
TTCCCCGTCGGGCAGATGTCTCGGAGTTCGCAGTTTACGCAATCGGGTTTGCGCGCCGCGCAGCGGCGGCGGCCGTGGAAGATTAGCCAGTGGCTCAGGTCGGCCCAGGATTTTTGAGGGAAGAGTTTCATCAAGTCCCGCTCGATGCGGACGGGATCCTGGAATTTCGTGAGGCCGAGGCGCTGGGAGAGTCGGCCGACATGGGTATCGACCACCACGCCTTCGTTTTTTGAAAAGGCATTCCCGAGGACGACATTCGCGGTCTTGCGGCCGGCGCCGGGGATGGCGGCGAGTTCGTCCAGCGTGGAGGGAACCTCTCCCCCATGTCGCTCGACGAGTGCCAGACCCATCGCGCGGATGTTTTTGGCCTTGTTCCGATAGAAGCCGGTCGAGCGCACGATCGACTCGAGTTCCTCTTGGGAAATCTCGGCATAGTCCTGCGCCGAGCGGCAGCGCTGGAAAAGATCGCGGGTGACGATGTTCACGCGCTTGTCGGTGCATTGGGCGCTGAGGATCGTGGCGACAAGGAGTTCCAGGGGATTGGAGTGGACGAGTTCGCAGTGCGCGTCGGGATAGATTTTCGGGAGTCGTGTCAGCAATTCCTTCGCGCGGTCGGTGCGGGTCATGCGCGGGAGGTTGGCACAAGCCCGCAGGGGCATCCACGCGATTCTTGGGTGGGCTACCCGGCTGTGAGGGCTTCGAGGAGATCGGCGAACGGGATGATGGCGATGCGCGAAGAGGTGTCCGACCGCGCGTAGGGGAGAACGAGGTGCGGGCCGTGGATCATGGCTCCGCAACTGTAAACGACATTCGGCACATAGCCTTCGCGTTCGTCCGGCGCGGGGCGCAGGAGCGGTTCGCGGAGGCGGCCGAGGATGTGCGAGGGATCGTGGCGATCCAGGAGAACGGCGCCGAGGCAGTATTTGCGCATCGGGCCGACGCCGTGCGTGATGACGAGCCAGCCGGCCTTGGTTTCGATCGGCGAGCCGCAGTTGCCAAGCTGGACAAACTCCCAGGGCTGCTTGGGGCGAATCAGAACTTGGGATTCATACCAAAAGTGGAGGTGATCCGAGAACATGAGGTGGATGTTTTCCCCGTCCTGTCGGCCGAGCATCACATATTGGCCGTGGATTTTTCGTGGAAAGAGCGCGAGGCCCTTGTTGCGGATGGCGGGGCCGTTGAGGGTGCAGATGGAAAACTCGCGGAAGTCCCGTGTCTGAACCATCTGCGGGAGGACCACACTGCCGTCGTAGGCCGTGTAGGTGGCCGTATAAGTGGTCGAGCCGTCATCCTCGCGAAACGGCACAAAGCGGGCGTCCTCGATGCCGTTGAGTTCGCCCTGAGAGAACGGGAAGAGGATTTTTTCGGAAATATCGAGCCCCTCGGGAAAAACCACCGTGTAGTTCGCCTGCGCGAGGAGCATGGCGCGGTCGGCGGCGCGCTTCACGGACGGCTCCTCATCGCCCGAGCGCAGGCGTCGCACCTGGGTTGCGAGGTCGCTCATCAGGAAACACGGAGGCAGCCCGCGCGTGGCGGCGCCCACGGCCTCGAATTCCACGCCGAGTTCCTGAAGTTTGCGTCGGAAGGTGGCAAGATCATAGCGCGCGGCGGGGTGCGGGCGGGGTTGCTGGACATAGCGCGAGACGGGATCGAGGCGCAGGTTGGCATCGCGGTCGAGGATGCCCGAGCGGAAGGTGATCGAGGAAATGTGGCCCTCGCCGGTGGCGCGGAGGCTGAGAATCACGCGGGACTCGTCGGGCCCGAGGCCGCTCTGGTCGGGCGCGGGGAAGATGCCGGGATTGAAGAGCGCGGTGGATTCCAGCGAGTATTCGTTGGTGAAATACGAGCCGAGCAGCAGCCGGCGCGGCTCGCTGAGTTCCTGGTCCGTGGGCAGCAGGTGGCGGATTTGCTCGAACCGCTCGGCGAAGATGTCGTGAAGCCGACCGTGCCGTCCCAGGAAGTCCGAAAAAACCTCGTCGAGCTTGGCTTCGACCGAGGCCTCGTCCATGTGCATGACGCGCGAGAACAGGCTGACGACGCGGGGATTCGGTTCGGGGACGGCGACGGGCTTGACGATCAGCGAGGGGATGAATGGCCGCAGCAAGACGCGTCGCGGGTCGGGATCGAGGGTTACGGGAAGACGGCGGATTTTGGATTCGAGGGACATGGCATTTGGTTCACGCAAGCGGCGTGGCGCGGTGGAGGGCTTGGATTTCGGCGCGGGCCAGAAGATACGACAGGGTGGATTCCGCGCCTTGGTTTCGATTCGCACGGCTTTCGTGGAGGCCATCGCGGCAACCTCCGGTTTCGGAATCGTAAAGTGGGAGGCGGAGATCGTTGGCCCCGAGGAACCAGTCAAATGCGCGTTGCGCGGCTTCTTTCCAGCGCCTGTCGCCCGTGGCATTGAAGGCCTCGATGCAGGCTCCCACGGAGGCTGTGGCCTCGAGTGGCTGCTGGTCATGGAGCGCGGGCTGCCCGCCGCGGAGCAGGAAGCCGTTCGAGCCGACGGGACGAAAAACGCCCGATTCGGCCGTCTGGATTTCCATGAGCCAGTGCAGCGCCTCGAGGCCGAGATGTTTCATCCGGTCATTTCCCGTGAAGCGGCCCGAGAGAATCAACGCGTGCGGGAGTCGTGCGTTGTCGTAGGCCACGATGTCCTCGCCCCAGGGCCAGTTCTCACCGGCGTTGTTCTCGAAAAGAGCCAGCAGTTTCCCCGCCAATTCCTCGCGTTGGCGGTCGGCGAGCAGGTCGCCGTGGAGCGCGCGGAAGTATTCGTGAAGGCCCAGCAGGGCAAACGCCCACGCGCGCGGCGAGGTGAAGCCGCCGACTGCCGGCAGGGCCCTTTCGAGCAGCGCGGCGGCCCAGGCGCGGAGATCGCGGCTGATTGTTCGCCCGACCGTGGTGCCAAGGGCCCAAATGGCCCGGCCATGGCTGTCCTCGGAGCCGTTCTCCTCGATCCAGCGCCGGTCGAAGCTCATAAAATTCCGGAACCTCCCTGCCTCGTGTGAGAACGCGTGTTGAAGAAATGCGGCGGCGGCGATTTGCAGGTGCCGGGTTTCCTCTCCGCTCTCGCCGAGTTCTTCGAGCAATGTGGCGAGGATCAGCGCGCGGGCGTTGTCATCGGTGCAATAGCCGTGCTCAAACCACGGCACGGTGTGGATGGCGTGCTGGAAAATCCCGGTGGAATCGCTCATTCGAGAGAGATGCCCGAAGCGCCATGGGGGGAGGTTTTTGACGAAAGTGGGAGGATTTGAATTTTGGGGGCGTGGATGGCTGCGGAATGGAAAAAGCTGGCGCGCCTCCTCGAAAACCCGCGCGTAGGCGCGACCGACTTCCGTCCAAACCATCCCGCGCCCGGCGAGGTAGGCTTGTTTCCGCATCGCATGCCGGCGCGGGTGGTCGGCGAAGATTCCCAACACGGCCGTGGCGATGGCGTTCGCATCCCGGAACGGCACCAACTCGCCGCGGCCGTCGCGGAGCAATTCGGCGGCATGCCAATACGGAGTCGAAACGACGGCCTTTCCCGCGCCGAAGCAGTAGGAGAGCGTGCCCGAGGTGACCTGCGATTCGTTCAGGTAGGGCGTGAGGTAGATGTCCGCCGCGCCGATGAATTCGCACAACTCCGGGGTGTCCACATACCGGTTCACGAAGGACACATTTTCCTCCACGCCGAGTTCCCGGGCGAGGTCCTCGAGCGAGTGCCGGTAACGCTCGCCCTCGCATCGCAGGAGCTTCGGATGGGTTGCGCCAAGGATTATGTAAACAACCTTTGGATGCTCCTCCACGATTCTCGGCAAGGCGCGGATGGCGTATTCGATTCCCTTCCCTGGCGAGAGCAGCCCGAAGGTCAGCAGAACCGGCCGACCGGCCACGCCAAAGTGATCCTTATAAAAATTCGGATCTACGAACGGAATGTCGGGAATGCCGTGCGGGATGATGGAAATTTTTTCTTCGGAAACACCATGGATCCGGCTCAGCAGCGACGCGCCTTTTTCCGTCATCACCACCAGCTTGCTCGAGCAATCCACCAACTCCTCGAAAACGCGCTTCTGCTCGGGCTCCGGGTTTTCCAGCACCGTGTGGAGGGTGGTGACGGTGGGAATCCTCGCGCGTCGAAGAAGGGTATTGATGTGGCTCCCGGCGGGACCGCCGAAAATGCCGAACTCGTGTTGCAGGCAAATCACATCGGCATGCGACAGGTTCAAAAACTCCGCCGCGCGCAGGTAGGAGGGTTCGTCCGGCTCGGGAATCTCAAACCGCACCTCGGGCGGGTAGGGGTAGGTGCCCCCGGGGTCGGTCACCGTCACCACCGGGCAGGGCCAGCCGTTCTCGAGTCCATGGAGTGCGCCGCGCAGGTCGCTCGTGAATGTGGCGATGCCGCATTTCCGCGGCGGGTAGTTGCCGACGATGGCGACCTTGTGGGCTTGGCATTCCGACATGCCGGGGTTTTCGCAAGTTGGGCGAGGTTCTCCCATGGGGTGAACAACCCAGCCGGCCGGCGGGTGCGTTATGGAAAACCGCTTTGCATTTTTGCAAGCGCCCGTCCACCTTGCGCGGGCCATGCCGGTCGCCTTGGATTTTCAAATGGTCTTCGTGATGCTCCTCACGCTGGGGGTTTTCATCGCCTTCCTGCGCGAGTGGGCGCCGCCCGACCTCATCGCCCTGGCGGCGCTGGCGGCGGTGTTGGTGACCGGCATCCTGCCCGGCGACAAGATGCTGGGACTTTTCAGCAACTCCGCCCCGATCACGATCGGCGCGATGTTCGTGTTGAGCGCGGCGCTGGAACGGACGGGAGTGATGGATTGGCTGGCGGAAAATTTCACCCGGCTCGCTGGGCGGAGCCGCTTCCGGGCTGTCGCGCTGCTGGCCTTGATCGTCATTCCCATGTCGGCCTTCACAAACAACACGCCGGTGGTGGTTGTTTTTCTGCCGATCCTGATGGCCTACGCGCGCAAGTCGGGCGTGGGTGCCTCGAAACTCCTCATCCCCCTTTCGTTTTTCGCGATCCTCGGCGGCACGGTGACACTCATTGGCACCTCCACCAACATTCTCGTATCCGGCCTCGCGGCCAAGCTCGGACAACCGGCGTTCAGCATCTTTGAAATTTCCGGCATGGGACTCGTCTATGCCGCGATTGGTTCGGTTTACCTGCTTTTATTCGGCGACAAACTTCTTCCCGACCGGCCGACGCTTTCCTCGCTCCTCTCCAGCGAGGACACGCGCAGTTTTTGCAGCCAGGCGGTCGTCGCGCCGCGTTCCAGCCTGATCGGCAAATGCCTTCCTGAAACCGTTCTTGGAAAAGCCCGAACGGTGCGAGTCTTTGAAATCATCCGCGACGGTCTGCGCGTGTCCGATGTTCCGCTGGATCAGTTGCCGCTCCTGGCCGGCGACACACTGGTTCTCAAGGGCCTCGCCCGCGATGTGGCGGCCATCCGCGAGAGCGGCGACCTGCTTCTCGAATCCGAGCGCCACGCGGGTGATGCCGCCCGCCGCGAGGTGCGCATGGTCGAGGCGATCATCGGCCCCGACTCGCCGATGCTGGGCAAGACAATCGAAAGCCTTGGCCTCCGCCGGAATTTCGGAGTGATGGCGGTCGCGCTCCATCGCCAGGGCCACAACCTCCTCGATCAATTTGCCACGATTCCGCTCGAGTTCGGAGATACGGTTTTGTTCGAGGGCCCCGCTGCGAACCTTGCCCGCCTGCGCGAGGAGGACGATTTCCTCAGTCTCAACGAATCCCCCCACAAGCCGTTCCGCACCTCGAAGGCCGCGATCGCGATCGGCGTCATGGCCGGCGTGGTTCTGCTTTCGAGCTTCGAGGTTCTGCCCATCGTGTCGCTGGCCGTAATCGCGGCCGTGGTGGTGGTTCTGGCCGGCTGCCTCGATCCCTCGGAGGCCTATGAAAGCATCGATTGGTCGATCCTGCTGCTCATTGTGGGAATGCTCGGGCTGGGCGAGGCTCTCGGCGAAACCGGCGCGGTGACCCTGATCACGAACCAACTCGTTGGCGTCTTTGGAGGCATGGGGCCCTATGTTCTCCTGGCCTCGGTTTATCTTTTTGCCACGATCCTCACGGAATTCGTCACCAACAACGCCGTGGCGGTGATTCTAACGCCGATCGTCATCGCGCTCGCCGACTCGCTGGGGCTTTGTCCGCGTCCCTTTTTGGTGGCGGTGATGTTCGCCGCCAGCGCGAGCTTTGCCACGCCCATCGGCTACCAAACCAACACTTATGTGTTTGGTGCGGGCGGCTACAAATTCTCCGACTTCCTGCGCATCGGTGTTCCGCTCAACCTCGTTCTTTTCGCCGCCGCCACCTTCCTGATCCCGTATTTCTGGCCGTTCTGGCCGAAGTGATTCCAAAGATGTCGTTGCGGGCGCGGGCGAATTCTGGAAAAACCGCCGCGATGAACAGCGTGCGCGTGCGGGTGCCGGCGACTTCGGCAAATCTGGGTCCGGGTTTTGACAGCCTCGGGGTCGCGCTGCGGCTCTACAACACCACCACCGTCGCGCGCGGTCGCGGTCCCGCCCCCGGCGACATGGCCCGCGAGGCGGCGGATTTGTTTTTTGGGAAAACAAAAACAAAGTCCTTCGCGTTTCACTGGGCCGTGGAGGGCGATGTTCCCCGTTCGCGCGGGCTCGGCAGCAGCGTCACGGTTCGTCTCGGGGTTTTGCACGGTCTGAATGAACTGGCCGGGCGTCCGCTCAACCGCCACGGGGTTTTCGAGCTTTGCTCGGAACTCGAAGGGCACCCCGACAACGCCGCACCCGGAGCCTTCGGCGGATTCTGCGTCGCACCGGCGAACGGCCCCGTCCAGTGCTACGCGGTCGGTGACGATTTGGCGTTCGTGTTTCTCATTCCCGCGAACGAACTCGAGACCGAAAAAGCCCGCAATCTCCTGCCAAAAACCCTCCCTCTCGCCGATGCGGTTCTTTGCGTCGGCAACGCCGCCGCCATCGCGGGAGCCTTCGCCAGCGGCGACTACAAAAAACTCGCCGGCTGCTTCGGCGACCGTCTCCATCAGCCCTATCGCGCCAAAGTCCTGCCCTTCCTCGACCGCGTGATTGAAGCCGGACGCTCCGCCGGAGCCCTCGGGGGTTGGCTGAGTGGCGCCGGTTCCGCCGTGGCCTGCGCCACACTCGCGCGACCCGACCGCGTCGCCAACGCCATGGTCTCCGCCTGCGATCTCGACGCGGCCTGCGCAATTGTCCTCCGCGCCGACAACCAAGGCGCGCGCATCCTGAAATGAGACGCTGGATCGAGGGCCTCGAAACCTTCGCCATCGATGTCATTCTCGAGCGACGCGCGGGCAAGCGCGCCGGTCTCCTGCGAGGTGTCCTTTCGGGCCTCTCAAAAATCTACCGCGCCATCGTCCAGGCCCGCCTCGCACTTTACCGCCACCGTATTTTCCGCAGCCATTCGCACGGCGTGCTCGTTATCAGCGTCGGCAATCTCACCGTGGGCGGCACGGGAAAAACGCCCGTCGTCGAAATGATCGCGCGCGCCCTCCAGCAGGGCGGACGCCGCGTGGCCATCCTCAGCCGCGGCTACAAAAGCGTTCCGAAGCCGCTCCTCCTCCGCCTCCTCGAGCGCGTCACGCGGCGGAAGAAGGTTTTCACCCCCCGAGTCGTTTCCGATGGCGTCTCGCTCCTTCTCGACTCGCGCACGGCGGGCGACGAGCCGTTCATGCTCGCGAACAACCTCCGTGGCGTTGTCGTTCTGGTGGATCGCGACCGTGTTCGCAGCGGCATTCATGCGATCGAGGAGTTCGGATCCGATGTGCTCATCCTCGATGACGGCTTCCAGTATGTGAAAATGCGCCACGGCCTGGAGATCGCGCTCATCGACCGTCAGGCGCCCTTCGGCAACGAACACATGCTTCCGCGCGGCACCCTCCGCGAGCCGCCGGAGAACCTCCGCCGCGCCACCCACATTTTTCTCACCAAGTGCGACGGATCCGACAACTCCGAACTCCTCCGCCGCATCCGCCGTTACAACCGCACGGCGGACATCATCGAGTGCACGCACCGCCCGAAGCACCTCAAGGATTTCGTCACCGGCGAAGTCCGTCCTCTGGAATTTCTCAAAGGCCTGAAAATCGGCGCGCTCAGCGGCATCGCGGTTCCCGAGAGCTTCGAAAGCGCGCTCGCCTCGCTCGGCGCCGAGATCGAACTCGCGCAAAGCTACGCCGACCACCACCGCTACTCCTTGAAGGAAATCGAACGCTTCGTCCGCCGCTGCGCCCGCCGCAATGTCGATGCCGTCCTCACCACCGAGAAGGATGCCGTTCGCATCCCGCGCATCCTGAATCCCGAGGTGCCGATCCTCTACATGCGCGTCGAAATCGAAATCCTCGGCGGCCAGGAAACCTGGACGCGCCTCGTCGAGCGGCTCACCCGCCCGAGGGACTACGAGATCCCGGCGCGGATTTACTGAAAAACCGCCGCGTTGCCGCGTGGCGCGAGCGGAACATTCCCGCGAAAAACACCGGCATCGCCCACCGCGACACCAAGCTCCCGGGCCAGCCCCCCTTCAGCAAAAACTCCACCCGGTCGGTCATGCGGCTGCCCCCCGTCGCCTCCTCGAAAATGTGGCTGTGCCGCCACACCGCGAACGGCGAATCCAGCGCGATGTCGAGCAGGAGGCGTGGCGTCTCCACGGTTTCCCATTTTCCCGTCCAACGGATCGGCAGGCCGAATTGCGAGGCGTGGATTTTAAAAATCCCGCCCGCCCGCGCGGTCTCTTCGCACTCGACCGACGCCACCCGCAGCGAGGCGGGCGCGATTTTCGAGATGTTGCGGGGGTTTTCATGGAAACGGAAAAGCTCCTCCACAGTCGCGGAAATTTCCACCGAGCGCTCGTAGACGAAAGGTTTCATGCGGAAGTTTGCGCTTGATTTCTGGATGGCATCGGCAAATTTACCGCCCGCCTCGCGGGGTATCGCCAAGTATTTCCTTGTTGCAAACCGGCGGGGCGCTCATTAGTGACATCCGAACCAACCTAAATCCCATGTCTGAAAAATCCATCGAAGAAAAAGTCAAAGATATCATCGTCGAGCAGCTTGGCGTCAACGCCGAGCAAGTCACTCCCACCGCCTCGTTCATCGAGGATCTCGGAGCCGACTCCCTGGACACCGTGGAGCTTGTGATGGCCTTCGAAGAGGAATTCGGAGTCGAGGTTCCCGACGAGGACGCCGAGAAGCTCCAGAATGTCGGCGATGTCATCAAATACATCGAGGAGAAAGCCGACAAGTAAGCCGCTTCCCGCGATAACTTTTCACGAAAACCCCGCTTCGGCGGGGTTTTTCTTTTGGTTCGACTCCGCCGTATGGCACCGATCATGATCCGCCCATGAAATTACTGATCGCCGCGAGCGAATTCGCCCCCTTCGCGCAGACCGGGGATTTTGCCGACACCGTCGAGAAATTGGCCTCTGCGACCGCCGCTGCCGGGAACGAAACGGCCGTTGTTCTTCCACTCTACCGGTGCATTCGAGAGGGCAAGATTCCCGGCCTTAAGCGCGGCAAGCTCCGGTTGACCATCGATCTCGGGGCGAATCGGCTGCCAGCCGAGGTCTGGGAGGCGCCCGGCCCCGGCGGGGTGAGGTTGCTTTTCATCGAGCGGGACGAGTTTTTCGATCGCACCGGGCTCTATGGCATGGATGGACGCGATTATCAGGACAATGCGGCCAGGTTCATTTTTTTCTCCAAGGCCGTCGTGGAACTTGCCCGTTGCGAATCGCCGGACATCGTCCATGCCCTTGGTTGGCAGGCCGCCCTCGTGCCGGTCTTCGCGCGCGACCAACGCCTCTCCATTCCAACCGTCCTTTCTCCCACGAGCCTCGAATACCAGGGGCATTTCTGGAGCCATGATTTCGCGCTCACGAACCTGCCCGGCGAGTGGTTTTCCAATGTGCTCGAGTTCTACGGCAGCATGAATTTTCTGAAGGCCGGGATCGTTTGCGCCGACTCGGTCGTGCTTCCCGGAGCGCTGAATCTTGCCGCCATGCAAACGCCCGAGCACGGCTGCGGGCTCGAAAATGTTCTGCGCCAAAACGCCGGCAAACTCGAGGGCATCGCGCCGGGCTTGATTTTGCAGGCGACCTCCCCGGTTTCTGCGAAGGAAAAATCCGCCGCGCGCGAGGCGTTGTTCAAATCCTCCGGAAAAACCGCGCGCGCCGTCTTTCTCACCCACGCGGGATCGACCGGCGGGGATGGCCTTGGCTTTCTATGCGAGGCGTTGTCTCGCCTGCCGATGGGCGAGGTTTTGGTCGCACTCGTCGGAGCCGCGCCCGAGTCGCAGAGGAAGTCCCTCGAAATCGCCGTCCGTCGCCGCGCGGGGGGAATGGTTCATGTTCCCGAACCAACCGCCGCCGAGCAGGAGCGCCTTTTCCAAGCCGCCGACTTCGTGACTGTCCCCGGCGCGCTCGAGCCGGGATGTGTCTTTTTCCGAACGGCCTTGCGACAGGGGCTCGTCCCTGTCGCTGAACAATGCGCGGGATTGCACGAGCTCGTCAGGGATTTCGACCCCGTGACAGGCGAGGGGAATGGACTCGTTTACTACCGCCACTCGGCCATGGCGCTGCTTGATGCGATTCTCCGCGCCACGCAGCTTCCCCCCGAAACAAAATGCCTGCTGGTGGAGCGGAACCGCGCACTGGATTTTTCATGGACCTCCACCGCCAAGGCCCTGGATCGGCTTTATTCGCGCCTCGGCACCGGTTCGAGCCGCCTCGCCGCCTGAGTCCCATGCGAAGGCGCTGGATTTTTCCGACAAACGCCAATCCCGCGGCGGCTTCGATAATCCGCTCCGAGTTGGGCGTGCCGGGGCTCATCGCCGACCTGCTTGTGCGGCGCGGTTTTTCGGATTCGGCCAGCGCCGAGGCGCAACTCCACCCGCGCCTGCGTTCGCTTTCCGCGCCCGAGGATTTGCCGGAAATGGGAGCCGCGACGGAGAGGATTCTCGCCGCCTTGCGGGGCAAGGAACGCATCGCGCTATATGGTGACTACGATGTCGATGGCATCACCTCGCTCGCGATCCTTGCGCGCGTCTTAAGAGCCTACGGAGCCGAGGCGCCGTGCTTTCTGCCCCTGCGTGCGGAGGAGGGCTACGGCCTCAGCGAGGCGGGGGTGGACCGCTGCCTCGAACTCCACAATCCGAGCCTGCTCATCGCGGTGGACTGCGGAACGACCTCGGTGAAGGAAATCTCGAGCCTGCGCTCGCGCGGTGTCGATGTCGTGGTGCTCGATCATCACGAGCCCGGCCTGGAGCGCCCGGCTTGCGTGGCGCTTGTGAATCCCAAGCTCGGAAAGGATTTCCACTATCTCTGCAGCGCCGGCGTGGTGTTCAAACTCGCGCACGCCCTTCTTAAATCCTCGCGTGTCGAAGGCGTGGACCTCCGCGAATACCTTGATCTCGTTGCGCTGGCGACGATTGCCGACATCGTGCCGCTGGTCGGCGAGAACCGGATTTTTGTGAGCCATGGCCTCCGGCAAATGGAACAAACCCGCTGGCCCGGCCTCGCCGCGCTCAAGCAGGTCTCGGGCGTTGGATCGCCGATCCGGGTGGGCGATGTGGGCTTCCGCATGGGCCCGCGAATCAACGCCGCCGGCCGTCTCGGCCCGGCCTCCGAAGCTTTGGCGTTGTTGCTCACCGAGGATTTCCGCGAGGCCGACCGCCTCGCGGCGGGGTTGGACGCCCACAACCGCGAACGCCAGGGCGTGGAGCGTCAGGTGGTTAAGGAAGCCGAGGAGTGGGTGGACAAAAATTACCAACCCGGCAGCGATGTCTCGATTGTGGCGGGTAGCCGCGACTGGCACATCGGCGTGCTTGGCGTGGTCGCCTCGCGCCTCATGCGCCGCCACCACCGGCCGACTTTTGTGGTGGGCTTTGATGAAAATGGCGCGGGGAAGGGGAGCGGGCGTGGCATCGAGGGCCTTTCGCTCGTCGAACTTCTCCGCGAGTGCGCCGGGCATTTGGAAAAATTCGGCGGCCACGAAATGGCGGCGGGAATTTCGATCCAGGAAAAATCCTTTCCCGCCTTTCGCGAGGCGTTTGAGTCCGCCGCACGCGGGGCGGCCACCGACGAAATGCTCGTTCCGCGCCTCAATCTCGACTGCGAGGTGCCGCTTCGCGAGATCGATTACGCGCTCATGGAGACGCAGGATTTGCTCGAGCCGTTTGGCAACTCGAATCCCCAGCCGGTCCTGTTTTCCCGCGCCGTCACGCCCGCTTCGGCGCCGCGCGTGATGAAGGAAAAACACCTGCGCGTGGAATTTTCGGTGGGACGCGAGAAGAGGGTGGCCGTGTTTTTCAACGCGCCGGTCGAAGACCTCCCGCGTCCGCCGTGGGACATCGCCTACACGCTGGAGTGGAACCACTGGAACGGCCGCTCGGAGCCGCAGCTCCGCTTGCTGGAGGTCCGCCACGCCGAATGACGCTCCTCCCGCCGGAGACGCCGCTGGATTCCCTCGAGTGGATTCCACGGCCTCGCCAAGCCGCGCTACGCCGCCTCGGGCTCCTCACGCTGGAGGATTTGCTCCGGCACTTTCCGCGCCGCTACGAGAACCGCACGCGATTCGACCGGTTTCCCGACCAGGCCAGCGACACGGCGGTTTGCCTTTGCGGGGTTGTGGAAAAAACCAACTACCGCCGCTTCGGTGGGCGAACGATTTTCGAGGTCCGACTCGTTGAGGAAGGTGGCGGGTTGCTGAGCAGTCCGCTCATGTGCCGGTGGTTCAACATGCCTTGGGTGAAAAACATGGTTGGCCAGGGGGACCGGCTCGTGGTCTTTGGAAAACCCCGCCTGCGTTCCAAACAAATTGCCATGGAGCATCCGGAGTTCGAGGTGATCGAGGAGGGAACCTCGATCCATTTCGACCGCATTGTTCCCATCCACGCGGCGGGCGACGGGATTCCCGCCCGCGCCTTGCGCGAGTTGATCCACCGCGCCATCGAATCGACCGACCTCACCGCGATTCCCGCGCTTTGGCCTGCGGAGCACAATGCCGAAAGAATTCTCCCCGATGTCTGGCGCGCCGTGCATTTTCCCGAAACTTTTTCCGAGTGCGAATCCGCGCGGCGTCAACTCGTGCGCGATGTGTTTCTCGGCATCCAGATCATCTTGTGCTCGCGCCACACGCTGGCCAAAAACTCGGGCGGCGTCTCGCGTCCAGGCACAGGGAGGATTTGGGAAAAAATCGAGGCCGCGCTGCCGTTCCAGCTTACGCCCTCGCAGCGCGAGGTGATCGCGGAGATTTCCACCGACATGGCCGCGCCGCACCGCATGAACCGCCTCCTGCAGGGCGATGTCGGTTCGGGTAAAACCCTCGTCGCCCTCCGTGCAATGATCCAGGCCCACGAAAGCGGCTGGCAGGCCGCGCTGATGGCTCCCACCCAAATCCTCGCCGAACAGCATTACTTGAATTTCCGCCGAATCCTCGACCCGCTCGGGATTCCCGTGGCATTGCGAACCTCCGCGCGAAAGGAAGGTTCGGGCGAAGCTGACTTGTTCAACCCCGCACAATCCGCCGCGCCACCGCTGGTCGTGGGCACGCACGCCTTGCTCTTCGAGGGCGCGGAGTTTGAAAAGCTCGGCCTCGTCGTGATCGACGAGCAGCACAAATTCGGAGTCCTCCAGCGCTCCCGCCTGATCGGCCGCGCCGATGCCCCGGATGTGCTCGTGATGACCGCCACACCCATTCCCCGCACGATCACGCAGACGCTTTACGGCGACCTCGATGTTTCCATCATCCGCGAGCGTCCCGCCGGGAGGGGAGCCATCGTCACCGCTCTTCGCGACGAATCCAAACTTCCCGCGATTATTGAATTTATCCGCACCGAAATCGCGGCGGGACGCCAAGCCTACATCGTCTATCCGCTCGTTGAGGAATCCGAGAAACTCGAACTCAAGGCCGCCACGGCGGAGTTTGAAAAGTGGAAGCAACTTCTCGCCCCCGCGGGCGTGGGGATCGTTCACGGCCGCATGGATGCGGAGGCGAAGGAGGCGGTGATGCGGCAGTTCCGCGAGGGATCAATCAGCGTGCTGGTTTCCACCACGGTCATCGAGGTCGGCGTCGATGTGCCAAATGCCACGGTCATGCTCATCGAGGAGGCCGGGCGTTTTGGCCTCTCGCAAATCCACCAGCTTCGTGGGCGCATCGGGCGCGGATCCGAAAAATCGTGGTGCATTCTTTTGCAAAATGATGCCACCGGCGCGGCGCTGGAGAAGTTGCAGGTTCTCGAAAAAACCACCGATGGCTTTGAAATCGCCGAGGCCGACCTGAAGCTCCGCGGGCCTGGCGATATCCTCGGAACCGCTCAAACCGGCCTGCCCCCGCTCGGGCTTGGCGACCTCGTGCGCGATGCCGACATCATGACGGAGGCCCGCCGCACGGCCCGCGAAATCCTCGTCGCCGATCCCGAGTTGAAAAAGCCTGCGAATGCGCGGTTGCGTGC
>CAYOGR010000055.1:0-3478 GCA_964403605.1 uncultured Chthoniobacter sp.
GCCTGATTGGCGGCCTTGGTTTCCGCGTTTTGTTCGGAACGGCGCGGGAAGTCGAGTTTCACGGGAACCAGATTCGTTTTAGCAAATTCCTCGAAGGCTGGCTGTGCGAAAACATCCTTGGCTTGGAGTTTGCAAGGCGGACACCAGTCCGAGCCGGTGAATTCCAGAAGAACCATGCGGTTTTCGGTGGCGGCTTTTTGAAGGGATGCGTTGTAGTCTGTGCTCCAGAGGTCGGAGGCCTGCAAGGGGAGCGTTCCCAAGAGGAGGGCGAAAAGGAGGTGTTTCATGGTTTGATAACATGATGGCCTATGCGCGAGTTTCAAAGCCAAAAACGGCAACTCGCGCGGTCGGGGTTTACATTTTGCGGGCGATCGGGCATGACGGAGCCCATGAAAATCGGAATCGCCACCGACCATGGAGGATTCGCCCTGAAGGAAGAACTCGTTACCCGTCTCCGAGCGGCCGGCCACGAGATTGTGGATTTCGGCGCGCACTCGCTCGAACCCGCGGATGACTACCCGGACTTTGTTTTTCCCCTGGCCCGGGCGGTGGCGGCCGGAGCGGTGGAACGCGGCATTGCCATTTGTGGCAGCGGGGTGGGGGCTTCGGTTTGCGCGAACCAGATTCGTGGCGTTCGGGCCTGTCTGATTCACGACCACTTTTCCGCACGCCAGGGCGTGGAGGACGACCATATGAACATCCTTTGCATGGGTGGCCGCACGGTTGGCCCGGAGGTGGCGTGGGATTTGGTAAGGACTTTCGCCGGGGCGGTTTTCAGCCGCGAGGAGCGGCATCTGCGCCGACTGGCGAAGGTGGAGGCCGGACGCGGTTAGAGCAACGGTGCGGGTGTGTGCTCGTTGCGCGCCCCGCATTGGGGGCAGAGGGGAAGCGGGTCGGCGGGTTCGGCCTTGAAGTGGAAAGAACACGCTCGGCAGCAAATCCAGTGCCTATGGCGTTTGGCCACCTGACGGCGCCTGGCGATCTCGTAGCCGACCCAAACGATCAGGATGCCCGCGAGAAAAATAAAGAGGGCGGTGAAAACCAGCCACGGGAGTTGCATCCGGATCATGGCGCGGCGGGTTGTTGGACATCGGCTCCCCACAGGAATTCCAGGAAGCCCCATTCGGTTTCCTCTTTGTCGGAGGGTGAAAACCGGAGGGTTCGCATGAACGCCAAGGCGGAGCGATCCAGGTTCGCATCCCCCGAGGTTTTATCGGGAATGGAATGAAGAACTTGCCCGTCGGATGAGAGGGCGATCAGGAAGGTTGTCGGCTCCGGTGCCCTTGTGGCAGGGATCGGGAATTTGGGGAGTTCCGGGGTTGCCGGCAGGCGGTGGGAAATTTCGGTGGAGGCGCGCAGGCGAGTGGCCGGGGCGGGATGGACGGCGGCAAGGGTCAGTTTTTTTGGCGGGATCCTGACAGGCTCTTTGAAAATTCGTTCCTCCGGCGGCTTGCGGATTCGCGGCGGGGGCTCCTCCCACTCGAGCGTGGTTTTTCCATATTGTGGATTGTAGTTGGCGGAGGGCAGTTCCCCGGGATGGGGGAGTCCGCGTCCGGGCGCGAAAAGTGCGGGGTCCGACGAATGCAGGGATGATTCGATACGGGCATACTCGGGGCTCGAGTCGGGCAAAAAATACAAACGCGCCTCGTTCGGACCGTCCGAACGGGAAACCGGATGTTTCACCGAAAAGAGGAGAAAAATGGCCGCGTGGAGGAGAGCCGCGAGGAGCACGGCGAATGGAAGCAGGAGGTGGATTCGATGGCGCGCGGGCCATTCGAAGGTGAGCGTGGGCGTTTTCAATCCTCCTCGGAAGTGGCCACGACCGTGGGATATCCCATGCCGAGGCTTATGTTCATCACTCCCGCGAGTTGTTCGACGGGCGCGCGGCGGTCGGCTTTGACGATGATCGTATTGTTGCGGGAGGGGCGCCGAGCGAGGCGCTCCCGGAGTTCCTCAAGGGTGACTTGCTCGTTCTCGAAATAAACGGCGGATACCGGAGGTGCCACAATGCTCACGATCAGGGGATCGCGTTGCGGGGCGAGCAGGAACGGGGAGTCGGGAACAGACACCTCGACACCCGGCTGGAGCAGGAATGAAGTGCTCAAAACCATGAAGAAAATCAACGCCAGCACGACATCCAGCGACGGCGCGATGAATGCCAACGCGGGGTGTAAACCGGGTGAGCGCTCGAGTTTCACCGGGGCGGCGCGCCGGCTTGGTCGGCACGGAGGATTTCCAGCATTTCGATCGCGGCGCGTTCGATGTCATGGAGCACATCGTTCACCCGGGCGGAAAGGTAGCTGTGGGCGACAAACGCGGGAATCGCGACGGTGAGCGCCGCAGCCGAAGTGAGAAGGCTCTCGTAAACCCCGCCGGCGATTTCTGCGGCGGTGGCGTAGCCGCCATGGGCGCTGATCTGCTGGAAGGCCGTGAGCAGGCCGAGGATTGTTCCCAGCAGGCCGACAAGCGGTGTCGCATAAGCGATGGTTCCAAGGAGGGCGAGGTTGCGTTCGAGGCCGGGAACCTCCAACTGACCCGCCTCTTGGGCGATGTCGCGCAGTTCCTCGCGCGGGGCGTCATGCCGCAGCAACATCGCATGCAAGACCCGTGGAACAGGGCCTGGCGTGCCGGCGCACTCTTGAAGGGCCTCGGCGAGGTTTTTGTTTTTCAAAAGATTCGCCAGGCCGCGCAGGAAGTCACCCGTTTTGATCGAAACGCGGTGGAGGTGGATCAGACGCTCGAAGAAAACACCCAGTGCGGTGATGCTGCAGGCGAGTATGAGCCACATGAGCGGTCCGCCCTTCTGCACAAGTTCCATCATAGACTGACGACTCTAAGGTTGTTCCGCGGCGGGCGGCAATGGCATTCCCCCGGCGGGGGCGGCTGCCGAGGGGAGCGCGAGCGGAGCACGGGCAAGTTCTCCGAGCGCGGCGGTCAGTTTTTCCCGCACGCCGGGGATGAATCCCCGGTCGGCATGAACCACGAGGAGGGTGAGGCGGTTGCTCTGAACGAGGCTGAGAGGTCCACGCTCGGTGTGGAGCGTGAGGGCGGGAACGGCCCCGATGCCGAGCTGGCTGGAGGATTCCTGCATCGCGGCCAGCATCTTCGAGGCGGTGGAACTCATCGCAACCAAATCAAGATTCTCGGGAACATTGTGCGAGGCGACCACGGTATCGTCGCGCGTGAGCACGCAGGAACGAATCCCGGGCAACTCGCCGCACAGCTCCACAACGCGACGGACGGTAAGCTTTTCGTCGGTGAGGAACAGGGCCTGGAGGGAGTCCTGCTCCGGGATGTCGGTGCCGGGGGGTTCGGTTTCAAAAACCAACGGCTCGATGATCGTGGCGACGGGCGCTGTTGGTGTGAACCGGTGGAAGGTCGGCAGGCTTTGGATCAACTCGATCAGTCGCTGGGGTTGGTCCGCAGAGGGCTGGGAGTCTGCTGGCTCAGGGAGGACTGGCTCAGGGAGGACTGGCTC
>CAYOGR010000055.1:3578-14408 GCA_964403605.1 uncultured Chthoniobacter sp.
CTGGCTCAGGGAGGACTGGCTCAGGGAGGACTGGCTCGATGGCGGTGGGAATCGGGATTCTCGAAAGGAGGCGGAGGTTTTTTGTGGCGTCGGTAAGATTTCCGCAAGGAGCGGCACTTGGTTCGGGTTCGCTCCGTGGATCGTGGGATTCCTCCAGCATCCGATAGGCCGCAGCCATTCGATGCAGCGGCAGTTTCACGATATTATCCGAAGGCAAAAAAAGATCGGGGCGTTCCTTGGCAAGGGCATGGATCGAAATATGAGGGACGATGTGGGACAGGACGGCGTGGGCATCCAGCTCGATCACTTCCCCGTTTGGCAACTCGCGCCGGAGGTGTTCCGGTGCCACGGCCGAGGCGAAATCCGAGAACCGGAGGCGGATTTTTTCCATTGGACGCTGGCGGTGGCGCAGGCTTGGCGGGGGATTGGTGTTGGCCGATTCGGGCATTTCTTTGTGTTGTCTGAAAAGTGCAGCGAGGTTATCCAAGACCACAGGACTGACAATACTGTGGAATTCAATTTTAAATTCACCGACGAGGGACTGATCCCTGTGATCGTTCAAGAGGCTGCCGGAGCCGAACGGCCCGCAGGGAGGGTTCTGATGTTTGCCTGGATGAACCGTGAATCGCTGGCCCTTACTTTGGAGCGTGGCCTGATGACCTATTGGAGCCGATCCCGGAGGAAACTCTGGCTCAAGGGCGAGTCCAGCGGACACACCCAGCGCGTTGTTCGCTGGTTCGTTGATTGCGACAGGGATGTGCTGCTTTTCGAGGTCGAGCAGGAAACCGGTGCCTGCCATACGGGATACGAGAGCTGCTTTTTCCAGGAAATGGATCGCGAGGCGAATCCGCTACCGGTTCTGGAGAGTAAAATGTTCGACGATGCGGCTGTCTACAGCCCCGCCTCTCCAGCCAGGTCTTAATCAAACAACTCGGGCGGAGAAGGATCCGCTGGAGGAAGATTTTTTTTGAAAACCGCCGCAGGCTGAGGCGGTGTTTTTTTTGAACAAATCCCGCTGCAGATTTGTCCAACCATTGAAAGCCCTTCTCACCACATTCGAGAGGCAAAACAAGAACCCTATTTTAAAAAACAATGGCATACGAGGACATAGATACCGGCTTGCAGCTCTACCTGCGGCAGATCGGGGAATACCCGCTTATCACTGTGGAGGACGAGGTGAAATTGGCGCGTCGCATCAAGCGTGGCGATAAGGAGGCGCGCGCCCTGATGGTTCGCTCGAATCTCCGTCTCGTCGTAAAGATCGCCCGGGACTACAGCAATTTCGGACTTCCGCTCCTTGACCTGATTTCCGAGGGAAACATCGGATTGATGAAAGCTGTGGAGCGGTTCGATCCCAAAAAAGGCGGCAAGCTCAGCACCTACGCGGCATGGTGGATCAAGCAATCCATCAAGCGTGCCCTCGCGAACCAAAGCAAGACGATTCGCTTGCCTGTTCACTTGGTGGACAAGATCGCAAAGCTCCGGCGCGTGTCCAATCAAATGACCGAGGAACTCGGCCGCGAGCCCACCGACGAGGAATTGGCCGAGGAAGTCGGCATGGCAGCCGCCAAGGTCGCCTCGCTCAAAAGCGCCGCAATCCGCCCGACTTCGCTTGATCAACCGCTTGGCGACGAAGACAACACCGCCCTTGGCGACATCATCGGCGACGAGGAGGCGCAAACTCCCTTTGAATTGCTCCGGGACAAGGATCTTCGGGACGAGGTCGGGGATTTGCTGGGTGTGCTCGACGACCGCGAACGCAAGATCATCAACTCGCGTTTTGGACTGGACGGCCACAAGACCAAGACCCTTGAGGAGGTTGGTGCCAAGTTCGGAGTCACCCGCGAGCGCATCCGCCAACTTCAAAACATCGCTTTGCGAAAACTTCGCCGTGCGCTTCATAAAAAAGAACGCTCCAAGGCCGAAGTTGCGGCCTGAGGGATTTTCATGGGTAGGGTGGGAACCGGATGCGCGGCGGATGCCGCCATCCGGTTCCTTGTTTTTTCCGTCTTGCGGCTCGGGGCTCGCGGGGATTTAGGTGGGTCATGGACAATTTTTCCGCGCTGCACCAGAGGCTGCATGATGCCGTAAAAGCCAGGCTCGACATCGTTGCCAACCATGAGTTCCGCGACCACGATGGAGCCGGGCATCTGGCGGCATTGAAGTCCGCTGCGGGAAAATTGGACGCGGAGATCGCCAATCTCCCCGCTGGAATTGACCCGACGCTACGGCACTATCTCGAAAGGCAAAGCTACACGAAGGCGCTGGATTGGCTGCATGAGGCCGTTTCAGGCGCATCGAACCGACCGGAAGCAGAACTTGGCTCGTGACAGGGGGAGGTTTTTTTGCACGATTTCATCGACCTCCACTCGCAAACGATGAGCTGTTTTTCCGATCCCGAATCTTTTTCGATACGACCATGAGATTGACCCGTTTTCAGGCTGGAGAGGTGATTTTTAAAGAAGGCGATCAAAGTTTGGAGGCCTACCGGATCATTCATGGCAAAGTGCAGATATCGATCCAAGGCGACACCAAGCCGGTCATCCTGGCGCAACTCCGCGACGGCGATATTTTCGGAGAGATGGGCATGGTGGACGAACGGCCGCGAACCGCCGCCGCGCGCTGCGTGGTGGATACCGAATGCGAGGTGATGGCTCCACGGGATTTTCAAGTGGCGATCCTTCAAAATCCCGAGCGGCTCCTGCCTTATCTGGCGACTTTTTTTGAGCGCTTGCGCACGGTTACGAACCGGCTCAACCACGAGTTGACTCTTCGCGCCGCAGAAAATGCCGCCCGCGCGGTTCATTCCACTCCCAGCCTGCAAGCGGGAAGCGCCTCCGTTCCCCGTGTCGAGCACCATTCGGAAAGAACACGAATCCACCACATGCCAGAATTGCCTTCCGTTTCCCCGGAGATCGCTCCGGAGGTAGAGTCGATTGTCCTTTCACCGCTGAATCCCCTTTGCGCCTCAAGGTTCGAGGAAGGATTCGGTCCTCTGGTCATCGAGAAATTTCCATTCCGTATCGGGCGGCTCAATCGAGAGGACGGAGCTGTTTTTTCCTCGAACGATTTGTCAATCCCCGACAGGCAGCCCTTTCAGGTTTCAAGGAACCACTGTTCGATTGAGCGCGAGGGAGACCATTACTTCGTCCGGGACCGTGGCAGCACGCTCGGAGTCATCGTCAACGATGTCCACATCGGGGTTCATCACGGAACGCTGACGATGGATTTGAAAAAGGGCGAAAACACCCTCGTTATTGGATCGCCCAGGAGTCCTTACAAGTTCCGCATCGAACTGGCCTAACCGCCCCCTTTGTTCGAGGGCGGTTCGTTAGCGGAACCTTCTATTTGCCGACAGCGGCTTTGACGATTTCCGAGAAGCCAAGCGGCTCCAGGCTTGCCCCGCCGACGAGTGCCCCGTCAATGTCAGGTTGGCCAAGCAGGGTCGCGGCGTTTGCGGGTTTCACGCTTCCGCCATATTGAACACGAACCTTGTTTGCGGTGGTGGCATCGGAGATTTCGGCGAGCACCTTGCGGACATGCGCGTGGGCGTCCTGCGCCTGCTCCGGGGTGGCATTGCGACCCGTGCCGATGGCCCAGACGGGCTCGTAGGCAACCACGATCTGGAGCATTTGCTCGGGGGTGACGCCTGCGAGGCTTCCACGGAGCTGGTTGGTGAGAATTTCGGTTTCGCGGCCGGCATCGCGCTCTTCCAGGGTTTCGCCGACGCAAACGATCGGCTTGAGCCCGCAGGCCAGGGCGGTGAGAACCTTTTTGTTAACGATGGCATCGGTCTCGCCGAAAATCTGGCGGCGTTCGCTGTGGCCGAGAATGACAAACCGGACGAAAAGCTCGCGCAGCATGGCGGGGCTGATCTCTCCGGTGAAGGCGCCCGACATTTCGAAATGCATGTTTTGAGCGCCGAGGCTGATCTTTTGCGAACCCCCGAGGAGTTCGGAGAGTTTTGGAATGGCGGTGAAGGGTGGCGCGATCACGATCTCCACGCCATTCACATTGTCGACATGGTTGCGGAAACTCTCAAGGTAGCTGGCCGTCTCGGCGACGGTCATGTTCATCTTCCAGTTGGCGGCGATAATTTTTTTGCGCATGGGTGTTGAATTCGGATGAGTTGATAGCTTCTGAACAAGTTTCCGGCAATACGGATCCCGAGGGCTTCTTGATTTCGCGTCGCGGGCATGGAGAATGATTCCCCATGCGACACGGATTGCGCTCCCGGATCCTAGGAATTTTCGCGTTGTGCTTGGTGGTCTTCCCGCCAACTCCCGGGTTGCGTGCCGACGATTTGATTCGTTCGGTTCAGGAAAAGCTCGCCGCTTCGGGGCATTACAAGGGGCGTATCGACGGATTGTCGGGGAGCATGACCAACGCGGCGATACGGCGTTTCCAGTTGGCCCACAATCTCAAGGTCACCGGAGAACTCAATCATCAAACTCTCGCCAAGCTGGGGCTGGACGGCGGCGCGTCGGCACCCGACTACAGCGAGATCGGGAGGTTTTTCTCCAGTGGGCCGCTGGCCCGGGCCGAGGTGAATGAGCAGGTCGAGGCCATCCGAAAAACCCAGGAAAAACTCGCTGCCGCGGGATTCTACGCCGGGCCTCACAACGGAATGCCCAGCGTTACTCTGGTCAAAGCGTTGGAGGATTGGCAGCGCGCGCAGGGACTCGCCCCGACGGGCCGCCTCGACGCCAGGACGGCGTCCAAATTGGAGCTTCGGCCTTGATGGGCAAGCACGAGCGCATTTCCAAGTTCGTCGAGACGCTGGAATCGTCCGGATGTGAATCCTATCACCCTTGCTATGCCGGATATTTCGAGTGTTTCAACGCGGGGGCCTATTATGAAGCCCATGATGTGCTGGAGCATCTTTGGCTCGAATGCAGCGACTCCAGCCGTCTTTTTCACCAAGGTCTCATTCAAATCGCCGGGGCGTTTGTTCACCTCAAAAAGCAGCACGAACGCCCTTGGCATCCCATTGATGGTCGAAGGCTCAGGCCCGCCGTTCGACTCTTTCTTCTCGCTAAAAAAAATCTCGCGCCCTACGCCCCCATCCATCTCGGCCTCGATGTCCGGGAAGCTTTGATCCTGTGCGGCGAATGGCAGGAACGGATCGAGCAGAGCCGATTTTCCATCAATCCCTGGAGGCCCGGGGAGCAGCCGTTTCTAAGCCCGGCAGGGCTGACTTTTCCGCGCCAAGGCCAAGACCTCCCCGGGTGAGAGGCCTTGCTCGCGAAGCGTGCGGATTTCCAGGCCTCCGGTTCTTTTGGCGAGTCGATGGCCTTGGTCGTCGCAAACGAGCGGACAGTGGAACCATCCGGGCGGCGTGGCCCCGAGGGCACGGTAAAGGAGGATTTGGCGGGCCGTGGAGGTGAGGAGATCCTCGCCGCGAACGACCTCGGTGATGTCCATGAGGATGTCGTCCACCACGACTGCCAGTTCGTAGGCGGGAATGTCATCACGGTTCCAAACGAGAAAATCCCCGAAGTCGATTCCCGCAGCCTTTTGGATCGGGCCGAAATTTTCATCCACGAAAGAGACGACCTCGCCGTCAGGCACCCGGAAGCGCCAGTTGACTCCCGAGGGGGTGGCGAAATTTTTTGATTCCGAGCAATCGGATCGCCAATGGGTCGGAAAGAGGGGTTCCTCGGTGTGGGGAGCCAGGCTGGAGATTTCCTTTCGGGAGCGGTGGCAGGGATAAAGGAACCCCGAGTCGCGCAAGCGTGTCCATGCCTCGAGGTAATGCGCCCGGCGTTGACTCTGGAAAACCGGTTCGCCGTCCCACTCGAGGCCCAGCCATTTCAAATCCTCCATCGCAGCGTTGGAGAATTCCGGTTTGCAGCGTTGGAGGTCGGTATCCTCGATGCGAAGGAGAATTTCGCCGCCGGATTCGCGGGCGCGGCCATGGGCCGTCGAAAAGGTGGCTGCGTGGCCGATGTGCAAAAGACCCGTGGGGGAGGGGGCGATCCGGCCTCGATATTTCATTTCGTGGTAAAAATCTCCTTGGAAAGCGGCTGGGAATAATCCACTTCAATTCCAGCATGTTCCGAGATGTGACATCGTCCATCCTCCGCTCCCGGAAAGAGGCTTTCGCCTTGGAGGCTGAATACTCCGAATTCTACGAATCGCTGCCTTGCCCGAATGTCTATTTTTCCCCCGAGTGGGTTTACACATGGCTGTCGAGTCTTGGGCGAAGGCATGAGGTTTATTTCGTGATCGCGAGGACGCAGGGGCGTCTCTCGGGTGTATGGCCTTTTTTTGAATACCCGCTTCCGGCGTTTGGCAAGGCCTTGCTTCCGGCGGCCTCGCAGGCGGCGGACCTTTTTGATCCGGTGGCAAGCCCGGAGGCGAGGGAGCCACTGGTCCTCGCGCTGGCGGAGGGTGTGGCAGAATTCAATTTTGCATGGTTGCCCCTGCTCACCCGGAGTTTCGCGGAGGAGGTTCTCCAGCCCTGCCTGAAAACTCTCAAGCCCCCGCATTTGCTGCGGCAGCGAACGCCGAGATTTCTGGTTGAGCTCGACCGGTTTCAGGATTTCACCTCTTACACAGCCACGGTTTTCGGGCCCAAAACCCGCCAGACCCTCCGTCACAAGGCGCGCAGGCTCTCCGATTTGGGCGAGGTGGAATTGCGTGCGCTCGACACTCCCGAGGAGATCGCCCCATGGCTTCCGAAAATGGTCGAACTCGAAAAGGCGAGCTGGAAATGGCAGGAGCGTGCGGGGATTTTCCAGCTCCCCGAAATGCGCGGGTTTTACGACCTCTTGATGCAAAACCTCGCCGCGAGCCGCCGCGTCCGGGTTTCCATCCTGACCGTGGATGGCCGGCTGGTCGCCCACGAGATCGGGTTTCTCGGGATGGATTCCTACTGCATGCACAGCACGGTGTTTGATCCCGAGTTTGCCGTGAACAGCCCGGGGCGATTGCTGATGTTGTTTTCGATCCAAAAATGCCTGGAGGAGGGCCGCCGTGTTTACGATTTCCTGCAAAACGACGCGGAGTTCAAACGGCAGATGTCCACGAGCGAATCGCACCTCTGGGATTTGATTCTTCTCCCGAACTCGTTTCGCGGCCGGATTTGGAAGCAGCTTGTCCGGGCGGTGCAATGGTGGAAGGGCTGGAGGAAAAACCCCGTCCGCCGCGAAGGCTCTCTGGAGCGTGATAGGATTCCGGCCCCCGAGAAATCCGGAAACGGCTAGCAATCCTCAGGGGCCGTGGCGCTCCGACCAGAGGCGGCGGTATTCCCGCATGTGGTCCACGACGCGGTTGCGGATGGAAAAAACCAAACGCCGCCCGTGGTTGGCCCGGCGGCGGTCGAGAACTCCGGTCTCGGCGAGGTTTTGGGCGGCATCGAGGGCGTCGTTGGCGGCTTTCAGCGCGCGTTTGAGGTAGGCAATAGTCATGCCGATCTCGGTGGTGTCCTCTCCACAAAGGGCGGCGGCCAGCTTGGCGCCGCAGATCGCCGAACGCGTGGCGAAGCGGACGGCTTCGGGGTGTTCTCTCAAATCCTCACGCGAGTCGAAAAGCCGGTTGATCCATTTGTGAAGCCGCAGCGTATCGGCATAAACCGGCGAGCGGGTGAATTGCTCGAATTCCTCGTCGCCATCGATCTCGTCCTCGAGGACAAACTCGGTCGGCGCGGGATCCTCGTCGGACTCGAACGCCTCCTCGGCGACCTCGAAAACACTCCAACCCATTTCCTCGGCGATGATCTCGTCGCGGTTCGGGTGGTCCATGTAGGTCTCGAGAAGCTTGAAGTATTTTTCGGTGTTGCGGTCCTGTTCCTGGAGAAAGCGCTCCCAGACATACTCGTCCCAGGCTTCCTCCGGCTCGAAATCGTCGTTGTTGTCCGACATCATGGAACCGCTAAATCAAGACCGTCCCGCGCGCAAAGGATTTTTCGACCTGCAACCGGAGTTGGCCGCAGGCGGCGGCGATGTCGTGGCCCTTCTCGCGGCGGAGTGTCGCCTCCACCCCGGCGCCGCGAAGGATGGCCAGGAATTCATCCTGGCGCTTTTCGTCCGGCCGTTCCCATTCGAGGCCTTCGACCGTGTTGTAGGGAATCAGATTGATTTTCGCGTTCACGCGGCGCGCTTGTTTCGCAAGGAGACGCGACTGCTCCGGCGAGTCGTTGATGTCGCGGATGAGAATGTATTCAAAAGTGAGGCGCTGTTTTTTCCGGGCCACATAATCCTCGCAGGCCGAGAGCAACTCCTCGACGGGATGTTTTTTGTTCACCGGCATGATCCGGGAGCGAACCTCGTCCGTTGCCCCGTGGAAGGAAATGGCGAGGCGAACTTGGAGCGGTTGCGCGGCGAGGTCGCGGATGCGAGGAACCAGACCGGATGTGGAAACCGTCATGTGGCGTGCACCCACACCCACACCCCAGGAGGCGTTCAGAATCGTGATCGCACGCAGAAGGTTCTCGTAGTTCGCCATAGGCTCCCCCATTCCCATGAAGACGATATTATTGATCTTCTCACCGCTCTCGGACTCGACTTGCAGGAACTGGTCCACGATCTCGGCGGCGGTAAGGTTTCGTTTCCAGCCTTCCAGTCCGCTGGCGCAGAACTTGCACCCGTAGGCACAGCCGACCTGGCTTGAAATGCAGATCGTGCGGCGATCCGAGGCTTCGCCGTAAAGTGCGGGCGAGGCGGGGATCAGGACGCTTTCGATGAGTTGGCCGTCGGCGAGCCGGAAGAGAAATTTCCGCGTTGTGTCCTTGGATCCGGTTACGCGCACCTTCTCGAGGCGTTGAGAGGGAAATTTCGCGGCCAGTTTTTCGCGTAGCGGGGAGGGCAGGTTTGACATGTCAGCCCAGTCGCGAACACGCCGTCGGAAGAGCCAATCCAGGATCTGACCGGCGCGGTAGGCCGGTTCGCCCATCTCGAGCAAGAGGGCCTCCCATTCGGGTTTGGTAAGTGTGAGGGCGTCCATAAAATCACTCGCGCCGGGACCAGCGGTCCCGGTCGGCATAAAGAATGCATTCGCCGTCGATCGGCAGCGGCGTGAAGACGGGCAGGGCGAATTCCCGGGTTTTTGGAGGACGCTCGATCAATTGAACCCATTCCGTGTAGGGGCCCTTGTAGATTTCCGAGAAAAGGCGGGAATTTCCAGTGATGGGCGTGAGGTAGAGGCCGGTGATGGGTTCGCCGAATACCCGGTAGTCGCTGATCCGGTTGAAATCCTTCATCGTTTTCGGAAGCAAAACGGAAGGACGATTGGCATACCAGGCAACGGCCCAGGGCATGTCCGAGGCGATGATTTCCTTTTCGCCATACCACTCGCCGAGGATCGCGATGAAGGGCGGCACATAAGGAGGCCATTGGATGGCAGGTGAAGGCTTCGCGGCCAGCCGCATAACGAGAGGCAACGCGCAGAATAGAACCAAAAGGATGGGAAAGCTCCTGCGAACAGCAGTGGAGGGGATTTCCAACCGAGCCCAGAGTTCCAAAACAAAGGCCAGTCCATAAAAGAGAAATAGCGGGATGAACAAAACATGGAGCTGGTTCGCATGGATCGCACCATCGACTCCGCAAAGAGCCATGCCAAGACAGGCTGCGATCCACATCGCCAAGACACCCCAGCGGAAATGGTCGGTGTCGGCTGTTTTGAAGCGATGCAGAAGTGCGACGAAAAACAGCAGCGCGACAATATTCATTCCAAGAAAAGCCGGAAGCCCTCCGACTTGGGTCAGCAAGCCGGTCCCCAATCGATTGAGCAACCGCATTCCCGCCACGGAAGGGGCCTCTGAAAACGAGCGGAGGTAGCCGGCCTCGGAATTCAGCGGCGGGGCGAGAAGTTCATAGCCGGCGATTCCCAGCGGATTGCCGCAGACCATGTGGTTGCGTAAAAGCCAAGGTGCCAGGACGAGCAGCGCCGCGATGACAGGGGCGATCACGGCGGATCCGCGCGGACGGAAGACCAGCGAGGCAAAAACGAGCCAGCCGAGGAAAATCCATGCTGCCGCGCCGTGGGCCAGAATCATCAGGCCAAAAAGGACTCCCGTGGCCGCAAGCCACATCCGGAGGGGACGGCGGTCGTTTTTTTTCTCCAGAGCCCGGAGGGTTGTCCAGCAAGCTCCCGAAAAAATCAGAAGCATCAGCATTTGAGGCAGGCCCGAGAGGGAGAATTGCCAGAAGAAATCCGTAAGGAGGATCATGGCGCAGCCCAAGGCGGCCAACTTCCGATCGAACAACCGACATCCGACGAAATACCAGATTGCGATCGAAAGCAGAAAAAAGAGGATCGCGGTGCCAGCGATCATGCGGTCGCCAATGTAAACGATGTCCAGCGGTCCGAGCTTCCAAGACGACTCCACGAGTTTCAGCGGGAGAGCGTTTAGCAGCGGGTTCAGGGGCGACTGGAAGAAGTCCGGAAAATTATCCGGTGGAATGGATTTTCCGGCCTGTTCGAGTTGCCAGATGGCGAATGGACGGAGGTATTTCGTGGAAAATCCATGGCCTGATGCGATTTCCCGGGCGATTTGCGCTTGATCCATTGCCGCGGGAGAGGAAAGGCCGCGGAATTGAACAAACAGGTAGAGGAAAGCCAAGGTTGCAACGATGACGCCGATCGTAAGGGCGCGGATCCTCGATTGCGAAAAAGTCCGGGAGAAGACTTCCGGAAAAGGCAGGGAGATTTCGGCAGAATATTTTTTTGGATCCGGGGAGGGAGCCGGATCGGACAGAATGGCGGAGGTGGCGGGAGTTTCCTTGCGGGTCTTGGTATTTTTTGGGGCTCGAGATTTTCGAGGCTTGGCTGTGGCGGTTTTTGCCTTCGGCGGGCGTCCCCGCTTTTTAGGCGCTTCAGGCTCGGGCG
>CAYOGR010000056.1:0-14297 GCA_964403605.1 uncultured Chthoniobacter sp.
GCGAACCAATCGACCCAGTCGATCCTCCGACTGATCAGCTAAGGCAAACGAAAGATTGATATCCAATGAAAGAGGCTCTCCCGCGAGGGAGAGCCTCTTGATTTTTGCGGGTTTGCCATGGAGGGCGGGATGGTTTTACGATTTTCGGCCATGAAAAGACTCTTTGCCGCCATGCTTCTCGGTTTGACAATCGTCCACGCCTCGGCCACAGACACCGGCTCCATGCAAGACATCCGAATCATTCTCACCACCAACAAAGGCTCCATCGAAGCCACCCTTCTCTCCTCCAAGGCACCGGTCACGGTCGCCAATTTCCTCAATCTCGCCCGGCGCGGCTACTACAACGGGCTGTCATTCCACCGCGTGATTCCAGATTTCATGATCCAAGGCGGCGATCCCGATGGCACCGGCCGTGGTGGCCCTGGTTACCGTTTTGAGGACGAGTGCACTCCGGCGCTCAAGCACGACCGTCCGGGCATTTTCTCGATGGCCAATGCCGGCCCTGGAACCAATGGCAGCCAATTTTTTGTGACCCATGTGCCGACTCCCTGGCTCGATGGCAAGCACACCGTCTTCGGCAGCGTCACGAAGGGTCAGGATGTCGTGAACGCGATCAAGCAGGGCGACAAGATCGAGAAAATCGAAATCCTCGATTCCACCGACGACCTTTTCGCCGCGCAGAAAAAGCGCCTCGACGAGTGGAACGCCGTGCTCGACAAGCGCTGAGGCTCAGCACCCGAGCAACGGAAGGATTTTTTCGAGCGACTTCGTGTAGAGGGGATGCCGCCCGGCGCGGCTAAGTTCAGCCAAAAGCGTATCCGTGGTATTTTGCCGCGGAGCAGGCAGGAGTTGGCGGGACTCGGCGATACCGCGGATGCGGGTCGACGCCTCGAAAAAAACCGAGTCCGTTCCGAGCGCCAATTCAAACTCCGCGTCTTCACAGCGAATTCTAACGGCTTTCCGCTTGAGATTCCCGTTTTCGCGGATCGTGAAGTCGATCTTGCGCCCGTCGGCGGAGAGGAATCGATCGGAGGATCCCTCCATGCTCCAATCGAGTTGGCAGGCGAACCAACCCAGCAAAAGAAGCGCGGAAGTGTGCGAGCCCGGGTCGATGTCGATCTCGATCGAATCGACTTTGGAGAGTTTGGGAAAGGCGGCGGCGTGGTCGAAGAGACTGGCTAGGGCGTAGCGCCAAGGCTGCAGGCGGGTCCAGTTCAGGTCGCAAAGGACGGTGCCCTTGCGTATTCCCGCGGAAAGGTGGCGGACCAGGGAAAACTGGTGCGCCGGATTGGCCCAGGCGGCGCTATCGTAGATCAGGCGGTCCACCCACACCCAAAGGGTTTCATCGAGCGGCTCGGGAAGGACGCCCTGCCACCAGAGGCAAAGCGGCAAATCGGAGTCCAGATGCGAGAAAACGATATTCGGCAGCGCGTGGGCGCTCTCGCCATCGAGTCGGAAGGTGATTTGTTCGGAGCAAAGTTGTCTGCTTCCTTGGCCTGTTTGGTGGCAATGCGCGTTGATCCAGGCCTCCGCCGCCGGAGCGGGTGCGCCGGGATTCGAGAAAATCAGAATCGCGCGGCAGGGATGTTTCGCAGCAATGGTGGAAATGATCTCCGTGTCCGCCGCGAGAGCGTTTGGATCCTCCGTATGAATGACAAAATTGATGAGAGACGCGCGTGTTTTCGAGTCGTCACTCGACTCCCAGAGTTTGCCCAGCTCCTTGTCGATGCGACCGATCTCGACCGGGATTCCCAAGCCCGAGGAGTCGAATGTCACAACCGTCTCCATGTGGCTCCGTGGCGTTGAATGAGGGCCTCCGCCTCGCTCGGGCCCCAGGATCCCGCCGAGTAAATGGCGAGATCGCTCGAGCGAGCGCGCCAGGCTTCATGGATGGAATCGATGAATTTCCACGCCTCCTCGACCTCGTCGCGTCGGGCGAAAAGCGTGGCATCGCCGCTCATCGCGTCGAGAAGCAGGCGCTCGTAGGCCTCGGGTGTGGCCTTGCCGAAGCTCGTGCCGTAGTGGAAATCCATCTTCACCGGCTCGATGCGCAGGCTGGAACCGGGCATCTTCGCGCACATGCGCAGCGAAATTCCCTCGTCCGGCTGGATGCGGATCACGAGCACATTGTCGTCCACCGATTCTCCCGTGGCGCGGAAAAGCACCGGTGGCACGCTTTTGAATTGAACGGCGATTTCGGTTCCCCCCTTGGGAAGCCGCTTGCCGACGCGGATGAAAAACGGGACACCGGCCCAGCGCCAGTTGTCCACATTCACCTCAAGGGCGACAAAGGTTTCCGTTTCGGACTCGGGGTTCACATTGAGTTCGTCCCGGTAGGCCGCCACCCGTTTGCCGTTCACAGTGCCGGCGCCGTATTGGGCGCGGACGACATGGCGGAACACCTCGTCACCCGCGAGAGGGCGCAGGGAACGCAGCACCTTCACCTTTTCATCGCGGATCGAGTCGGCATCGAGACCGGCGGGCGGTTCCATGGCCGTGAGGCAGAGGAGTTGCAGGAGATGGTTCTGCACCATGTCGCGGAGGGCGCCGGAGTTGTCGTAGTAGCCCGCGCGGCCCTCGACGCCGAGCGGTTCACTCGCGGTGATCTGGACATGGTCGATGTAGCGGGAATTCCACATCGCCTCGAAAATCGCGTTGGCGAAGCGCATGACCATGATGTTCTGGGCGGTTTCTTTGCCGAGATAGTGGTCAATACGGTAGGTCTGGGATTCCTCGAACGCGCCCTCGACGAGGTCGTTCAACCGGCGGGCGCTCGGGAGGTCGGTGCCGAACGGCTTCTCCACAATCACACGGGCCCACGAACCGGGCTTCGCGGTGTTGAGTCCGCTTTTGCGGAGGTTTTCCAAAATCACCTCGAATTGATCCGGCGAGGCGGCGAGGTAGAAAAGCCGGTTCCCGCTTGTGCCGCGGGCGGCGTCGAGTTCCTCCAGATGGCGGGCGAGGGACTCATAGCCCTCGGGGTTGTCGAATTCGCTCCGGTGATAGGTGATGCAATTTGAAAAATTCTCCCAAAGCTCGTCATTGACCGCCTGGCGCGAGAATTTGCGAACGGCCTCGCCAAGTTCCTTGCGGAAAATCCCGCTCGTTTTGTCGCGCCGGGCGAAACCCACGACGCTGATGGCCTGGGGAAGCGCCCCGTCGGCGGCGAGGTTGTAGAGGGCGGGAACGAGCTTGCGGTGCGTCAGGTCGCCCGTGGCGCCGAAGATGACCAACGAGCAGGGATCGGGGATCGATCGCAGATTGAGACCGTCGCGCAGCGGATTCGCCTTGAATGATTCCATGGTCATGCAGCGGCTTTGTATGTGCCAGTCGTGAGTGGTTCAATAGGGAAAACGGACGCATCCGGCCGCCGCATCACGAAAAGCGGCATGGGCAATCCGGCCCTCCTCTTAAAAAGGCGTTTTCGCCGCGCCGAGGTGATGTCATGTTCCCTGCAAATTTAAACCGCCGTGAATGACGCCAGCGCCATCGAACGAAGATTTTTGCTGAAAAAACCTGTCGCCGGGACCCGGGGAGTCTCCTCGGAAACGCTGCAGATCGGCTGTCTGAGCGCACAGGGCAACCGGGAGGTCTTTGTGTGCCGCAAGGGCGAGGAGCAGTTTTTGAGAGTCTGTGAGGGTCGCCAACGCTTTCTTTGGAAGCGCGAGGTTCCTCTCGGAAAGTCCGATTTTGACTCCCTCTGGAAACTCGTGGAGGGAGCCCGGATCTATAAAAGTGTCCGACCGGCGCGTTTGGGATCGTGCAAATTTCTGGAGGAAACCATCGAGTGCCGGCAGGCCACCCTCTCGATTGCTGTCGTGGGTTTTCCAAGCCTCCGACTCGCCACGGCCTTCCAGCCGCCCAAGTGGTTCGGCCAGGAAATCAGCGGGCGCGACGAATTCTCGGACGCCCATCTCGCCCTGCACGGAATACCGCCCCTGCGCAATGGCTGCTCCCAAGCCGGGGCGCTGCCATTTCTTTTCAAGGACGGCATCCTCCACATTGTTCTCATCACAAGTTCCTCGGGAACACGCTGGATTGTTCCCAAGGGTGGCTTGGAATCGGACATGACGCGGCAGGAGGTTGCGTTGATGGAGGCCGCCGAGGAGGCCGGGGCGATCGGAACCATCGAGCACGGGCTCAAAACCGAGTGTCGACAGGGCGACCAGTGCCTTCTGCATCTTTATCCGCTGCGGGTTGCCGTCCTTCTCCCGAACTGGCCCGAAAGATTGCACCGCCGCCGGGTCGTCCTCCCCGTCTACCGCGCCCTGCTGCGCATCGAGGATGCCGCTCTCGCCCAAGCCATCCGGCGACTCGCCTCCCAACTCGAGCCGTAGGAGCGAGAGCTGAGAGCTTAAAATTTGATTTAACCACAGAGGACACGGAGAACACGGAGGGGGTTTCGTGGTCGCGGCTGAATTTGCTGCGCGAATGGGGCAGAAGAACCAAAACAAAAACTCTGCAAGCGAGCTTGCCTGATTTTTGCATTTTTTCTGCCAATCTCAGCTTGCTGCGATCATCCATGGGCGCCCCGCCCGTGGGTTGCTGAAAACTAGAAGGCCCCTTGTTTTTTTAAACCGGGCGATCGACACAGGCGGTTGCGAGGGCGGCCATGCCTTCGCCGCGGCCTAAAAAGCCCATGGCTTCGTTTGTGGTGGCTTTGATGCCGATGTGGCTCGGCGGCAGGCCGAGGGCGGCGCCGATGCGTTCTTTCATCAGAACGAGGTGAGGAGAGATTTTGGGTTCCTCGGCGATGAGCGTCGCATCGATGTTGTGGAGGCGAATGGATTTTTCGTCCAACAGGGCACGAACGCGGCGGAGAATCTCCAGGCTGCTGATGCCGCGAATCGAGGGGTCGGTATTTGGAAAAAGGTGGCCGATGTCTGGCTCGCCGGAGGCGCCGAGGAGGGCGTCGGCGATGGCATGGCAAAGCACATCGGCGTCCGAGTGGCCGTCCAGGCCGAGCGGGTGGGGGATCTCCACGCCGCCGAGCACAAGCGGGCGGTCCGCAACGAGGCGGTGGACATCGTAGCCGATGCCGGTGGCGATCATTCGAGGTCGATTTTGCCGCTGGAGGCGACGATGGAGTATTTCTCGGGGAGGGATTCGTGCGGCCGCATGTCCACGCGTCCGCCGGCGGTTTCGACGAGGAGGATCCCGGCGGCGACATCCCAGAGGCTGATCGTATTTTCGATGTAGGCGTCGAGCCGTCCGCAGGCGACATAGGCGATGTCGAGCGAGGCGCTGCCCATCATGCGGCACTTTTTCGCGTTGCGAACCATTTTTTCAAAGAGGGGGAGGCTGTGATTGATGGTGTCGATGTTTTTGGAAACTCCGATGGAGATCGTGGCCTCGGAGAGCGAGTCGCGCGGGCTGACGGAGATCGGCTGGCCGTTGAGAAGGGCAGGGGAGCCGTGTTGGACGGACCACATCTCGTCGCGCATGGGGTCGTAGATCACGCCGACGAGGATTTGCCCTGCCCTCCGGAGCGCGATGCTCACAGCGAAGTGCGGGATGTTGTAGAAAAAATTCACAGTGCCGTCGATGGGGTCGATGATCCATTGGTGCCCGGCGGATTGATCTCCGCGAATTCCCTCCTCGCCGTAGATCGCGTGGTCGGGGTGGCGGTCGAGAATGATGGATTCGATGAGGGCCTGGCTGCGCTTGTCGAGTTCCAGCTTGATGTCGTGGGCGAGGTTTTCATCGACATGCAGGGGCTTGCCGAAATTGGCCCGGAGAAATCCTCCGGCGGCTTGGGCGGCGTCGAGAGCGGTTTGCAGGTAGGCGTCGAGAGTCATTCGGGCTTCATATCGGCGGGGCCGCGCGGGCGGAGCAAGATTTTTCCGACATTGCGGCGAGCGGCGGCACCCGCTAGCATGCAAGACATGCCATCCACCCCTCGTTCTCTTCCATGATTTTGAGCCATGACGAGATCCAGCGCCTGACCGGGGATGTGGACTACATCCTGCCGCGCACGGCCTGCGACAAGATTCCCCTCACCAAATCCCGCATCCTTCGCGAGATCGAGCGCGATGGCGACATTCTGCTCGATTTGATCGAGGGGATGAGCGAGGCGGATGCGCGGTTTTTGAGCGTGCCGCTCGACAAGCTCCGCGGGCTGATCGCGCGGCGAACGCGGGGCACGGCGGCGGAATCCCCCGACGCCGGAGCGGATCTCTTTACGGCTTGCGCTTGAGAAAGCGGGGCAGCACGCGGCCGTGGGTGTCGAATGCGATGCCTTCCTCTTCAAGAAGTCGGCGTTTCTGATCAAGAGCAACGCGCGAGGTTTTCCCGAAAAATCCGCCGGTCAAGCCGTCTGCGCGAACGACGCGGTGGCAGGGAACCTCGGGCGCGAAAGGGTTTTTCCGAAGGGCCTGGCCGACCGCGCGGGGAGATCCCGAGCCGCACGCCGCCGCGATGGCGGAGTAGGTGCTGACAAAGCCGGGAGGGATTTTTGAGACGGCGGAATAGACCTTCCGCTCGAAGTCCGTGGGGATTTTTGCAGGTTGCCTCGTGGAGGTCATGGGATAATTTGGGCGCGCCATGAAATCCCAAACCGTCCCTCGCCTTCGTTGCAAATCCATTTTCGCCTTCGCCGCGCTGGTTCTGACGCTGCAGACCCTCCTTGCCCAGGAGACGCCATCCGGTCCCTACACGCTTCCGCCGCTCCCGTATGCGCCCGAGGCCCTCGAGCCCAACATCGATGCCGAAACGATGCGCATCCACCACGGGAAACACCACAAGGCGTATGTGGACAACGCCAACAAGCTCCTCGCCGACCAACCCGAACTCGCCAAGCTCAGTCCCGAGGAATTGCTCCGCAACCTGGACAAGGCCCCCGAGTCGATTCGCGCGGGCCTGCGAAATAATGTCGGCGGCCATGTGAACCACTCGGAGTTCTGGTTGATGATGTCACCCGACGGTGGCGGCACGCCCGCTGGCGACCTTGCCAAGGCAATCGACACGGCCTTCGGCTCCTTCGACGAGTTCAAAAAACAATTCACGGATGCGGCGATGAAGCGCTTCGGCAGCGGTTGGGCGTGGCTCGTGGTGAAGAACGGCAAACTCTCCATCCTCTCCACTCCCAATCAGGATCCGCCGCTCCTCGAAGGCTACAACGCCATCCTCGGACTCGATGTCTGGGAGCATGCCTACTATTTGAAATACCAAAACCGCCGCGGGGATTACGCCCTCGCCTGGTGGAACACGGTTAACTGGCCCTATGTCGCGGAGCTCTACGCCAAGGCGAAGTGAGGCCCTCCCGGCATGTAGCGCAGGCCTCCCGCCTGCGATCAAAAATCTCCCCTAGCGCAGACCTTCCAACAAGGGGGCACGGCCGTCCCGGCCGTGTGTGGCATTCGCGTGGCAACTTCATCGATGAGAAGCATCGCGAGCCAACACAAGCGGGACGCCTGTGCTACATTCCGAGCGCATGACTGCGGCGCCCTCCCCTTCACCGATTTCAGTGATTGCGCCCCCTCCCGGCAGCCCGATGCGCCGTGTCGCGGCTCGTTTTTTTGCTGATCGTCTAGCCGTCGTCTCGCTCGGTTTTATCGCCTTGTTTTTCACCATCGCGATTGTGGCCGGACTTCTCATGCTTCTCGGCCTTCCGATGCCGATGGATCCGAATGCCACCAATCTCGCGGCCAAGCTCCAGCCGCCCTCGGCGACCCATTGGCTCGGCACCGACAACCTCGGCCGCGATGTCCTCTCGCGCATGGTCGCCGGCTCGACAATTTCGCTCACCGTCGGCTTCGTGGCCATGGCGGTCTCGCTGGGAATTGGAATCGTGGTCGGCGCGATTAGTGGCTACTTCGGGGGTTGGGTGGACAATGTGCTCATGCGGATCGTCGATGCGCTTCTCTGCTTTCCCTCGTTTTTTTTAATTCTCAGCGCGATTGCCATTTTGGGGCCGAATATCTGGATCATCATCGCCGTGATCGGCCTGGTGAGTTGGACCGGCACCGCGCGTTTGGTTCGCGCCGAGTTCCTCACCCTGCGCGAGAGCGAGTATGTCCGCGCCGCCCGCGCCATGGGCCAGAGCGGGTGGAAAGTCATCTTCCGGCACATCCTGCCTAACGCCGCCGCGCCGATTTTCGTCACGGCCATCGTCAGCATTCCCGATGCGATCCTTGTCGAGTCGGGCCTGAGTTTTCTGAGTTTTGGCGTCCCTCCGCCGCAGGCCACTTGGGGAAACATCATCGCCGACGGAAAAACCTACATTCTCGACGCCTGGTGGCTGATCGTCTTTCCGGGTCTCGCCATTTTCACCGCCTCGCTCGCCTTTTACATCGCCGGGGATGCCCTCCGCCGCGCCGCCGAAACCCGCCCGCAATGAACGCTCCGCTCCTCGAAGTCGAAAACCTCTCGATCCATTTCCGCACCGAAAACGGCCTCGTCCAGGCCGTGAAGAATGTTTCGTTTTCCATGGAGCACGGTGGGTCGCTGGCCATCGTCGGCGAGAGCGGCAGCGGCAAAAGCGTCACCGCCCTCTCCCTGTCCCGGCTTCTGCCAACGCCTCCCGCCGAGTTCGCCAGCGGTTCGATCCGTTTCGAGGGTCGCGAGATCCTTGGGATGCCCCCTGCGGAACTCCGCTCCGTGCGCGGTGGCGGTATCGCCTATGTGTTTCAAGAGCCCGCCACCTCGCTGAATCCGGTTTTCACGATCCGCAGCCAGATCGCGGAAGGCATCCGATTGCACCGGCCAGAAGTTAAGAATGTCGATGCCGAGGCAGCCAAGTGGTTGGACGCCGTTGGCATTGTCGATCCCGCGAAGCGCATGCACGACTACCCGCACCAACTCAGCGGCGGCATGCAACAACGCGCCATGATCGCCATGGCCCTCGCCTGCCGGCCGCGCCTGCTTGTGGCCGACGAGCCCACCACCGCGCTCGATGTCACCATCCAGGCCCAGATCCTCGCCGAGTTGAAACGCCTTCGCTCGGAATTCGACATGGCACTGATCCTCATCACCCATAATTTCGGCATTATCCGCGGTCTCTGCGACCGCGTCGCCGTGATGTTCCGGGGCGAAATCGTCGAAACCGGCGAGACCGAACAAATCCTCCGCGCCCCCCGGCACCCCTACACCAAAGCCCTCATCGCCTGCGTCCCCCGGCTTGGCACAAAACAACGCCGGCTTCGCACCATCGATTACAACTGGGAAACCGCCACCGCAAAATGACCGTTGAACGCCTCAAATACATCATCTGGGCCAAGGATCTTGCCCGGGCCGTGAATTTCTACACCTCGCTTTTCGGCGCGAAAGTCACCCGCCAAAACGAAAACCTGGCCGAACTCGACATCGCCGGATCCACGCTCGGCATCCACAGCGGCGGGGAGGATGAAGCCACCTGGACCGGCCTCGCCTTCCAAGTTTCCGATGTTCTCACCGGAGCTTCCGAACTCGTCTCCGCGGGTGGTGTTCTGCGCCATGAACCGATGTCCGACCAACCCGGCGAGCCCCCCCACCTGGCCCTGTGTGCGGATCCCGAGGGCAACCAAATCATGCTCACGCGCAAGCGCGGTTGAGACGCCCCAGTGGTTGTGGCGGCGGTCTGTGGCGGCCGATGGATATCGAGCCCATTGCCCGCAAAGGGAGGACGCTCCTTTTTGCCCTGATCCGCGGGAATTTTCAGAAAGGCGAAAACGAAAGGGAAAGCAGGTGGGTCAAGGAGCATTCGCGCCAGAAGTCCAGGCCGATCCGGCGGTCGGGCCTCCAGCTTTTCGAGTCGTGACTTCGCTCCCCCCGTGCTCTGCCCGGTTGTGAGCGGGGTTCAACCCCTTTTAAATCGCCCAAATCGGGGATGGGGTCTCGAAGCGCACGGGAGTGTTGTCGAGGGGATGGCGGAAGGCGAGGCGGTGGGCGTGGAGGCACATGGGGGGATCGGAGGGGCGGAGGGTTTGACTGGTGCCGAGTTTGCGGTTTTTCAAATAGACGGGGTCGCCGACGATGGGGTGGCCGAGGTGCCAGAGGTGGGCGCGGATTTGGTTGGTGCGGCCGGTGAGCGGGCGGGCCTCGACGAGCGCGGTGCCATCCGGGTCGCGGCGGAGGACTCGGAAATGGGTTTGGGCGGGGAGGCCATCGGGGTCGATGTCGCGGGCTCCGGCGCTGGTGGGTTCGTTGGCGATGGGGGCTTCGCACGAGAACTCCTCTTCGGCCGGGTGGCCATGAACTCGCGCCAGGTAGGTTTTTTCCACCTCGCCGCGTTCGAACTGCGGTTGCACGAGCTTGGCGAAATGCCGCGTGCGGGTGAAGACGATGAGGCCGCTGGTGTTGGCGTCGAGCCGGTGGGCGGGGCGGGGTTTCAGCGGATGGCAGGCTTTGTGCAGGATCGAGAGGAGGGTGTTGCGGTCGAAGCGCCCGCTGGGATGCACGGGCAGGGGCGCGGGTTTGTCGATGACGAGGAGGGCTTCGTCTTCGTGGAGGATGCGGATGTCGGCGTTGACCTCGGGCTCGATGTCGGCGGGAGTTTTTCGGAGATAACGCTCCCCGGCGCGGACGCGGTGGCTTGGAGAAACCGGCTCGCGGGCGGCGGAGAGGATTTGGTTTTTTTCAAACAGCACCCGCCATTCGCTGGGGTCGGTGTGGGGAAAAAGCTCGCCGAGCGTTTCCAAAATCCCGCGCCCGTCGCATTCGGCGGGAATTGCGATGGGGCGGAAATTGTCAGCCGGGATGCTGCCGGGCAGCGGCGTGGCGGCTTGGCGGATCGCAGCCTCGAGCGCGGTGATGCGGTCGGCCATTTGCTCGGCACCGGTCTTGAAACAAAACGGGCAACTTTGCCCGGGGACGAATCGTTCGTCGGCCTGATCCTCGGCGGTGAGCGGCGCGAGGCAGCGGTAGCATTGCGAGGAACCGGTCTCGCGCAGGGCGGGGTCGACACCCACGCGCTGGTCGAAGACGAAACACTCGCCGTCGTAATGCGCGCCGCCGACCTCCTCGAAGTATTTCAAGATGCCGCCATCGAGTTGATAGATCTCGCGAAAGCCCTGCGACTCCATGTAGGGGCCGGCTTTTTCGCAACGGATGCCGCCGGTGCAGAACATCACGACGGGTTGGTTTTTCATCGAGTCGGGGAGTTTTTCCACAGCCTTTGGAAAATCCCGGAAGTGGTCGATCCCCGCAGGAATCGCGCCGCGGAATGTGCCGAGCTTCACCTCGTAGTCGTTGCGCGTGTCGAGGAGCGCGATGTCGCGGCCCTCGTCGAGCCATTGTTTGAGGGTGGCGGCGGGCAGCTTCGGCGAGGTGCGCAGGCCCGGACGAATGCCTTCGACACCAAAGGCGATGATTTCTTTTTTGATCCTCACGAGCATTCGGGTGAATGGCTGGTGCGCGCTCTCGCTGTATTTCGGGGCCAGATCGGCGAGTCCCGGCACGGCGTGGAGTTCGGCGACCAAACCCTCCACACCCGCCGCGCTCCCGGCGACGAACAAGTTCACGCCCTCGGTGCTCAGCAGGATCGTGCCCTTGAGCGACCTGGCCTTGCAAAAATCCATCAACCGCTGGCGGAGCGGCTTGAGGTCCGACAACTCGGCGAAGCGGTAGGCGGCGATGTTGGTGACTGGCGTGGTGGCGGATTCGGCGGTTTTCAAGTGTGGTGCGGCGTGGATCAGGGAAATACCCGGCTTGACCGTGCGAGACGGCGCATGACAGGATTCCCGCCGTTCAAAAAAAACCTTACCTACCGTGGACATCAAAGAAATTCGCTCACTCATCGATCTCATGAAGAAAAACGGCGTCGCCGTCTTCAAAATGGAACGGGAGGGATTTAAGATCACCCTCAAAACCTCGGAAGCCACGGTTTCCCGCTCCGTTTTCACTTCCCAGCCGATGGTTGCTTACAGCGAACCAACGGCTCTCCCGGCGCCATCCGCCCCGACTTCGGGGGATTCGTCTCCATCTGCTCCGGCGGCCTCGGGCGGCATCGAAATCAAGTCCCCCATGGTGGGCACTTTCTACTCCTCCCCCTCCCCGGATGCCCCGCCTTTCGTTTCTGTCGGCCAACAGATTACACCCGAAACTGTCGTTTGCATCATCGAGGCCATGAAAGTCATGAACGAGGTCAAGGCCGAGGTTTCCGGAACGGTCACCGAAATTTGCGCCGAGAATGGCAAGCCCGTCCAATTCGGCCAGGCGATGTTCCGCCTGAAATAATCGGCCTTCCGCCATGTTCAAAAAAATCCTGATCGCCAACCGGGGCGAGATCGCGCTGCGCATCATCCGGGCCTGCAAGGAACTCGGAATTCAATCGGTCGCCATCTATTCCGAGCCCGACATCCACAGCCTCCATGTTCAACTCGCCGACGAGGCGATTTGCATCGGACCCGCGCCCAGCCCCGAGAGCTACCTGAAAATCGACCGCATCATCAGCGCGGCCGAGATCGCTGATGTGGACGCCATCCACCCCGGCTATGGATTTCTGGCCGAGAACGCCCATTTCGCCGAGGTCTGCGCGAGCTGCAATATCAAGTTCATCGGCCCCACGCCCAATGCCATCCGCTTGATGGGAGACAAAAACTCCGCGCGCGACAGCGCGCGCAAGGCGGGGGTTCCCATTTCCCCTGGCAGTGACGGCACGGTGGACTCCGAGGACGAGGCGCTCAAGATCGCCCGTAAAATCGGCTATCCCGTGATGATCAAAGCGGTCGCCGGTGGCGGCGGTCGCGGAATGCGCATCGCGCACAACGATGCCAGCCTCGTGCAGGGCTATCACTCCGCCCGCATGGAGGCCGACAAGGCCTTCGGCAACGGCGCGGTTTACATCGAAAAATTCATCGTCAATCCCCACCACATCGAATTTCAGGTCTTCGGCGACGAGCACGGGCGGGTCGTCCACCTCGGCGAGCGGGATTGCTCGCTCCAGCGTCGCAACCAGAAGATTGTCGAGGAGTGCCCCTCCCCGCTCATGACCGAGGATCTCCGCAAGCGCATGGGCGACGCCTCGATCAAACTCTGCGAAAGCGTCGGCTACACGAACGCCGGCACGATCGAGTTCCTCGTGGACGACGCCGGGAATTTCTACTTCATGGAAATGAACACCCGCATCCAGGTGGAGCACCCCATTACCGAGGAGGTCTATGGATGCGATCTCGTGAAGCAGCAAATCCAGGTCGCCGCCGGCGAGCACCTCAGCAAGCATGTCCTCGAAGCCCGCGCGCGCGGCCATGCGATCGAGTGCCGCATCAACGCCGAGGATCCCGAGAAAAATTTCATGCCCTGCCCCGGCAATATCGAACTCTACTACGCCCCCGGCGGCCGCGGCATTCGCATCGACTCGCACGCCTACGCCGGCTACCCGATTCCGCCGAACTACGACTCGATGATCGCCAAGGTCATCGCCACGGCCTCCAGTCGCAGCGCCTGCATCGGCCGCATGTCGCGGGCCTTGAGCGAATACATGATCACCGGCGTCAAGACCACGATCCCGTTCCAGCAGGCGATCATGCAGAATTCCTCTTTCCGCGATGGCAAATACCACACCGGCTTCGTCGAGCAGCTCCTTCGCGACGGCGTGCCAATGATCCGGTAGGCGCGGTTCGCCCGTCCACGGAGATCCGATGAGGGACGGCGTGACGACCAGTTTTTTGATTCCGGCCTACAACGAGGAGGCTCTTGTCGGTCGAGCCATCGCCTCGATTCAGGAGTCTGCGAAGGCCTGCGGTCTGGATCGCTACGAAATCGTCGTTTGCAACAACGCCTCGACCGACCGCACCGCGGAAATCGCCGAATCGGCCGGTGCCCGTGTCATTCTCGAAACACACCGCCAGATCGCGCGGTCGCGCAACGCCGCCGCCGGGGCCGCAGTCGGATCGAGGTTTGTCTGGCTCGATGCGGACGCGATGCTCACACCCGTGGTTCTCCAAGCGACATGGGAGGCGTTCGAGTCGGGCGCGTTTTGCGGTGGCGGGGCGCAAGTGGAGTTGGAGGGCGAGGTGCTGGGCTGGAGCGCTCGCCGCGCCGTGGCGACCTGGAACTGGATCGCGAGAACCTTTCGCTTTGCTGCAGGATCATATGTTTTCGCGCTTCGGGACGCCTGGTCTGAGACCGGCGGGTTCGACGAGAGCGTCTATGCGGGCGAGGAGATCGGATTCTCGCGCGCCTTGAAGCGCTGGGGCAAAAGGAAGGGTCAGGGATTCCGCGTGCTGGAACACCCCGTGTCCTCCTCCGCACGCAAGATCCGGCAGTTCACCGTCCGCCAAACCCTCTGGCAAATGGCCGTCTGCGCATGGCCTGGAAATCTCGCCCGCCGGGACCGCTGCGCTTTCTGGTATGAGAGACCGCCCGCGGACAAGGGCTGA
>CAYOGR010000057.1:0-13916 GCA_964403605.1 uncultured Chthoniobacter sp.
TGCGATGGAAGTCATTCGATGTCAGGCGGGACGCCTGACCTACATAAGCGCCTCGGAAAATCTACAAACTTGGAGACTTTGGTCTAAAAAACTTTTTCCGGGTTTAGGCGAGGAATCCAAGTCCCACACGACCCCCCCCCGATCGAAAATCAAAGGTAGGGACGGCTCGCCGTAGCCGTCCCAAACCTCAGGCGCAACGCGCCGTCAATACAACCGCTCCCCGCCTTTTACTCTGCTGCCGGAGATGGGGCTGGGTCCGCAGGCTTTGGCTCGGGTGGGCGCGAAGGACGGATTTTTTCCAGCGCATCGGCGAGTGTCGGATCCGCCGTGAGAATGGCGGCGCGCATGGCTTCATGGAATTCCTTCCCGGCCTGCTGGCGCTCCTCCGGGGTGGTTGCGGATTTGAGTTTCGCCTCGGCGGACTGCACGGCCGGAGCCTGTTTGGCGATCTCGCGGGCTTTTTGCATCCGGTCGCGCTGCTCGGGGGAAATGGGAGGCTTCCCGGAATCGGCTGGGCGGTCTTTGCGGGGTTTGGGCCGGTCGCCGGCGGTTTTTTTGCGTTCCTCGAAATGGGTTCGGACTTTCTCGGCGAGTTCGGGGTCGCGTTGCATCATCGCCTCCCGCATGGCGTCGCGGAATTCCTTCCCGGCCGCGTCGGCCTTCTGCTTCAGAGCCTGCACCTGGGGATCCTTCATGGCGTCCTCGCGAACCTCCTGAAACCGGGCGCGCATTTCCTCGGGCAGGCCTTCCAGGAATTTGTCGCGCCACTTTTCTCCGGGCTTGCCGGGGTTGTCCTTTGGCGGCGGGGGAGTTTGGGCATGGGCGAAGAGGGAGCTGGCGACAAGCGTGGCGGCGAGAAGGAGTCGGTGCGGGATTTTCATATTGGGAGTTTGAACAGCGCGACGCGCGAAAAGTTGCGGGATTTTTTCGGGGGTTGGCTCGGCGCGCGGATTGACGCCCCCGCCGGGCTCGGCTTTCATTCCGCGCCTATGTCGAAGGACGCCTCAACCACCCGAATGGAAAAAATCGTCAGCCTCTGCAAGCGGCGCGGATTTATTTTTCAATCCTCCGAAATCTACGGCGGCCTGAATGGATTCTGGGACTTCGGTCCGCTCGGGGTGGAGTTGAAGAAAAATCTCAAGGACTTCTGGTGGCGTCGCAATGTGCGCGAGCGAGACGACATGGAGGGCATGGACGGCTCGATCATCATGAACCGCGCCGTGTGGAAGGCCTCGGGCCACGAGGAGACTTTCAGCGATCCGATGTGCACCTGCAAAAGTTGCAAGAAACTGGTTCGCGGCGATCAGGTTTGGACGATGATTGCCGAGTCCGCATGGGCCCAATCGATCGCGGAGCTGAGGAATCCCGACGGCACATTTGATGGAATGAAACTTCTCGGGTGGGCCGAGCGCAAAGGGCCTAAGATGGCTCCCAACTTGTCGCTGACCAAAAACCCTCAAGTTACGCTTTCATGGCTCGCGGAAATGCGACCCGACTACAGATTCGACGAGCGGGAATTCTACTGCTTCCTCGCGACGGAGCAGCGCAACATGACCGGGCTGGTGACTCCGTGCCCTTATTGCGGTGGGGAACTGACAGAGCCCCGGCCCTTCAACCTGATGTTCAAATCGCACGCCGGACCGATCGAGAGCGACGACAACCTCGTCTATCTCCGCCCGGAGACGGCGCAGGCGATCTTTGTGAATTTCCGCAATGTCCTCGACACCACGCGCCAGAAGCTCCCGTTCGGCATCGCGCAAATCGGAAAAGCCTTCCGCAACGAGATCAACCCGCGCAACTACATCTTCCGCTCCCGCGAATTCGAGCAGATGGAGATCGAGTATTTCTGCCGCCCCGAGGACGGCATGGCCCTCACCGACTACTGGCTCGAGCAGCGGCTCAAATTCTACGAAGACATCGGAATCCCCCGCTCGAAAATCCATATCAACGAAATCCCCGACGGCGACCGCGCGTTCTATTCCAAGAAAACCTACGATTTGGAATACGAGTTCCCCTTCGGCGTAAGCGAACTCGAGGGCATCGCCTACCGCACCGACTACGACCTCTCCAAGCACATCGAGCATTCCGGCAAGCCGCTCGATTATTTCGACGAGGCCACGAAGGAGCGCCTCGTGCCGCATGTCGTCGAACCCAGCGCCGGAGTCGATCGCACCACGCTCGCGCTCCTCTGCGAGGCCTTCGACGAGGAGACCGTCACCGACGAAAAGGGAAACTCCGAGACGCGCACCGTGCTGCGTTTTCATCCGCGCATGGCTCCGATCAAGTGCGCCGTGCTGCCTCTCCTCAAAAACAAGCCCCCGCTCGTCGAGAAAGCCAAGGAGATCGCCGCCTCGCTCAAGCCACTCATGAATGTCTTCTACGACGAGGCCGGGGCGATCGGCCGCCGCTATCGCCGCCAGGACGAGGCCGGCACCCCGTTTTGCGTGACGATCGACTTTGACACCATCGGCGAGAACGGCCCGGAGAAACAGGACACCGTCACGCTCCGGCACCGCGACTCGATGCAACAAGAGCGTATCGCCATCGCCGACCTCAAAGCCTGGCTTCTGGAGCGGATTCTCTGACGGCATTTTTCCTTCCGTTCCCGAAGGAAGGCGGGCAGATTGCGGCACGCATGAGAGCGTTTCTCTTCCCCCTTCTCGCGATTCTGTTGTCAGGCTGCGCCGCGATCGAGCAGGCGAACCGCGCCAACACCGAGAGGCTACTCTCGGCGTCCGGTTTCCAACCCGTTCCGGCGAACACGGCCGCCCGCCGCGAATCGCTGGCCTCACTCCCGCCCTACAAAATCCAGCGCAAGCTCCGGGGTGACGAGTTCCACTATGTCTACGCCGTTCCCGAGCAGAGCCTGGTTTACATCGGAAACCAGGCGGCCTACGCGAAATACCAGGACTTCCTCATCCAGCAGGAGATCGCCAACGCCAACCTCAGTGCCGCCCAGATCAACATGAGCGCCGCGGAGCAGTGGAATGACTGGGCCTTTTGGGGAACCCCCGCCATGCTGTTGCCCCCGCCGCGGATCCGCGGCCACTAAGGCTTCGGGGGAAAATGGATCGACGCGACCGACCGCATTCGCGACATTCGACGCCGAATGGCACTCGCCAAGGAACAAGCCTTTGAACGCCTGCGCAACGCCCGCAAGTCGGGCCGTCTCGCCCATGCCTGCCTTCTGAGCGGCCCTCCCGGTTCGGGGAAAAAATGGCTCGCCGCGGAGTTGGCGGCGCTTGTTTTGGGAACAACGGCCAAAGAGGTCTCCACACACTCCGATCTCCACCAGATCGCGCCCGAGTCGAAGTCCCGCCGCATCCTGATCGACCAGATGCGCGATCTTGAGCGTGCGCTCCAAATGAAGCCCCTCCGCGGTTCGCACAAGGTCGCCGTGATCCATGATGCCGACCGCCTCCAACCCGAGGCCGCGAATGCTTTTCTTAAAACGCTCGAAGAACCCCCCGCAGGCTGCCACATCGTCCTCACCACCACTTTGCGCGATGCCGTGCTCCAGACGATCCTCTCGCGTTGCATCACGATTCCGCTCCTCGCGCCCGGCGGTGCCTCTCGCGACGAACTCTCCGGCCAGGTCGCGGCCGAATTCGGAAAATCCCTCCTTCACCCCGGCGGAGCGGATGCCGGCGTGGCCTTTCGCTTCACGCGTTTCTTTCAAGCCGCCCTCGCCGGTGTCCGCGAAAACATTGCCGACGGCCTCGAGTCGGAACTCAAGGAGCAGTTGAAGCGCCACCGCGATTCGATCGACAAATCCTGGAAGGATTCCCGCGAGGGCCAGATCAAGGCCCAGACCGAGGCGGTTGCCGTGCGTGAACGCGAGCGCTTGCTTGCCGCGCTCGGCGAGGTGCTCGCGGCCGCGCTGCGCCACAAGTTGACTCCCGCCGATTCCGTTCCTTCCGAAATCCAGAGGATCGCCGGGGCGAATGACGCGCGGACTTTGCTCAAGCGCCTCGACGCCCTCGAGCGAACCCGCCGCCTTCTCGCCTCGGGAACCCAAGAGGCGCTTGCGCTCGAGAGCGGATTTCTTCAAATCATTGCCATTCGATGAAAAAGCGAATCGTCATCAAATTGGGAACCGGTGTCCTTGCCTCGCCGACGGGCAAATCGCTGGATACCGACCAGTTCACCCGTCTCGCCGCCGAGATCGCGCAACTCGAGAAAGAGAATCATTCCTGCATCCTCGTGAGCAGCGCCGCCATCGCGGCGGGGGTGCGCGTCCTCAAGCTCAAACAGCGCCCCGACGACCTCTCCGGCAAGCAAGCCTGCGCGGCTGCGGGACAGCCCGAGCTGATGAGGCTCTACGCCACCTCGTTCAAAAAGCACGGCCTCGCCGTCGCCCAGTTGCTGCTGACGCACGGGGACATCGACAGCTTCATGCGCCGCGAGAACGCCCGCAACACCCTCGACCGCCTTCTCGAGCGCGGCGCGATTCCGATCATCAATGAAAACGATTCTGTCGCCGTGGAGGAACTCCGCTTCGGCGACAACGACCGGCTTTCCGCGGAGGTCGCACTTCTCGCCCAGGCCGACCATTTGATCATTCTCACCAGCGTGGACGGGCTCCAGGATTCGGAGGGCCGGCGGGTCGGCAAGGTTCGCGAGATCGCCGAGGCGTTCCGCTTCGTGCGTTCCGACAAGGGAGAGGAGTCCGTGGGCGGCATGAAAACAAAACTCGAGGCGGTTCGCAAAGTCTGCGCCGCCGGAATCTCCGCGCACATCCTCGATGGACGCAAGCCCGGCCAACTCCACGCCGCGCTCCACGGCAAGGATGTGGGAACCTCCTTCGCGGTTAGCCGCCACATCAAGCCATGAGTCTCGCCGTTGTCATCTGGGCCATCGGGCGGAACACCCTCACCGAACTCATCCGCCAGAAGGTTTTTTATTTTCTGCTGATCTTCGCGCTGCTGGTCATCGGCAATTCGGCCTTCATCGCGAAGCTGTCGTTCCAGGAGCAGTTCCAGATGCTGAAGGACATCTCGCTCGGGGCGATGTCGGTTTTCGGCTCGCTCCTCGCGATCCTGGCGACGGCGAATTTTTTGCCGAAGGACATGGAGGACCGCACGATCTACACGATCCTCGCCAAGCCGGTTCCGCGCTTTTGCTATCTTCTGGGCAAGCTCCTCGGAATTCTCGCGCTTCTCGGCCTCGCGATCCTGCTGATGAGCGGGCTGTTTTTGGCGGTTCTGTGGTTCCGGGAAAGCACGGTTCTGGCCGAGACGCGCGCGCAGTTCGCCTCCGCCTCGCCGGAGGAATTGGCGCTCGCCATCCAGGAGGTGACCGCCTCGACCTTCAACGCCAACCTGGTGCCGGGCATCCTGGTTATTTTCATCAAATCCGCGCTGCTCGCCTCGCTCACGATGTTCCTTTCCACTTTTGCGACCTCTTCGATCTTCACGATCCTGATGGCCTCGGCGCTTTATTTCATCGGGCACCTTCAGGCCACCGCCAGGGAATACTGGCTCGCCGGCACCGAGATCGATTGGTGGTCGCGCCTCTTCGCCGCGCTGGTGGCTCTTCTGTTCCCCGACCTCCAGGCCTTCAACCTCACCGACGACATTATCGCGGGCGCGGCCATTCCGCTGAAGCTGTTCCTCGGGACCATGGGACTCGGCGGCCTCTACATCGCCGTGTATTTCGCGCTCTCCGCGCTCGTTTTTTCGGGTCGCGAGCTATGAGGTGGCGCCAGGTCGCGGCGGTATTGCTTTTGGCGCTCTGCGGTGCGGCGATGCTCCCGCTGCAAAGCCAGCTGGCCCGCGAGGCGGCGGCAGCGCATTTCCGCAAGACAGCCCTCGATATCGATCTGCGCGAGCGAATCGGCCAGGCCGGCTTCCTCGCGGCCCTCAGCGGATTCCGGTCCCCGCTGGCGGCGATGCTTTGGATCGAGGCGCACACGGCTTGGGAAAACACCGAATGGGGGCGGATGGCCGGGCTGTTCGACACCGTCACGACCCTCCAGCCGCGCTCGATTCCCTATTGGGACATGGCGGCGTGGCACATGGCCTGGAACGCCTCTGTCGCCGCGATGCAGAACGAGAAGCAACCGAGCGAGGCGCTACGCATCAAGGCCCAGCGCGAATACTTCGATCTCGGGCGCGATTTTCTCGAGCGCGGGATCAAGAACAACCCGGATCGATACCAACTCTATCTCCAACTCGCCGTTCTGATGCGCGACAAATTCGAGGATCACTGCGCGGCGGCGGAGGCTTTTCTGAAAGCCGCCTCGTTCCCCGACGCCCCACCCTACGCCGCGCGCTTCGCGGGCTACGAGATGGCCAAATGTCCGGGACGCGAACGCGAGGCCTACGAAAAACTCCGCTCGCTCTGGAACCAGGGCGAAAAACAACGCCTCCCCTCGCTCATCAACCTCCTCCGCGAAATGGAAAACAAGCTGGATATTCCCGACGGCGAGAGAATAGATTCCTCGCCCGCTCCCACGCCGGGGTGAAATCTAGATGCGATTCGCCATATTCGGAGACATTCACGCCAACCTTCACGCTCTCGAGGCCGTGATGGCCGACATTCGCGAACAGGGATGCACCCACAATGTATGCATGGGCGACATCGTCGGCTACAATGCCTTCCCCAAGGAGTGCCTCGCGATTGTGCGCGATCTCGATTGCCCGACCATCCAGGGAAACCATGACGAGCAGGTCTCCATCGATCAAACCCAGGAGGGCCTGAATCCCCTCGCCGAGGAGGCCCTCGACTGGACGCGCGAACGCCTCGACGAAGACGACAAACAGTGGCTTCGCAATCTCCGCCTCCAGCGACTTGTGCGCGACTTCACCATCGTCCACGCCACGCTCGATACCCCGCACAAATGGGGCTATGTCACCTCGCCTCTCGATGCGGCCGCGAGTTTCACCTATCAGCACACCTCGCTTTGCTTCATCGGCCACACCCACCGGCCCGTGGTTTATTTGCGCGAAAGCTCGGTGACCACGCTTCCCTTCGAAACCGTCCAGATCGAGAAAAACAAAAAATATCTCATCAATGTCGGCAGCGTCGGCCAGCCCCGCGACGGCGACTGGCGGGCCGCGTATTGCATCTACGACACCGACAAGAACGAGCTGACCCTGCGCCGCGTTCCCTACAATCTCGAAGCCGCCCAGCGGGCGATTCTCGACGCGAAACTTCCGGAAAAACTCGCGCTCCGCCTGGCGAACGGACGCTGACCGTTGCCGTGAGGCCCTCCTCCCTCCTATTGATCAAGCCCGGCTCGATGGGCGATGTGATCCACGCCCTGCCGGTGGCCTCCTCGATCCGCAACGCCTGGCCGGAAACCAAAATCACATGGATCGTCGATCCCCGGTGGGAGCCACTCCTGCGGGGCAACCCGGCCATCCACCGCATCCATCTTTTTCCGAGGGAGAATTTCCGGGGCGTTGCGGGGTTTTGCCGCTCGATCCCTTGGTATCGAACTCTGCGAGGTCTCGATCCCGAGGCCGCGCTCGACCTCCAATGCCTCCTGCGCAGCGGCGTGATGGCCGCCTGCAGCGGGGCCAAAACGATCCACGGCTTGGACGACGCCCGCGAGGGCGCGGGATTTTTTTACACCAACAAAATCCGAGTCCGCCGCGACGAGCACGCGGTGAGGCGCTATTTGCGTTCGATTCCCGCGCTGGGGATCGACCCCTCGACCCCTTGGGAGTGGAACCTCCCCGCCGGCGAACCATGCCGCGCCTTTTCGCCATCCGCGCCCTACATTCTCCTGCATCCCTTTTCGCGCGGCGCAGGGAAGTCGATGGAGCCCGCCTCGATTCGCGCATTCGTGAAGGCGTTTCACTCGCGGAGCCGATCCCAAATCCTCCTCGTGGGTGCGGGATCGTGCGGGGAGGATTTCGGAAACGGCGTGGTCGATTTGCTTGGAAAAACCAGCTTGTTGGAACTCCTCGGCCTCCTGCGCGGGGCCAGGTTTGTCGTGAGTGTGGATAGCGGCCCGATGCACCTGGCGGCGGCTTTGAATGTGCCGCTGCTCTCGATCCACACTTGGAGTGATCCGCGTCTGGTCGGCCCGTATTCCGAAGATGCCTGGATTTGGCAGGGCGGGGAAATCCGCCGACAGAACCTGGAGGCCGCTCCGAAACAGGAATGCGTCTTCACCGCAGACGACGCGGCGGCCCTCGGCGAATTCGTCGCCGCTCAGAGGTAATCGGTGATTTCGTAAAGCGCGGGATCGCGCTCGGCTTTCTTTCGACGCGCCTTCACCCCGCCGCCGGAGGCATCACCGCCTTCCGCGTCACCTCCCGCGCCATCGGGAAAATCCATGTTGTCGAACGCATCGCCAAATTCCTCCTCGAGTTTTTCAGGGTCCTCCCCGGCCTCGAGCCGCCGGATCATTTGCTCCATCTCGGCCGGCATTTTCTGGCCGGTCGCCTCGGTCATCTTCCGCATCATCCGGCCCAGCGCGCGCGGGTCGGGGTTGTTTTCATCCATCCCCGCCATGTCGCGCTCCATCTCGGCCATCACACGCTCCATGCGCGGATCCATGTCATCGCCCACAGGGGTGTCGGATTTTTCCTTGGCGCGCCCGGTGAAAGCGAACCGCGAAACAACCCGCTCCATGCGTGCGTCCGGCTGGTCGGGGCAGCGCGGGGTTTTGGAGGCGTGGGCGAGGCTGCGCGCGAAGAACGAATAAATCTTGTGCGTGTCCGGCGAGTAGAATTCGTAGATGGGCATGGGATTGATTCCTTGGGGCGGGAAAATAACCCCTTCCCGCAAATCCGTCCACCGTCCCCTTGGGTCTTGGCGAAGCCTCGGCGCGGGGGTTAGCTTTTCGGCCATGAACCCGCCCGCAGGAAATGATGGTGACTTCGATGTGATTGTGATCGGCGGCGCGATTTCCGGCGCGGCAACGGCGTTTCTGCTGAAACGCCGCGATCCCTCGCTCCGCGTTCTGGTGGTTGAGAAAAGCACCGCCTTCAAGCGCCGGGTGGGCGAGGCGACGACCGAGGTGAGCAGTTTTTTCCTGACCCGCGTTCTCGGCCTCACAAACTTCCTCGCCCGCACGCAGATTTCCAAAAACGGTCTGCGGTTTTGGTTTTACCGGGAAGGTTCTGGCACGCTCGCCGACTGCTCCGAGCTTGGCGGAAAATATCTCTCCACCGTTCCCGCCTACTTGATCGACCGCTCCGTCCTCGACGAGGAAATGCTCCGCCGCGCGGTTGCGGAAGGCGCGGAGTTGCTGCGACCCGCCCAAGTGAAGTCGGTCGCGCTCCGAGAAGGAGGCCTGCAGGAGGTGGTTCTTTCCCGGGATGGAATCGAAAAAACCCTGCGCGCGCGCTGGGTGGTCGATGCCTCGGGTCTGAAGGCCGAACTCGCCCGCGCAAACCGCTGGATCCGCCCGAACACCGACCATCCCACGCTCGCCGTCTGGTCGCGCTGGAGGAATACGGGGGACTGGGACGGCCTCGATACCGGTGATGCCGATTGGGGCCGGGGGTTTTACGGAATCCGCGGCACGGCCACGAACCACTTTGTGGGTGAAGGCTGGTGGGCCTGGTGGATTCAGCTCCAAGGTGGCGAGGTGAGCATCGGTGCCGTGATCGACCAACGCCTCGCCGATTGGGAAAAATGCGAAGCCACCGTCGGCGAGAAGCTGCGATCGTTCCTCTCCCGCCACCCCGCCGCCCGCGAATTGCTAAAGGACGCGGAGTTCGTCGAGGGCGATGTGCATTTCCGCCGCAACCTGCCGTATTGCTCGGAAAAATTCGCCGGCGATGGATTTGCCCTCGTCGGAGATGCCTCGGCGTTTCTTGATCCGCTCTACAGCCCCGGCATGGACTGGATCGCCTACACCGTCTCGGCCACCGTTGCGTTGATTTCCAAATGGCGCGCGGGCGAGGAATTGGCTCCGTGGATCGAAAAGCAGAATCTCGACTTCCGCGTGAGCTACGAGCGGATGTTCGGCGCGCTCTACCGCGACAAATACGAATACCTCGGCGACCACGATCTGATGTGCGTCGCCTTCCGCCTCGATATTGCCAGCTACTACCTTTATGTGGCGCGCTTCCTGTTCCAGTCCGGCCCGCACATGCTGGAGACGCCTCCATTCGCGCCATGGCAAGCCGGGCCATTCTTCCGCTTGATGGCCCTCTACAACCGCCGCCTTGCCACGATGGCGCGGGCGCGCCGGGAGCGCGGGGAATTTGGAAAAAACAACCAAGGCCGTCGCGATCTCGTGCCCGGTTTCAATTTCCGGCTCGGCCAGCTTTTCCGCACCGTCCTCGAGGGTTTTGCGCTGTGGATCTCGCTCGAACTCTCCGAAGGCTGGCGCTCGTGGTTTCGCCCCGCTGGAAAAACCACCGTGGAATCCCAGCAGGTGTCGCCTGTGCCTGTGCCAGCCGCCGCGCACCCTTGAGTTATCTTAATCCCGCACCGGGTGGTCGAAGGAGAGCCTGGAATTCCGCATCCTCGCGGTAGCGGTCGAAAATCTCGGTCTTCGCGAATCCCTCCCGCATCGGAAGTCCACCAAGCTCGATCGCGCGCCGGGCGGCGGCGACGCAGAGGGGCTTGTCGTCGTTGAGCGCGGCGGCTTTCGCCAAGCGGTATTGGTTTTCCGCGACATCCGGCTCCAAATCCGCGAGCGCACGGGCGGCGGCGAGTTCCAGTGCCGGAAGGGCGGAGAACTCGGCACACTCCGCGGCAGTGCGGAGGAACAAGGCATCTTTGGCGAAATCCCGGATCGATTTTTCAAGAAACGCCTTCAGCACCTTTTCGTCGCCGGCCGAGGTATGGAGTTCCAGCAGGGCCTGCGCATCCTCGCGGCTGTCGGGCTTTTGGCGCAAGGCCTCCTCGTGCTTGGCGATGAGGCCTTGAATCTTCTTCCGGTTCTCGGCCAGGAAAAACATTCTCCAGAGGGCGACATTGTTCGGATCCTGCTCCAACGCGGTCTCGAACATCTGGATCACGCCGTCGAATTCCCCGCGTTCCCAGAGCATTTGACTGAGTCCGTTGAGGCTCTCCCCATTGCCTACCCAGAGCGCAAGCGCCTGTCGGTAGGCTCGCTCGGCTTCGGCGTCCATTTTCCGGTGGCGGTAGAGATTCCCGGTGGACGCGCGGAGTTTGGAGAAAGACCGCTGCGCGTCGTAATCCTTGGAGTAGTCGGGATTCGAGAGAAGTTTTTGCGAGTAGGCGTCCCAGAATTCGAAATCCGCGCGCACCGACTCGGCGGGGATTTCCTTCAGCGGTTCGCGGTGGATTTTGTAAAGCAGCCCGTGCGGTTCCGCGTGGTCGTAGGACCACTCGAGCGGAAAGCTCTCCTCGACGAAGAATTCATGCGCATCACGGTTCTTCTCCCAGATCAGGCGTGTCACAACGCTGTGCGGAATCGAGGGATCCACCACGCCGCGGTCCGCCGCCGTTTTCATTTCCCGCGCGATGGTTTCCTGGATTTCCGCTTCCGTTGGAAAAATCAAAGGCTTGGCGGGATAAATCGAGCCACGCCCCAGCCAGCGCTCGAAAGCATTCGCGGGCTGTGGACGCTCCGGCCCGTAGTGGTCGGCCAGGTATTTGCGGTAGAGCGGCTCGCCCACGCCGTTCTGCGTGATGATGTAAAGATCACGCCGGTCGAACGCCGGGTCGCGCTTCACACCGGCGGGTTGCGGGCTTTCCCCGAGGATCATGTAGGTCGGCACGAAGCGGCCGGGATCGGTTCCGCCAAAAACCACGCTCCCCTGCGGAAGGTCGCGCAGCATGTCGTGGCCGAACTCCCAGCCGAACCAACGCCCGCGCTGGGAGCAGCCGTCGTGGTTGAAATAAAGCGGCCACAGCGGCAGCGCCAGCAACCCGAAACGCAGCCAAGCCAGCCGTGGAAAGCGGCTTGAAAACCAAAACACCCCGGCGACCAACCCCAGCCCCGCCAACAGCGCGAACAGGAAATTTGTATAGGTGTGGTAGGGCATTTGAAGCCACCAGCCGCCATTGTCGATCGTCGTGCCGTCGGCGAACGGCTGCAGGATCGCGGCCAGGATGAAGGCGATTTCCAAAAGGTAGACCCAGGTCCTCGCCGCCACATCGCGCAGCCGCAGCACCACCAGCAGGGCGACGAAGTAGGCCAGCACCCCGAGCGGCGTGAAACTCACCCCGAGCTTCCACCAGAAAAAACCGACCCACTCCTGCAGACGGGAAAGGGCCCCGCCTGCGGGCTCGCCGGCTGGTGCTGGTTCGGAAGCCTTCGTGGCCCCGGAGGTTCCCATGAGTTTGCCCAGCGAGCGCAGGCTTTGATCCGAGAGGCTTCCTCCGTATTGCGAGCGGTTGAAGGAAAAGAAAAATCCCTCCGCCGTCCGCGTGTAGGCCCAATTCATCGGCGGGTTCGTCGAGGAGGCCAGCGGCATGTAGGCATACGGCAAAAGCCCCAGCGCCACGACAAACGGCAGATACGCGATCAGCCTCCATTCGACCCGGAACCGGCGCGCCAAGACCAGCACGGCCAGACCCGCCATTACACAATAGAAAAACCGGATCGCCGTTTTTAGCACCGGCGGCTCCCCCGAAAGGATGGCGAATCCCAGATAAACCAGAAGCACCGTCATCGCGCCGGCCACGACCAGATCCCAGAACAGGCCGCGGCGCACGAGCAGAACGGCGAGGAGCGGCAGTGGTGCCAGGGCGATGCTCAGCTGGTGGTTGCTGAAGGAAAGTGCCAGCAGGAAAAAAGGGGCCATCAAAAGCCACAGGCTCTGCGGCCTGCGGAGCCAGACATAGAGCGAGGCGAGGAACAAGCCGATCAGAAGCGCGTGGAGCGTGTAAACCTCCGCAATCACCGCCTGCGACCACATCGAAAAACTGAAGGCGAAAAGCAGTGCGACCGTCACGGAGACGGTGAAGTTCAAGCCAGGCCAGCGCGTGACACGCTCGCCGAGCATCCAACGCGTGGAGCTGGAGAAAAGCGCCGCGGCGAGACCGACCGCCAGCGCGCCGCAGAGGCCGCTGAAAAGATTGATTTCCCAGGCGGCATTCCCGAGCGGCAGGAGCTGGAAAAGCCATGCGAGCATTGTCCAAAGCGGATAGCCCGTGGGGTGGGGGACGCCGAAATGCTGCGCGGCGACCAAAAACTCGCCCGAGTCGAGCAGAGTGACATTCGGAGCGGCGGTCCAAAAGTAAACCGCGCCCGAGATCGCAGCGGAGACCAGCGCGGCCAGCCCGTCGCCCCGCGCCCAGATTCGCTCAGGCGGTGGCGCCGGTTTTTCCATCGTAATGGGAAGAGGCTACAAAAACCCACGCCATGCCGGCCGCCTTGGCCGCCTCGATGCCCGTGGGGCTGTCCTCGAAAACCACGCAGCCCGCGGGTGGAACCTCCATGAGTTTCGCGGCAAGAAGAAACGGATCGGGGTGCGGCTTGCCGCGGTCGTAATCCTCCGCGCAAACCACGGCGTCGAACCAATCGAGGATCCCCAAGGCCTGGAGCGTGGCGACCACGAGCGCGCGGTGCCCGCCGGAAGCCACCGAAAGGCGCGCTTTTCCACGGGTGGCCCGCGCGAATTCCACGACCTCGGGCATCGACTGAACCTCGGGGATCATCTCGCAGTAGTATTTCTCTTTCCGGTGCACGACGGCGTCGATGTCCATCGAGAGGCCGAAGCGTTCATTTAGCGAGGCGACAATGTGCGCCGTGGGGCGTCCCCCCCATTGATAAAAAAGCTCCTCAGGAAATTGACCGCCGAAATCCTCCATCGCGCGCGACCACGCCCGGTAGTGCAGCGGCATGTTGTCGGCGAGCGTGCCGTCGCAGTCGAAAATATAGCCGTCGAAATCGCGGGCTGGTATGTCGAGTTTCAAGGAAAAATCGGTTGGCTGGGAAGTGTCTCCAGGTGGAATTGAACCGCCATCTGAGCTTTAGGAGAGCCCTGCTCTATCCATTTGAGCTATGGAGACTTAAATTGTTAAATGAATAT
>CAYOGR010000058.1:0-13869 GCA_964403605.1 uncultured Chthoniobacter sp.
TGGGCCGCGATGAACCGCTGGAGATCCTGGAGTTGATGGGATACGCCGCCGAGGCATCAAGCGAACAACTCCGTATTGTGGAAATCTACCCCCGGGCTCTGCAGTTTTACTTCGAGAGGGAGTTCGAGAAGGCATCCGAGCTTTTCGATGTCCTGCAATCGATCGATCCACCCTCTCGGGCGATGCTCCACAGAATCCAATCCCTCCAGATGATCCCTCCCGATGCGGATTGGGGTGGTGTTTTCAAGCCCATGACCAAGTAGCGCGTGCGTTCCTTGCGCACTTGTCATCGCAGACCGCAAAGTTAGTGTGTCCGTCCGTTTGGATTTTCAATAATGAGCATCGGTATCCTCGATCCCTCCCGCTTGGCGGAGGTGGAGTTTGGCCAAGGCGAGGTCGCCCGCTACGCGCGGCACCTCTCATTGCCCGAGGTCGCTCTGGATGGGCAGAAACGACTGAAAGCCTCCAAAGTGCTCTGTATCGGAGCGGGAGGACTTGGATCGCCTGTGGCTCTCTACCTCGCTGCCGCCGGGATCGGCACTTTGGGGATCGTCGATTTCGATGTGGTGGACGAGTCGAACCTCCAGCGTCAAATCCTGCACCGCAGCGGGGATGTCGGAAAAAAGAAAATCGAGAGCGCCCGCGAGCGCCTTCGCGAGGTGAATCCTCATGTTCGCGTCGAACTTCACGATGTCCGCCTCGACGCCTCGAATGCGATGGGGATTTTTGCGCCTTATGACCTTGTCATTGATGGCACGGACAATTTTCCGACCCGCTACCTGAGCAACGATGTGAGCGTTTTTTTGAAAAAGCCTCTCGTTTACGGAGCCATTTCGCGGTTCGAGGGTCAATGCACCATTTTCGCGCCGCATCTTGGGGGCCCCTGCTACCGATGCCTTTATCCCGAGCCCCCGCCTCCGGGAAAAGTGCCCGGATGCTCCGAGGCCGGCGTCCTCGGGGTGCTTCCTGGTATCATTGGCGTCCTCCAAGCGACCGAGGCGATCAAGCTTCTGCTGGGTGCGGGCGAGCCTCTTCTTGGCCGGTTGATCCATTTCGAGGCCCTACGGACAAAATTCCGCGAATTCCATCTCCAGCGCGATCCCGACTGCCCGGTTTGTTCCGAGCATCCCACGATCACCGCGCCGCTCGATTGCGAGGGGTTTTGTTCGAATTCCAAACCATCAAAAACCATGTCCACTTCCATTCCTGAAATCTCCGTTGAAGAACTCAAAGCCCGCCGGGATCGAAACGAAAACTTCGTTCTCCTCGATGTTCGCGAGCCCTTCGAGTCCGACATCGCCCGGATTCCGGGCGCGATCCTCATTCCCCTTGGGGAGTTGCCGGAGCGGGTGGGGGAGTTGAATCCGGACGACGAGATTGTCATTCATTGCAAGGCCGGTGTGCGCAGCGCCAACGCGCTGGAGTTTCTCCGGCATCGTGGGTTTTCGAAAATGTGGAATCTGGAAGGCGGGATCAACGCCTGGTCCGAGCGGATCGATCCCTCGGTTCCGCTTTACTGACTGACAATGCACGCCAACGAATACAGCGAAAATTTTGTCTGTCCGATTACCCGGAAAAGGCTTCGCCTCGCCACCGAGAGGGAACTCGAAGCCCTTCGCCAGCGCGAGGGGCTCGCAAAGATCGAGTCCGCATGGATTCGCTCCGATCGCGCGGTCGCCTACCCGGTGGTTCGCGGAATACCGCTCCTTGTTCCCTCCAATGCCATCTCCTTGCGAAAATCCCGAACACGAAAAGAATCATCCAATCCATGACCGAACTCGAACGCATCCGCCATTCCGCCGCCCATGTCCTCGCCACGGCGATCCTGAAAATCTGGCCCGAGGCCCAATTCGCCGCCGGTCCGCCGGTTGAGAATGGTTTCTACTACGATGTCGATCTCCCACACCGCATCTCGCCCGAGGACTTTGCCCGTATCGAGGAGGAGATGAAAAAGGAGATCAAGGCCAACCATGTTTTCGAGCGGGTGGAAATTTCCCGCCCAGACGCCCTCGCCATGGCCGAGCGCGGAGAACTCGCCGCCCTCTCCGCCCGCGGCACGCCCTCGAAATTCAAACTCGATATCGTCCAAAACATCCCCGAGGGCGAAACGATCACGCTCTACCGCAACGGCGAATTCACCGACCTCTGCGCCGGGCCCCATGTGATGCGCACCGGCAACATCGGCGCGTTCAAGCTCACGCATGTCGCCAGCGCTTATTACAAAGGTGACGAGCGCAATCCCCAGCTCCAGCGCATCTATGGCACCGCCTTCAAAAACAAGACCGCGATGGAGGAATACTTCACGATGCTCGAGGAGGCGAAAAAGCGCGACCACCGCAAGATCGGCGCCGAGATGGGCCTCTACGCCATCGACTCCGAATTTGTCGGCCCCGGCATGCCGCTCTGGCTGCCGAAAGGCGCGGTGCTCGTCGAGGAACTCGAAAAACTCGCCAAGGAAACCGAGTTCGCTGCGGGCTATGTGCGCGTCCGCACCCCGCACCTCGCCAAAGAGAAGATGTATAAAACCTCGGGCCATCTTCCCTACTACGCCGAGAGCATGTTCCCTCCGATGGAGCTGAAGGAAAGCGGCGAAGGGGAGGGGAGCGAACCTGAGCGCTACTACCTGAAGGCGATGAACTGCCCCCACCACCATCGTATCTTCGCCGCCGAGCCGCGCAGCTACCGCGATCTTCCTCTGCGTCTTGCGGAATACGGTTGCTGCTACCGTTACGAGCAGAGCGGCGAACTCTTCGGTCTCATGCGCGTTCGCTCGCTGAACATGAACGACGCCCACATCTACTGCACCGAGGAGCAGTTCGCGGACGAGTTCCGCGCCGTGAACGAGATGTATCTGCAATACTTTAAAATCTTCGGACTCGAGAAATACCAAATGCGTTTCTCGACCCATGATCCCGAAAAGCTGGGTCAGAAATTCGTCGATGAACCCGGGCTTTGGAAAAAAACCGAGGACATGGTTCGCCGGGTTCTTGTCGAGAGCGGCATCAACTTTGTCGAAGTGCCCAACGAGGCTGCGTTCTACGGCCCGAAAATCGATGTGCAGGTGTGGAGCGCGATTGGGCGAGAGTTCACGATCGCCACGAACCAGGTGGACTTTGCGGTGCCCGCAAAATTCGGCCTCCACTACCGCGACCGCGACAACACCGAAAAAGTTCCGCTCTGCATCCACCGCGCCCCACTGGGAACGCATGAGCGCTTCATCGGATTTCTCATCGAGCACTACGCGGGCAATTTCCCGCTTTGGCTCGCGCCCGAGCAGGTTCGTGTGATCACGCTCAATGACGACCCCGCGTTGATCGAATATGCCGAACCGATCGTCCGCGAACTGCGCTCGCACATGATCCGCGCCGAGTCGGATTTTGGTTCCGATCCCGTGAAGGCCAAAATCGCCGAGGCCGAAAAAGCGCGGGTCCATACCATGCTCGTCATCGGCCACCGCGATGTGGAGGCGGGAAATGTGAGCGTGCGATTGCACGGTCAGGGCAATGTCGGCGCCAAGCCAACGGCCGAGGTCGTCGCGGCAATCATCGAAAAAAATCGCACCCGCAGTTGATTCCTCTTGGTGACGCTGCTTCCGCTTCGGGCTGGAGGGTCCTGCTCCGTCAGGACCGGGACGGACTGTGCAAACACACTGGCCCGGCGCTGACAAAGCATCGCCCTCCAGATCTCAAGGCGTCGATTTTTTCCCGCCGGGGAGCGGAATTTTTGGAATGATTTTCGGCCGCCACCCCGGGTCGGAAATCGTCCCGTCCGAGTGGTATTCCAGCAGTTTGCTCACCGGGAAGAAGACAAGTCCGGGGACGCCCTGCGCATTGATCCGCATGCTCATGTTCAGGCCTCCGGTTAAAAAATAGATGTCGCCGTAGCCGAACATCGAGAATCCCCCTCCGGCGATTTCGATATTGCGCGTGTTGATTTTTTTGTTGGCGACCGTGAAGTCGGCGGTCGCAAGTCGCGCCGTGTTGTAAACCACTCCGGGGATCAGGCTCCCCAAGATGGCCGAAAAGGGCCCGAAGATGGGAATCGCAAAGACATTTCCATCCTCGATTCGCAGTCTTCCGCGGCCTCTCATGTCCTCCTCGTCGCCCATCCGCGCCTCGAAACTGTATTCTCCACTCAAAACACCCTTCGAATCGTCATAGTCGAAATAGAGATTGGTGAGCTTGGCGAAATTCACCCGCGTCAGCGTGGCATGGGTGCTGAAAACGGGATTGGCGGGATCAATCGAGACGACGGCCTTGACGGCGGCATTGCCCTCGAAGAGTTCCGCGTTCTTGATGGTTGCTGTCACCTTGTTCGCGACCACATCGACATTGGCGGAGGTTTTTCCGAACGGCAGGGTCTTCTTGAGCAGGTCGTAGTCGAGTCCACCCGGGGCATCGATCCGGATCGCGAGATCGTTCTTCAATGGATCCTTCATGTGAACTTTCCCTTCGACTTTGACTTTCGGAGCGCCTCGGAAACGGTAGGGGCGGATCGTTTCCGCGATGCGGGGGTCGATCCACATCATCACATCCACGGGCACGAGCGTCGAAACGATGTCTTTCAAGCGAACCTCCTGCCGTCCGATATCATAGGCGAAAGAACCCGTGCCCCGTCCCCTGCCGGTGGCGATGACAAGATTCTTGTAGGTGAGGCAGCGGTTTGCGATTTCGACATCAGCCACTCCGGAATCGATCCAAGCCCCCCGGTTGGCGGTGCGCCCGAGCTTGAGGCGGGCGTTTCCGGAGATGGCGGCGAAATCCAAACGCTCCCCGCGCAAAGAAACGGAAATCTCCGGCAGGTCGGCGAACTCCATGTTTTTCAAAAACGCGCGGGTGTGGAAGTCGAACAAATCGGCAAGGTCGCTGGGTGGAATGGTCGAGTAGGCGCGGAGTCGGAGGTCGCCCGGAGAGGCCCAGATGTCCGCTTGGAGAGCCCCCCGGCGGGCGTTGACCTGGAGTTCGCGCGCGTAGAAAACCCCGTTTTTCCAAGAGAAGCTGCATTCGGCGTCCGTGAAGCGAGAGTCGCCGAGTTCCATCACCGGAAGAAAAAACTCGCCGGTGGCGGAAATGGCGGGAGGGGTGGCCGCCGTATTCCCGCGGATATCCAGATTGATCCGGGGCGGGGTGGGAAAGCGCAGCCGGGCGAGCGCGTCCCCGCCCTTGCCTAGCAATTGCAGGATCGGAACGGGATCAAGACCGGCAAGAAGGGAGGCGTTCAGGTTGCCCGTGGTTTTTTCCCACTCGGCGGAGGCTTGGAGCAATCCCCGATGATCGCGGATCTGGAAAACAGGAATGCGCAACCGGCCGTTGATGAATTCGCCTCGAATCTCCACGCCCTCCAGTGTCAGGGGGGGATGTTGGATCCCTCGGGCTTGAATTTCAAATTCCGGGATTTCAAACAACGAGGGATCGGCGGCGTCCAATTCGAATTCAGCCCTGAGAGTTGGCGGGCCTGAAGGAAAAGAGGTGTCGCGGAGAAGATCCAGGATTTTCTGAAGGGTCGCCTCGGGAATCAAGGGTCGCGACTCGGTGCCCTCCGGCGGAGGCTGAAAGGCGAAGGGATTCAGGATTTCGCCGGTCAGTCGGATGCGAAGCCCTTCGAGTGTGGCATCGAGTTGGCTCACGCGCAGCCTATCGCCATGGACGATAATGCTGGAGTTGATGTCCGTGGCCACCAGCCGAGGGGAGGCCTCTCCCGGCCCCAGTGGGATCGAAGCTTCGGCGCGAACCAGTGTGAGCGTGTCCACCGCGATGCGGCGGTTCATGAGTTCGCTCATGTTGAGGGAGATTTCGAGACGGTTGATCCTGGCAAGGAGATGGTTGGCGTTTTGGCGTTCGCGGACGGATATATTTTTCGCAACCAAGCCACTGAAGGGATCAAGAAGAAGTTTCCCGATGCGAATTTCCACAGCGGGATTGCTCAAGGCCTGCTCCAGCGCCTCGCGGGCCCCAAAGCCGATTCCCACGGTCCGGAGAAAGTAGAGCGCGATCGGGATGCCCGCGAAAACCAGCACCAGCGTCAGGCGGATCGAGATTTTGAAAAGATGGTAGATGGCTGGATGAACCCTCATCGCTACGATCACATAAGATGCAGGGGATCGATATCCACCGCGACAAAAACATCCTCCGGCATCGGCAGGGCCTCAAGAACCGAGCGGGCGAGCCGCGCCAGCCGCATCGAGGAATTTCCGCGAAGCGAAACCTGGTAGCGGTAGTAGGTCTTCGCTTTCTCCAGCGGGGCAGGAACGCCCTCGCCGACAAGAATTCCCTCCTCGGCGGCGGCCTTGAGTTTGCGGGAAAGCGTCAGGGCGGAAAATTCGACCCGCTCGAGCATCGTGCCCCGGAGCGTGATCATGGCCATCCGGCCGAACGGCGGGTAGCCGAAGCTCCGGCGGAATTCCATTTCCTGCTCCATAAAGCCCTCGAAGTCGTGGTGGCGGGCGAATTGAATCGAAGGGCTGAACGGCGTGAAGGTCTGGACGAAAACCTCGCCTTCCATCTCGCCGCGTCCCGCGCGCCCCGCGACCTGGGTGAGGAGTTGGAAGGTCCGCTCGCCCGCGCGGAAGTCGGGGATATGGAGACCGAGGTCGGCATTCACAATTCCGACGAGTGTGACATTTGGAAAATGCAGGCCTTTGGCGATCATCTGGGTGCCAATGAGAATGTCGATGCGGCCTTCCTTGAAGGCGCCGAGCGTTTCCCGGTAGGACTCCTTTCGCGTCATGGAATCGGCGTCCATCCGCGCGACCCGCGCCTTCGGAAAAATCCTCTGGAGCGCCTCCTCGACCTTTTGGGTTCCCGTTCCCGCGTGGCGGATTTTCGGATCCGAGCATTTCGGGCAGGCTTTCGGGGCGCGTTGGTTGTGTCCGCAAATGTGGCACACCAACCGCTCGGCCGCCCGGTGGTAGGTGAGCGAGACGCTGCAATCGGTGCATTGGCAGACATGGCCGCAGGCCTCGCAAACCATGGAGGTCGAAAATCCGCGGCGGTTCAGAAAGAGGATCGTCTGCTCGCCTTTTTGGATGCGGCCCTCGATCGCCTCGCGGAGGGGTTTGGACAAAATCCCGCCGCCGGGATCGTTGCGGGAGGGGCGTCGCAAATCGACCACGCGCACGACCGGCATGCTTTTGTCGTCCACCCGCTGGTTCAGGCGGACAAGTCGGTATTTGCCGCTTTGGGAATTGTGCCAGCTTTCGAGGGAGGGTGTGGCGCTGCCGAGAAGGACGGCGGCTTTTTCCTTGTGACCGCGGAGGACCGCCATGTCGCGGGCATTGTAGCGTGGCGCTTCATCCTGCTTGTAGGAGGCCTCGTGTTCCTCATCGACGATGATGACACCGGGATTCTCCACCGGCGCAAAAATCGAACTGCGCGCGCCGATCACGATCCGGGCATGGCCGGTGTGGATTTTGTGCCATTCATCATGGCGCTCGCCGTCGGAGAGATGGCTGTGCAGGACGGCGATCCGGTCCTGGATCTCGGCGAAGCGGGACTTGAATCGCTCGACGGTTTGGGGCGTCAGGGCGATTTCCGGCACAAGCACCAGCGCGGTTTTTCCCGCGTCGAGGGCATGACGGATGGCTCGGAGGTAGATCTCGGTTTTCCCCGATCCGGTGACGCCGAAAAGCAGGATCGGGCGGTTGGGGTTCGCCATTTCCTCGACCACGGCGTTCATTGCCGCCTCCTGCTCGGCGTTCAGCACCAACTCGGCTCCCGCCACATACTGCTCCGAATGAGGATTCCGGGCGACCACCGCGGCCTCGATCACAACGAGGCCGTTTTTTTCAAGGGTCCGAAAAACGCCTTCGGTGACGCCGGCGAGGTTCGCGGCCTTCGTTACGGCGAGGGGCTTTCCAGCCTCGATCAAAACCCGCAGGGCATCGGCCTGGCGCGGGGCGCGGATGGCGATTTTTTCCAGATCGCTTTCGCTGATTTCGCGCGCGAGGCGGGCGGAGTTTTGTTTTTTCGCGGAAACCCGGCCGTCCCGCACGGCGACGGGCAGGACGCTGCAAACGGCGGTTTCCAACGGGCAGCAATAGTAGTCTGCCATCCAGTAGGCCAGTTCCAGCATCGCCGGGCGGATCATCGGGCGCTCGTCCAATAGACCGCTGATCTCCCTCACCCCCGGGAACCCGCATTCCTGCAGCAACTCGATCACTGTTCCCGCCAGAATCCGCGTTCGCACGGGAATCCGCACACGGGATCCGACGCCAATTTTTCCGGCCATTGCTTCGGGCACCCGGTAATCCAGAATTTTTCCAGCCGCCTGATCCGGCAGCACGCGCACAAACATTCCGCAACTATTCCCGCCATCGCCCGCCGCCTCAAGCCCCGTCGCGGGGCTTGACTGTGATTCCCCCGATCCGGATAAATGCCCTTTCCATGACCGCCATCGAGATCTTCGGACGCATGTCCGCTCCACAGGCTTCGGAAATTCTGAACTGGATCCTTGAAAACGACCGCGAGGCCTACCGCAGTTGCGCCGGGATGCTGGCCACGCGCCGGAAGCTGCGCCCGGTTTTCGTCGAGCGCAAGCCCCGCGAGGAGCGGAATCTTTGGATGCGCGAGGCGCTTTCGAAGCCCCCGAATGCGGACCTGGCGCTGGAAATCCTTCAAGTCTGGGTGCTGGGGAAAAACGAACGCATGGTCTGTGATTTTCTCGATGCCCTAGGAATCGAGCATGACGGCAAAGGCCTGATCGACGAATTGCCCGCCGAGCCCGAGTCCTCCAAGGTCTCCGCCGCTCTTGAAGCGCTGGTTTCCAAATACCCGCCCGCCGAGGTTCTGATCTACCTGAGCCTCTTCACTGGCATGGATGAATCTGGCTGGCCGAAGCTCAAGGAACTTCTCGTGACCCATCCCGCCTTCGCCGGCGAAGCTCCTTCTGCCTGATCCATGACTCCTTATTCCGAATCCCTTCGGGACGCGTTGGCGACCTTTGAATCCCTCCGCTCTCTCGAACCCAAAATCGTGGAAGCCTCCGAGCTGGTTCTTGCCTGTCTCAAATCCGGTCGCAAATTGCTCCTCTGCGGAAATGGCGGCAGTGCCGCAGACAGTTCCCACATCGCCACGGAATTCACCTGTCGCTTCCAGAACGACCGCCGCCCATACCCGGCGATCTCGCTGGTCGCCGACGGCGGGCTTTTGACCGCGATCGGAAACGACTACGCCTTCCAGGATATTTTTGCCCGCCAGGTTCAGGCCTACGGAAAGGCCGGGGATGTGCTCATCGCCCTGACCACGAGCGGCAAGTCGCGGAATTTGCTCTCGGCGATCGAGGAGGCCAAGCGGCTTGGTATGAAGACCATCGTTTTTCTCGGCAAGGGCGGGGGATTTACCAAGGGCGCGGCTGACATCGAAATCCTCGTTCCAGCCACCGTTACGGCTCGCATCCAGGAGGCGCAAAAGTTCCTCCTCCATGCGATCTGCGAGCTGGTCGAGCCGGGTCTCGAAAAGGCATGACCATTCTGCTCGCGGTTTTCGCCGCCGTGCTGGGCGCGGTGACGGGATCGTTTCTGAATGCCTGCATCCACCGGATGCCGCGCGGGGTCAGTTTATTGAACCCGAAGCGTTCGTTCTGCCCCTCCTGCGGAAAAACCATTCCCTGGTATGAGAACCTGCCGGTCGCAAGTTGGATCGCGCTTCGCGGAAAATGCTCGGGATGCGGAGCCTCGATTTCTCCGCGCTATCCCTTCGTCGAATTGCTAACCGCAGCTCTCTTTTGTGCCTTGTGGATGAAGTTTGGATTCCCCGTCGGGATGGCCTATTTTTCTTTCGCGGCTCTTTTGATCGCGGCCACCTTCATCGATTTCGAGCACTTCATTATTCCCGATGAAATTACGCTGGGCGGAACGGCGTTGGGCGTTCTGCTTTGCGCAGCGGTTCCCGAATTGATGCAAACGGATTCCCGCCTCGCCGCGGTTGGGCTTTCTTTTCTCGGCGCGGCGGCGGGATTCGCCACCATCTACGCGATTGTGGAGGTCGGGAAGCTCGCCTTCGGTCGAATCCGCCACCGTTTCGCGGAAGCCGAGGAGTTTGAATGGAGGCGTGAGAGCGAAAATGCCGCGCTTCGACTCGGCGACGAAATCCTCCAATGGGGCGATATTTTTTCGCGGCGAAAGGATAAATTAAGCATCCGTCCTGAAGGGGGTGTGACGGTCGATGGGCGGTCCGTTTCTGCCGAGAAAATTGTGTTTTTTCACGACACCCTCCACTTCGGCCAGGAGACGATCCCGTTGATGGATCTTCAATGTGTAAGTGGCCGGATGCGCGAGGTGGTGATTCCGCGCGAGGCAATGGGTTTCGGCGATGTGAAATTCATGGCCTGCATCGGCGCTTTTCTCGGCTGGCAGGCGGTTTTGTTCACGATCTTCGCAGCCTCGATCATTGGTTCGATCGCGGGATTGGCCGGATTGTTTTTGGCGAAAGACCGCGCGGGGGTGAGGCTGCCCTTTGGCCCGTTTCTCGCTCTCGGTGCCCTGGTTTGGTTGTTCGGCGGGCGGGAATGGATGGATTGGTATTTCGATACGATTCACTCGGTTCGCCCCAATTTTTTTTGAATCCCCGCCTGATCCCGCTCGTGTAGTCTGCGCCTATGTCCAAACCGCCGAAGCTTTCCTTTCCCGAACTTGTTCGCGCTTTTTGGAAGCCCTACCTCCGGTTGCTTTCCTACATGCATCCCTACCGGAAGCGGTTTTTCTTCGGCATCGCCTGTGGTGTGGTCGGCGGGATGCTCAACGGGGCGATTCCTCTGGTAATCAAAAAAGCCGGCGAATCGATCATGGGCGGGGGCATGAAACTCCCCGACAAATCCGCGCTTTTTGGCGGGGGAGTCGGCAACGAAGGCCCCGGAATCGAGAGCGTCGTATGGATCAGCTTGCTCATCCCCCTCGTGATGGTGGCACGGGGCATTTTTTCCTACCTGAATGTCTATTCCCTCGCTTGGGTCAGCCTGCGTGTGCTTCGCGACATCCGCACCCAGCTTTTCGCGCACCTCATGTCCCAGTCGCTGGATTTCTTCAGCCGTGAAAAAGCCGGCAAGCTCATGTCCCGCGTGATGAGCGACACGCGGGTGACGCAAAATGCCCTTACTTCCGTCTCCGGTGACATCATCAAGGATCCCATCGCCGTTCTCACCGGCGTCGCCGTGCTCGTGGCGATCGATTGGAAATTCAGTCTCACGACGCTCGTCCTTTTTCCGATTTGCATCATCCCCGTCGTGGTTTTCGGCCGGAAAGTCCGGCAGGCGGGCAAGGCCGAGGAGCGCGAGTCCGCGCAGATGTCCGTGATCCTCCAGGAAACCTTCGCCGGAGTCCGCGTCATCAAAAGCTTCGCGCGGGAAGACTATCAGACCGCCCAGTTCGCCAAATCCAGCGACACCCAATGCCGCAACAGCATGCGCGTCCGCCGCAGCTCGGACATCGTCCAGCCCCTCATCGAATCCGTCTCCGCCCTCGGAGTCGTCCTGGCGATGGTCTATGTCTATTACTACGGAATCAGCTTCGCAAAATTCGCCGCCCTCTGCGCGGGCATTTTCCTTCTCTACAACCCGGTTAAAAATCTGAGCCGGATTCCCATGCTCATGCAAAAGTGCATGGTTTCAGCGAACAATATTTTCGAATTGATGGAAATGAAGCCGACCATTCTTGATCTGCCCACGGCCAAACCTCTCGAACGCTGCGAGGGGCGCATCGAGTTTCAAAATGTCAGCTTCGGCTATGGCTCCGAAAAACTCGCCCTCCGCGAGGCCTCGCTCCACATCGAACCGGGGAAAAAATACGCGCTCGTCGGTGCCAGCGGGGCGGGAAAGAGCACGATTCTTTCCCTGATTCTTCGTTTTTACGATCCCCAGACGGGTGTGGTGAAAATCGACGGCCGGGATGTCCGCGACATCACCCAGCACTCCCTGCGCCGCCACATTGGCACCGTGACACAGGACACCTTCCTGTTTCATGACACGATTGCCGAGAACATCCGCTACGGAAACCTCGCCGCCACCCAAGAGCAAATCGTGTCCGCCGCCAAGTTCGCCTACGCGCACGATTTCATTATGGCCCAACCGAACGGCTACGAGACGGTCGTCGGCGACAAGGGCTGCATGCTCTCTGGCGGCCAGCAGCAACGCCTCGCCATTGCCCGCGCGATTCTGAAGGGCGCCCCGATCCTCCTGCTCGACGAAGCCACCTCCGCCCTGGATTCCGAATCGGAACGCATGATCCAGGACGCGCTCGAGCGGCTTTCCGAGGGCCGCACCGTCGTCGCCATCGCGCACCGTCTTTCCACCATTCTGAAATCCGACTGCATCGTGGTGATGGATCACGGCCGAATCGTCGATACCGGCACCCACGCGGAGTTGCTGGCCAAATCGGAACTCTACCGCAGCCTTTACGAGCTGCAGTTCCACCACGGGGATCTCGTGTGAGCAAACTCCAGCCATGGATGGTTCCGGCCCACCTCGCGCCGGGCGACCTGAAGAGCCTCGAGGGGGACTGGTCCGAAATCGAACTCCACCTGATCCAGGACGAAAGCGATCCGTTTTTCGAAATGGCTTTCGGCGCGCTCTGGAACGAGTTTGGAAACAAGGGGGAAATGGAACAGGCCGCAGTCATCGCGGATCGGTTGAAATGGCATCCCCGGCATCCTCACAACGGTGCCGCCTTGCGATATGCCCTTGTTTTGATCACGCATCGCGGCCGGTTTGTGGCCGTGCGCGACCATACGGTCATTATCCTCGGGGATCGACCCGGTGCTGTGGTCCACTTGTCGCACAATCTTGTCGCTCCGGAATGGCGGCGCTCGGGAATCGCGGGTTGGTCGCGGGCTTTTCCCGTTTCGACGGCCCTCGATTGCCTGGCGGAACTCAATCAACCCGCTGGATCATCGATCACGCTTGTCGGAGAAATGGAGCATTTGGATTCCTTAAAACCGGACACGCAGGTGCGATTGACCGCCTACGAAAAAGCGGGCTTCAAAATGGTCGATCCCGCGCGGGTGCGATACCTGCAACCCGATTTTCGGAGTCCTGTGGAAATCGACAAATCCTCGGGCCCGCGCCCGGTGCCGCTTTGCCTCATGCTGCGCCGTGTGGGACGCGAGGAGGAGACCTTGGTTTCCGGTGCCGAGGTTCTCCAGGTCGTCCAGGCCCTGTATCGGATGTATGGCACAGGATTCCGCGCTTCCGATATGAAGGTGGTGCTGGAATCCCTTTCGACTTATCCCGACGCGTCCGAGTCCATCGACCTCCTTCCACCCACACGCGCATGAAAATCTTCCACCATCCCGGTTTCGCCGCGCCGCTTGGCGATCACATCATGCCCATCTCGAAATTCTCGCTCGTCGCGGAGCGGATTCGCGAGGTTTTGCCGGATGTTGACATCGCGGAACCAAATCCGGTCTCGGAGCAAGATTTGTTGCGCGTCCACATGCCGGAATACATCGAGGCCGTTCGGACTGGCGAACCCCGCGCGCTGGCGGAGTCGCAGAAATTCCCCTGGTCGCCGCAGTTGTATCCCAGCGTTTGCCTGACCAACGGGGGAGTGCTGGCGGCGGCGCGGCAGGCGCTGGAGGAGGGGAGTTCCGCCGCGTTGGCGAGTGGCTTTCACCACGCCTGCGCCGACCACGGAGAGGGCTTTTGCACCTTCAACGGGCTCGTAGTTGCGTTGGAGGCACTTCGCGCCGCGGGCAGTATCCGCACAGCCGCTGTCCTGGATTTGGATCTCCACTATGGCAATGGAACGGCTTCGCTCGCCGAGTCCCGTCCCTGGATTCGTGCGCTTTCAATCTACGGGAATGATTACTGGCAAAACAACTACTACCGCGATGTTCGCGAACGCTACCACACGGATGGCCCCAACCATTTTTCGGTGCCGCT
>CAYOGR010000059.1:0-13710 GCA_964403605.1 uncultured Chthoniobacter sp.
TGGCTGCCTCGCATGGATTCGAACCATGACAAACAGATCCAGAATCTGCAGTGCTACCGTTACACCACGAGGCAGTGAAAATTTCCGTAAATCGGGTGTGTGAAACTGAAGCGGGGTGGCGTTTACGGCAAGTGAAAAGTCCCGCGCGCACTCGGTGCGGCGCAGGCGGCGCAATGGATCGTGTTGCTTTGCAGGAGTTGAAAGGTTCTCAGGAATCGCGGCGATAGGCCGGGAACCGCTCGGCGAGTTCCCTCAAGACTTTCTCCGCCTCCTCGGGATTGTTCGCTCGCTGGTAGGATTCGGCAGCCCGGGAGAGGGCCTGCGGCGCGAGGATTTTATCGTCGCTCAGAACCGATACGGAGAGGAACGCGCGCGCGGCACTGTCATAGTCGCCCTCGGCAAAAAAAATATCCCCCGAGGCGAGGCGGGCCTTGGAATTAAGCCAGCCCTCGGGTTGGAGGAAGAGCGCCTGCTCGACGGATTGGCGGGCGGAGGGGAAACGGTCGAGCCCGGCTTCGGCACGGGCCTTCGCGATGTGTCCCCTCGCCTGCGCGGGGGGCTCCGAGACCAGGGCGAGAAATTTGTCGGCCGCCCGGGCCGCCCCGGCGAAATCTTTGAGGCCGATCCGCGCCTCGGCGATCAGAATCCAGACATCGGGCGAGGCGGAACCGGAGTTGTCGGCGAGGGGTTGAAGGATCTTCGCGGCGTTCGCAAATTCCCGGTCTTCGATGAGGGCTTGCGCAAGCCACGAGAGAACCTGCGGAGGCAGCGGAGCGCCCTTGTAACGCTCGACCTCGGCGGAGAGGGCCTTGCGATCCTCGAGTTGGTAGTGTGAGAGAATGATCCGCAGCGACGCCCGTTCGCCGTAGTTTTTGGGATCGAGATCGCGGGCGCGCTCGAGATGAGGAAGGGCCTCCTTGTGGTTCCTGCTTTCGGAGGCGGCCCAACCGATCCAGTAGTTCGCCTGGGCCGCGGCGGCCGAACCCGGATACTTGGCCAGCAGCTCGCGGAAGGTGGCAGCCATTTCGGGATACTTTTTCAGCGTGCCGAGCGTGAGCGCCTTTTGCAGGAGGGCCAACTCGACATCCTTGCTCATCGCGTAGTCTTTCAGGAGCAAATCGAAATCGGCCACCGCTTCGGAATACGCCTTCATTTTCTGGTGCGCCAATCCCCGCTGGAGCAACGCGCCGGAGGCGAGCCTGTCATTGGGATATTTGGCGAGGAATTCGGTATAGGCGCGGATGGCGGCGGCCGAGTCCCCGGCGGCAGCGAGCGACCAGGCGTATTTGTAAAGAGCGGCGGTCCGCTGCGCGCTGGTGAGCCAACCGTTTTCGAGAAGGGGTTCATAAGCCGGGGCGGCGGCGGCGTGTTCGTTGCGCTGGAAAAGCGATTCGGCCTTGAGCAACGAGACGGCGGCTTTTTGCTTCGGCTCGGCGGAGGTTTTCAAAAACTGGTCGGCCTCGGCGGGGAGCGTTGCATCCTTCAAGGCATAAAGGGCAAGAAGGCGCTGATAGAGGATTTCCGGCGTGATGGATGCGGGGTGCTCGGCAAGGAGGCGGTCGTAGGCTTCCCGGGCTGCGCCCTCGCGACCGGCTTGGCGGAGCGAGGCCGCGAGGATTTCCAAGACCTCCCCGCGCGCGCCGGGATCGATGGATGCTTCGGCGGCCGGAGCCGCCTGGATGACGCCTTTGAAATCCTTGGCCTCGTAGCGAAGCCGCAGCGACTCGACGAGTGCCTCGGACTTGGCTTGAGGGTCTGCTGATTTTTGGGCGGCGGTTTCATAAAGCGCGAGGGCGCGGCTCCTCTCGCCGGTTTCCTTGGCGAGCCGCGCGGCCTGCAACGCCGCGCTGGCCGCAACATCGGCCGAGGTGGCGATTCGGGAGAGAGCCTCGTAGGTCGCCAGAGCGGCTTGGGTTTTTCCCCGGCGAAGCTGGAGGGCGCCGAGCGCCATGGCGGAGTTTTCGAGATAGGGGTTGCCTGTCGTTTGTTCCAGCACCGAGCGGTAGCGCTCCTCGGCGGGATCCATCCGGCCAAGGGCTTCGAGGCTGCGCGCCGAAAAATAGGCTGCCGCCAGGCGAATTCCGGGTTCCTTCGCCTCGCGGGCGGCGAGGTCGAACTGCATCGAGGCGGGTTCGTGGAGCTTTTCGGCGAAAAGAATTTCCCCCAGGCGATACGCCCCGGCGGCAGCGAACTCGCCGGTCTGGAATTCGTTGACGAGCTTTTCGTAGCCGATGCGGGCGGCGGCGGGATTCCCGGCCAGGCGGTGGCTCTCCGCAAGGCGGAAAAGCGCCTCGGCCCGGTCGGGGTCGTTCGTTCGAAGGATCAGAAATTTCTCGTATTCCGGAATTGCCAACTCGGGGAGCTTGCGGGCGTAAAAATTGTTCGCACGGTTGAGCGTCGCCCCGGCCTCATCCGCTTCGGTCGAGGGCGCGATGCGAATGCCACCGCCCTCCACCTCCACAGGGGATTCCAGCTGAACCTCCGGCCCGATGTTTTGCGGTGCCGCCGTTGGAATCGGCGTGGCGGCGGGAATCGGCACGGGATGAACCGGCTGGGCGCGTCGAATCTCCGGTGGCACACGATCCATCCAGGCGGGATTCGGGTAGCCATCGGGATCCGGAGCATTCGCGGGAAGCGCACGGCGCACCTCGATGGGCTCCTGCGCGAGGAGCGGAACGGCCGCAAGGAGCAGCAGGGCGGGCAACCTCATTCGGGACGGCTTGTCGCGAAGGCGACATTCCAGATGTTCGCGCGGCGGCAGATATCCAGCACCTCGACGACATGGCGGTAGTCGGTGTTCTCGTCGCCGCGCAGGATCACGGCCTGGTCGGGGTAAAGGGAGGCTATTTTTTGGAGGGTTTCCTGAAGTTCGGTGGAATCCATCGTGCGGCGGTTCATCACCACGGTGCCGTTGGACTTCACATTCAGAATCACCTCGCCGACCGCGCGACGGGTTTCCTTGCCCTCGCGGGCCTTCGGGACCTTCACATCGAGTTCGGTCTCGCTGCGGGAAAAATTCCAGGTCACCAAAAAGAAAATCAGCAGCAGGAAAACAATATCCACCATCGGGGCGATCTGGAACCCCGGCGCGTTGTTTTGGATGGAGCCCCGGAAATTCATTAGTTCAACGCTTCGCGGAATCCGACGCAACCGCTCCGAGTTGGGCCATAAGAATCGTGGAGGCGGCCTCGAGATCGGAGATCATACCCTGGACCCGACCGCGGAAAAACGCGTAGGCGGCCATGACGGGAATGCCGATAAAAAGACCGGCTGCGGTGGTCACGAGCGCCTCGGCGACACCATCGGCCAACATCATTGGGCGGGACGCCACGATGTCACTCGCCACGACGGAAAAGGATTTGATCATGCCCAGAACCGTGCCGAAGAGGCCGAGCATCGGGGCGATCGATCCGATGTCCGCCAAATAGCTGATGCGCTGGTTCCACAACCCCGCGAGGCGGACGCCCTCGGCTTGCGCGATTTCGCGGGCCTCGGCGAGGGAGGCGTTGGGATTTTGGGTCAGGAAATGCATGGAACGCTCCATGACGCTGGCGATCGCCTCGTTGTGGCGGATCGAGAGGGCCAGGAGGCCGAGGTGGTCTTTATTTCGGATGAGCGCTTCGGCGGCCTGCATGTAGCGCGACCCGGCGACCGCAGCGCGGCGCAGGGAGAAGATGTAAACAAAGATCAGCATCACCGCCAAAACGGACAAGCCGGCGAGCGGATACATGACCGGACCACCCGAAGCGAGAACCTGCCAAAGGTTCGTCTCGGTCGGTTGCTGGGCGGCGGAAGCGGTGATGGTGGAAGCCATGACAAACAGCGCCGGAGTGAGCTTTTTCATACGCGTCGCCAGATTAGCAACCCGTGGTTCCGTGGCAAGCGGCGTCGGGTTGAAATGCGCTACGCCCTCGCCTCCTCGGCTTCGCGAATGAGAGACCAGAAGTCGCTTGTTTTCGACAAGCCGCGATCCTCCTCGTCCAGGGGGAGGTTCGAACGGAAAAGAAAGTCGCGGATGGTGTTTTTATGGAGCACGCGGTGGATGAGAATCCCATCGGGGTGGCGCTCGAAATAAATCCGGTAGTCGCGCACCCGGTAGCGGTGCAAAGAGCGCCCGTCGCGCGAGACGCGGCCGAACTTTTCTCCGTCAAGCGAATCGAGGTCGCCGGGCAAAAAATGGAATTCGGCCAGCAGGTCGAGCTGCAAATCCTTGGGCAACGCGGCCATTTCCGCGGCGCTGATCGTGTTGAAAATAACCTGAAACACGAACGCGATAGTCGATTTCGAGGTTCCGTTGGCAAGAAGGGATTTTTTGCCGACACAGGATTGCCAGCGAGGCGGGAATCTGCATTTAATCATTTTTTGTCCCCTATGGCTAAAACCACCCAATCCCATCCGGAAGAAACCCGCGTCTTCAAACCCTCCAAAGAGTTCGCCCGCGCAGCGGAAGTGAACAACTTAGCGGAATACAAGAAACTCCACGCCAAATCGCTCAAAAACCCCGAGAAGTTCTGGGCCGGGGAAGCCTCGGGCCTCGTTTGGAGGAAAAAGTGGAAGAAAGTCCTGAATTGGAATCTGCCCTTTGCCGAGTGGTTCCTCGGCGGCCAGCTCAACGCGAGCGAGAACTGCCTCGACCGCCACATCGACGGCCCCCGACGCAACAAGGCGGCGATTATTTGGGAGGGCGAACCAGGGGACAAGAGGACGCTCACCTACCTGCAACTGCACCGCGAGGTTTGCGTTTTCGCGAACATCCTGAAGCGGAATGGCGTCAAAAAAGGCGACCGCGTCCTTATTTATATGCCCCTCGTTCCCGAGGCGGTGATCGCCATGCTTGGCTGCGCGCGGATTGGTGCCGTTCACACGGTGGTTTTCGGCGGTTTTAGCAGCGAAAGCATCAAGGACCGCCTGGCCGACAGTGGAGCGAAAGTGGTCGTCACCGCCGACGCCGGCTACCGCCGCGGGCAGATCGTCACCATCAAGCAGAATGTGGATCATGCCCTCGCCGAAAACGCACAAGTGAAACGCGTGATCATCGCGAAGCGGGCGGGAATCGACATTTCCATCAAGGAAGGCCGCGATGTGTGGTGGCACCAAGAGGCCGAATATGTGGACTCGAACTGCCCGGCCGTTCCCGTGGACAGCGAGCATCCCCTTTTTATCCTCTACACCAGCGGGTCCACAGGGAAACCCAAGGGAATCCTGCATACCACCGGTGGCTACATGGTCGGCACCGCCGCCACCACCCGATACATTTTCGATCTCAAGGAAAACGACATCTACTGGTGCACCGCCGATGTCGGTTGGATCACCGGCCACAGCTACCTCGTCTATGGCCCTCTTGCGAACGGCGCCACCTGCCTTCTTTATGAGGGCGCACCGAACTGGCCGGAGCCGGATCGTTTCTGGAAGATCATCGCCGAACAGCGTGTGACCATCCTCTACACCGCCCCCACCGCCATCCGGGCCTTCATGAAGTGGGGCGATGAATGGCCAAAAAAACACGACCTCTCTTCGTTGCGGCTTCTGGGATCTGTCGGAGAACCGATCAACCCCGAGGCATGGATGTGGTATCACAAGACCATCGGTGCGGAACGCTGCCCGATTGTGGATACTTGGTGGCAGACGGAGACCGGAGCCATCCTCATTTCCCCGCTCCCCGGGGCCACACCGCTCAAGCCCGGCACAGCCACGCTCCCATTTTTCGGGATTGATGCCGCGATTGTGGATGACAATGGCAACGAGGTGCCCCACGGGGAGAGCGGAAAGCTCGTCATTCGCAAACCTTGGCCCTCGATGCTCCGCACCATCTACGGCGACAAGTCCCGCTACAAAAAACAATACTGGACCGAGGTCAAAGGCTGCTACTTCACCGGAGATGGTGCCCGCCGCGACAAGGACGGATACTTTTGGGTGGTCGGACGAATCGACGATGTTCTTAATGTCGCCGGCCACCGGCTTGGAACCGCCGAGGTGGAAAGCGCGATTGTCGGCCACGAATCCACCGCCGAGGCCGCCGTCGTCGGACGACCGGATGAAATCAAAGGCCAGGGCGTGGTCGCCTTTGTGGTTCTCAAGGAAGGCTACACCGCGAGCAAGGAACTCGCCGAAAAAATCCGCTCCCATGTTGCCAAGGCGATCGGCCCGATTGCGAAGCCCGATGAAATCCGCTTCGCCGAGGCGCTGCCAAAGACCCGGAGCGGAAAAATCATGCGCCGCCTCCTCAAGCAGGTTGCCGCGGGTGTCCAGATCACCGGCGACACGACCACGCTCGAGGATCTCAGTGTTCTCACGCGATTGAGCAAAAACGGCGACTAGTTTCCGCAACTTTGCCACTGACCACTCCATCCCGCGGTAGGGCGGCGTTTTTCGCCGCCCTTCTCGCGTTGCTTGGGAATCTCGAGGCCGGATGGGAAATCCTCTCCATCCAAAACCTCGGCCACCCCGCCGGCGGCATTCAGATCGTTGAAACCCGGCTCGAACGGAAAGAGCCCGCGGCAACCGCCCGCCTCGTTGGAATCGTTTTCGAAAATCGCTCCCACACGCTGCGTGTGGTTGACAGCCCCAAACCGGGCGAGGCCAGCCTTTCGAGTGTTTTGGAAAACAAGCAAGCGATAGGCGGTGTGAACGGCGGCTATTTCGAACCGGACTTCACACCTGTCGGCCTGCTCGTCTCCCAAGGCAAAACGCGCCAGAAATTCAAAAAAGCCAAACTGCTGAGCGGAATCCTTGCCGTTTCCCCGAAAGGAAGCATCTCGATCCTGCGTTCCCACCGCTTCGATCCCAAGCCCGGGGCCTACCGCGAGGCCATCCAATGCGGCCCGATGCTTTTGGAGGATGCGATCCCGGTTCCCGGATTGAACTCCGAAAAAATCGCCCGCCGAACGGTGGCAGCCACAGGGCCGGGCCAGCGGTGCGGCCTGATTTACATCACCTCCGTCACCCTCGCCGATGCCGCCGAGATCCTTACGATCCCGAAAGTCCTCGGTGGCTGGTCGCCCACGGCGGCCCTGAACATGGACGGCGGCTCGTCCAGCGCTCTCTGGGCACGCGACACCATTTCTCTACCGGAAATCAAACGCGTGCGGAATTTCCTGGAGGTCGTTCCCCGGTAGCCTATCCGCCCCAACGCGCGCCCTTCGAAAGGGTGGGCACCCAGTTCCGCAGATGGCCGTTCGCATAATCCGTCTTTCCGATCGCGCCGATCATCCTCTTGCCGGTGGCGCGGCGCCATTTTTTGCTCATGCTCTCGCCGGTGTGGCAGCCCCAGCTTTTGATGAAGGCATCGCGCGTGAAAATCCCGCGATGGATGCGATGGAGTTCGCTCTCGTGAAGCCAGCTTTTCGAGCCGCTGTCGATCTCGTTGCTGTAATCGAACATGAAGCACGCCCGGTTTGAGTGGCCGTAGAATTCAAAATTGGCAATCTTCACGCGATCGCGCGGTTTTCCCCGGTTGAGGTAGTCGATGACCTCCTGCCCGTCCTCGAACCAAATCAAATCCACCGCATATTTGTCGCGCACCGACACGATGTTCCCGAGGAGGTCCGCCTTGTCCTGCCTCGCAGCCCGTCGAATATAGCTGGGCCGGTGCACGAGCCAGGTGATGCGGGCGCCGGGATTATGCTTTTGGATTTCCTGGATCCTTACCCGGGCGGAACGGATGAAATTCCCCCACCAGCGATCATGCGGATCCTCTTTGTATTTTTCCCATTCCTCCAGCGAAGGCCCGCCGCTGAGCAAAATGTATTCCCGCTCCAATTCAGCCCGCACAAGCGGGGCCGCCATCAGAAAAACCACAACCATCCACAGTTTCATGCAGGCCATGAATCGCCACACCTCGCCCGAGGGCAAGCCGAAAGCGTCGGATCGGTCTTGCAAAGCCACCGCGTGCCGATAGTCTCCTCGCCTCATTTATGAACACAGCCGATCTCCTTCTTTTCGCCCAAGCCGCCGCACCCGCCGGAACGCCCCAGCAACCGAATATCTTCATGTCGATGATGCCGTTGATATTCATCTTCGTCATCTTCTACTTCCTGCTCATCCGCCCGCAACAGAAGAAAGCCAAGGAACACGCCAAGCTCGTCTCTTCGCTCAAAACCGGCGATGCCGTTGTGACCAATGCCGGCATTCACGGAGTCATTTCGAATGTGAAGGAAAAGACCGTGATCGTAAAAATCGCGGACAATGTGAAGGTCGAGTTCGACCGTGCGGCCATCGTCACCGTGCAGGCCGCCGCGACCGGCGACAGCGCCGCCTGATTCCAGGCGGATTTGTTTAAACCCAACCCTTTCGAGCCATGTCTCCCGAGCTGACTTTTGCCTTCGGCCTGTTGCTGCTTGTCCTTTTCGGCTGGTATTTCACAAGCGACTTGTCCGCTCGCAAACGCTGGCTGGGCCTTGTCCTGACGATCCTACTCGCCGCATTCTGCATCGAACAGATCGTTCCCCCGGAGAAGAAAATCCGCCTTGGATTGGATCTGCAGGGTGGCACATCGTTTCTTATCCGGCTTGTTCCGCAAACGGAAAACGGCATCACTCCCGACCTTCTCGAGCAAGCGGTGGAAGTCATCCGCAAGCGCGTGGATCAATACGGCGTAAGCGAGCCCGTCATCACCCCGCAGGGCCGCGACCGGATTCTTGTTCAGATCGCCGGACTCGACAGCAAGCAGATGGAGGAGGCCAAGGCCCAGCTCCAACGCGTGGCGAAACTCGAGTTCGCCATCGTGGATGACGGGGGATCCGCGCGTGTGGAACGCATCAAGGCGGGCGAGGAGGTCATGGATCCCTCATTGGTTCTCAAGCCGATGCCAACCGGCGAGGACAAAACCGTGACCGAGGAAATTCTCGTCAAGCGCCGTCCCGCCCTTACCGGCGAATCCGTGACGCGTGCTTTTGCCTACTTCGACCAGCAGGGCTACGGAGTCTCGCTCGAACTCGACTCCGAGGGAGCGAGGATCTTCGACGAGGTGGCCCGTCAGAACAAGGGTCGCCAAATGGCCATCATTCTGGACGGCGAGGTCATTTCCGCCCCGGTTCTCCAGAGCGACTATTTCGGTGGTCGCGCTCAGATCACCGGGAATTTCGAAGACAAGGAGGCCCGCGATCTGGCGAGCGCCCTCGAAAATCCCCTCCGGGTTCCGGTTCAAATCGAAGAAACGCGCAGTGTTTCGCCCACGCTGGGAGCGGACTCGATCAAGAGCGGTGTCCTCGCGGGCGTCTCGGGGCTTGCGCTGGTGATGCTTTTCACCCTGGTTTACTACCGCTTTGTCGGCCTCGTTGCGGTTCTCGGCCTCACCCTGAACATGGTTCTTTTGTTCGGAGCCATGGCGATGTTCAACTTCACGCTCACCCTGCCGGGCATCGCGGGCATCATTCTGACCATCGGCATGGCGGTGGATGCGAATGTTCTGATCTACGAGCGGCTCCGCGAGGAACTCAAGGCGGGCAAATCCCTCCCGGCCGCCATCAATGGAGCCTACGACAAGGCCTTCAGCGCCATCTTCGACGCGAATATCACCACGCTCATCACATCCGTCATCCTGTTCTGGCAGGCCACCGGTTCGGTGAAGGGATTCGCGGTGACCCTGACCGTCGGCATCATCGCCTCGATGTTCTCGGCGCTGCTTTTCACCCGCACGGCCTTCCGCTGGCTGGTGGACAAATTCGGCCTCGCCAAGGTCAGCATGATGAATCTGGTTCCCTCCAAAAAAATCGACTTCCTCGGCAAGCGCCATCTGGCCGCCGGCGTATCGATTCTATTGATTGTCGGGTCGGTGGCTGTCTTCGCCCTGCGCGGGGAGAAAAACTTCGGCATCGATTTCCGCGGCGGCGATCTTTTGATCCTCGACTCCGCCCAGCCCCTCTCGATCTCCGAAGCCCGGAGCGCCATCAAGGACACCGGGGTGGTCATCCAATACGAGCGGGAGGGAACCCGCGAACTCCTGACTCTTCGCGGCCCGCAGGGCTCCTCGGCAAACCTTCTCCAAGAGCTTCAGACCACCTACCCCGACAAGGGCATATCGGTTGTGGGCCAGGATGCGGTCGGCCCACAAATCGGCATGGAGTTCGCCAAAAGCGCGATGCTCGCGCTCGGGCTTGGAATGCTGGGCATCCTAATTTATGTGACGATCCGCTTCGAATTCTCCTTCGCTATCGGAGCCGTAGTCGCCCTTTTGCACGATGTGGTGATCACACTGGGCATTTTTTCGCTGATCGGCGGGGAGCTTTCACTGGTCATGGTCGGCGCGATCCTGACCATCGCGGGATACTCGATCAACGACACGATAGTCGTGTTCGACCGTATCCGTGAAGGGCTCAAACACGGCGAGCGCGGCAGCATCCAGTCGCTCATGAACACGAGCATCAACGAAACACTGAGTCGCACGATCCTCACGGGTGGCACAACCCTCCTCTCGGTTGGCGCTCTCTACTTCTTCGGCGGCGCGGTGCTGCGGGATTTCTCCTTCGCGATCCTGATGGGTATCCTGATCGGCACCTACTCCTCGATTTTCGTCGCCGCCCCGGTGGTTCTCTGGGCGTCGCGGATGCGTGGAAAGAGCGTTCGCCGCGAAGTGCTCGAAACCGAGGCTCTGAAGCAGGCCTGAGCCGGGTTACCCCTCCGCGGGCTCCAGAACCTCGACCACCACTGCGGTGGCATTGTCCCGGCCGGACGCCTCGACCGCATTCCCCACAATGCGTTTGGCGGGTTCGGCACCCGGCGTCCGGAGGTATTCCTCGAGCCGGTCGTCGTAGATGCCGTCCGTAACGCCATCGGAGCATAACAAAAACCGGTCGCCGGGTGCCACTTCCACCGCCCCGACCTGAGGATCCGCGAACTGATGGCCGCCCCCAAGCGACTTCTGCAGGACATTTCGGCGGGGATGGGTCTTGGCCTCGCGCTCGTTGATTTGGCCGTTTCGAAATAGCCAGCCGACATAGGTGTCGTCCTCGGTAAGCTGGATCATCGAGCCGTTTTCCGGGCACCGGTAGATGCGGCTGTCGCCGACATGGGCGAAATACAACCAGCGCGGCGTGAACCAACACAGGCTAAGCGTGGCACCCATATCCCGGCACTCCTCGTAGCAGGATCCCATGTATTCGAGGGCGCGATGGATCTCCGCAAAAACCTCCCGCAGCACATTCTCGAAAACCTCCGAAGGCCCCTCCGAGTTCCGGTGAAAATACGGCGGCAGGATTTTCGTGATTTTCTCGACCGCGATTTTGCTCGCGAATTCCCCCGCCATCGCACCGCCCATGCCATCACTCACAGCGAAAACGAAGTCCGCCGAGGTGGAGTCCGCCTTCCCGAATTTGCCGAGATACCGCACGCCGGTCGTTTCGATCAGGAGCCCCAGAAAGGAATCCTCGTTGTTTTTACGAACCTTTCCGCAATCCGTGTGCCCGCTCCATGCAAAAACCGGCAACGGTGGTTTTGCCTTTTTTTTCATTTTGCGGCTTTGGGATCCAGAATGGTGGCGAACTCGAAATCGATCAGGCAAAACCGTCCGTCGGATTGGCGGTAGGTCACATTCCTGGTCTCGGGGTCGTCGTGGCGCACCCCGAATTTTTCCAATTCCTCAAACAATTCCTTGCGCCTCCCGTCGTCCAAATGATCCACCCGCAGACCGCAGTTTGTCGTGACCAAACGAAGGGTTGGCGGGTCGCTCTCGATCACCCGGGGAACGAAGGGACAGTCGCGCTTTTCGAGATACTTCAGCACCTTTATCTCGTTCGCGAACCGCTCCTCCGCCTTGGGGCCCCGGAATTGCTTGTGCACCCGGCCATCGTAACCGATCCGCACCGTGGCGCGAAGGGTGTCTTTCACCTGATTCATGGCGCAATGCTTCAGCGAACCCCGGATTGTGGCAAGCGGGATGATGCGATCATGGTTTTTAAAATTTCGCATCCGCTTTTTCGAAACCGTTGATCCCGTGAAAAAAAGGTGCTAGGCAATTCGGTCATGGACAGACCTCCCCGGAAATTCGACAACGCGTTCCCGCGTTCAAATGTCCTTGAGGCCCTCGGGGAGTTGTTGCCGGCGAAGGCGGTTCTGATGGTTCTCGGCACCGCCGTGGCGATCGTTTTGGGCTATTATTTCAGCCTTTACGCGATCCACGGCTTCGACCGGGATTTTTTGGAAATCAACAAATGTGTCGAGGCCGGCGGGCGCTGGAACCACAAACTGCGGGTTTGCGAAAAAATCCCGGGCACCTACATTCCCGTGGAACCCGAAGTGCTCCAATACTGACCGTTTTTTATTCCTCGCAACCGGAGTTGCCTGGACTGCCGAAGAGTCGAAATGTCACCCACGCTGCTGATTGTTGATGATGAAAAAAACACCCGCGACGGGTTGCGAAACGCGCTGGAGGAGGAATTCGAGGTTTATGTGGCACCCGATGTCGATGGGGCGCTGAAAACCCTCGAGAGCATCCGCGCGGATGTGATTCTCACCGACCTCCGGCTTGGCGCGCGGGACGGCATGGAACTGGTCGAGGAGGTCACCCGACGCCCGAATCCCCCGATCTGCATCATGATGACCGCCTACGGTTCGGTGGACACCGCCGTGGAGGCCATGAGGCGCGGCGTTTATGATTTCGTAACGAAGCCGGTGAATATCGACCGGCTCGAGATCCTCATCAAACGGGCCATCCGGGAACGCAACACGAGCCGGGAGAACAAGGAGCTCCGCACCAAGGTCGAACGGCAAAACACGCTGGAGGGCATGATCGGCCGCTCGCCGGTCATGGTGGAGGTTTTCGACACAATCAAGCAAGTCGCCCCGTCGCGGGCGACCGTTCTGATCCAAGGCGAGAGCGGAACGGGCAAGGAGCTGGCCGCCCACGCCATCCACCACATCAGCCCACGCGCGAAGGGAAAATTTCTGGCCGTCCATTGCGCGGCCCTCACGCCGGAATTGCTGGCAAGCGAGCTTTTCGGCCACGAGAAAGGGGCTTTCACGGGAGCGTTCGAGCGTCGGATCGGGCGGTTCGAGCAAGCCAAGGGCGGCACGCTTTTTTTGGATGAAATCGGCGAGATCGATCCCACCACACAGGTGAAAATTCTACGCGTTCTTGGCGAGCGGACTTTCGAGCGGGTGGGAGGCAGCGAAACCTTGACCGCCGATGTGCGACTGATCGCCGCCACCAACAAGGATCTCTCAAAACTCGTGGCCGAGGGAAAATTCCGCGACGACCTGTTTTTTCGCCTCCATGTCGTTCCCATCACCATGCCTCCCCTGCGCTCTCGGAAAGTGGACATCCCGCTTTTGGTCGAAGCGTTTCTGAAGGACTGCGCGCTCGAAAACGGAAAACCCCACCGGGAACTCTCCTCCGAGGCCATGCAGCACATCCTCGATTACGACTGGCCAGGCAATGTCCGCGAACTCCGCACCGCCATCGAGCACGGTGTCGTCATGGCCACCGGCCAAAAAATCACGCCTCGCGACCTCCCCGCCGCCCTCCGCACACCGCGCATCCCGGCAACCCTCGAGAGCCCCGCGGCAGGTCGGGAATGGAACCTGCACGACACCGAGACGGCGTTGATCCTAAGGGCGCTGGAGGATTGCCGGGGAAACCGCAGCGAGGCCGCCAAGAAACTCGGCATCAGCCGCCGAACCCTCCATCGGCGCCTCAAGGAATTGAATATTTTCAAAAGGGGCAGCCGGTAAACTCGTATGTTGGAACCGCCATCCAATCACGGGAAAAACGCGGAG
>CAYOGR010000060.1:0-13380 GCA_964403605.1 uncultured Chthoniobacter sp.
GGCGGGCGCGCTCCCCGGGACCGGGCGCTACCGCGCCAATTTCCAAAAGTCCAAACGCAAACGGACTTCGGTATTAATCCACTCCGTGACCTCTGCGCTGCTCTGTGGTCAACCCTTCTGAAGCCGTGAAAAAACCAACCATCGGTCATCGTCACGGCGACTTCCGCCTGCGCTTCGGCCACCCGCTTCCCTACGGGGCGCGGGTGGTCCCGGGCGGCGTGAATTTTTCCATATTCTCCTGCCACGCCACGGCCTGCACGCTTGTGCTCTTCCGGCGTGGCGAGCCGGTGCCATTCGCCGAAATCCCGTTTCCGCCCGAGTTCCGTCTTGGCGATGTCTTTGCCATGACCGTTCTCGATCTCGACCCCGCGGACCTCGAATACGGCTACCGCATGGACGGCCCGAACGATCCTCAGGCAGGCCACCGGTTCGACAAGACCCGCATCCTCCTCGATCCCCACGCCCTCGCCGTCACTGGCCGCGAGACCTACGGCACCGCGCCCGACCCGAAAAACATCTTCCCCCACCGCGGCCACATCCCCGCCAACGGATTCGAGTGGGAACAAAACCGCCCGCTCAAACTCCGCCCCGAGGACCTCGTCATTTACGAAATGCATGTCCGCGGATTCACGCGCCACGCCTCCTCGGGCGTCGTCCATCCCGGCACCTTCGACGGACTCCGCGAAAAAATCCCCTACCTGCTCGAGATGGGCTTCAACTGTGTGGAACTCATGCCCGTCTTCGAGTTCGAGGAGATGGAAAATCCCCGCACCAACCCCGATACCGGCGAGCAACTCGTCAATTACTGGGGCTACAGCACCATCGGATTCCACGCCCCCAAGGCCTCCTACGCCGCCAGTGCCGCGAAGGCCGGGCAGGTCGATGAATTCAAGGAACTCGTCCGCGATCTCCACAACGCCGGCATCCAGGTGATCCTCGATGTCGTCTTCAACCACACGGGCGAAGGCGGCTTCGACGGCCCCGTGATTTCCTTCCGCGGGATCGACAACAAAACCTACTACATGCTCACGCCCGACGGGCGGAACCTCAACTACACCGGCTGCGGAAACACGCTCGATTGCAACCACCCCGTCGTCCGCCATTTCATCCTCGAGTGCCTCCGTTACTGGGCCGCCGAGTATCACATCGACGGCTTCCGTTTCGATCTCGCCTCCGTGCTCGACCGCGATCCCAACGGCGAACCGCTCCCGAATCCCCCGCTCCTCGAATCCATGGCGCGCGACCCCGTGCTGTCCCACTGCGTGCTCGTCGCCGAGGCGTGGGACGCGGGCGGGCTCTATCAGGTTGGCCATTTCCCCAGCTACGGCCGCTGGATGGAATGGAACGGAAAATTCCGCGACACCGCGCGCCGGTTTTTAAAAGGCGACAGCCACTGTGTGAGCGACATGGTGCAGCGCATCCTCGGCTCGCCCGACCTCTACCGCGCCAGCGGACGCCCCCCAACCGCCTCGGTCAATTTCCTCACCTGCCACGACGGTTTCACCCTTGCCGATCTTTTCGCCTACAACGAAAAACACAACCTCTCCAACGGCGAAAACAACCGCGATGGAAACAACGACAACTCGTCGTGGAATTGCGGCGCCGAAGGCCCCACGGACGACCCCGCCATCAACGCCCTCCGCCTCCGTTGCGCGAAAAACGCCCTCACGCTCCTGCTCGTCAGCCAAGGCGTTCCCATGATTCTGATGGGTGATGAAATGGGCCGCACCCAACTCGGCAACAACAACGCCTACTGCCACGACACCGACTGGAACTGGCTGAATTGGGACCTCGCCCGCGAGAACGCCGGTCTCGTCCGCTTCGTGCGTTCCTTGGTTCACTTCCGCCGCAACACGCCCGCCCTGCGCCGCAGCGATTGGCTTGGCAACGAAATCTCCTGGCACGGCGTCGAGCCCTTCCAGCCCGATTGGTCGGACTCCAGCCACAGCCTCGCCTTCATGTTGAACTGGGAAGAAAACGGATCGCCCCGTTCCCTCTACGCCGCCTTCAACATGCACTGGGATCCACTGGAGTTCCATTTGCCGAATCCGCCCGCCGGGCAATCCTGGCACCTCCTCGCCGACACCGGCCGCGAATCCCCGCACGATTTCCACGACCCCGCAACGGCACCGCTTCTGGAAACACCCAACCGCCTCCCGCTGATCGCCCGCAGCTGCGCCCTCTGTCTCGCGCGATAAGAACCGCCATGCAAATTTCCACCAGAAAAAATCGGTTCCCGGAAAGGTTTTTTCCTCGTGGTTGTATGCCATTCAAATTGTATCCAATTTTCTCTGGCAGGGTCCGGACAAAGCTACTATGAGAGGCCACAGAGTTTTTTTGTAGATGATCGATCCAACCACCAACTTAGCCATTGCGGAGTCTTTCCTGCAGCCGATGGGGCCTGTGGCTGCGGATCAGTTGAGACATCTTAAAATCGTCACCCTCCTGACATTGATCGCCGTGGTTCCCGTCATGGTGGCCACGCCATGGATTCTGTGGCGCTACCGTCGCAGCAAGCCGAAGGGCGAATATCGCCCGAACTGGGAGTCGAATTTGGCTCTGGAATGCTTGATGTGGGGCGTGCCGATTGTCGTCGTCGCTCTGATCGGGGTGAGCCTGACGATTATGACTTTCCGTCTCGATCCCTACAAGGAACTGGGCAAAGACCCGCTGCAAGTTCAGGTGATCGGTCTCGATTGGAAATGGATTTTCATCTACCCGGACGAAGGGGTCGCTCTGGTGGACGAGTTGGTCGTGCCCGAGGGGCGCGCGGTCGAGTTGACATTGACGACCGATACCGTGATGCAGAGCCTGCAAATCTCGGCGATCGTGGGTCAGATTTACGCCATGCCGGCGATGACCACGAAGTTGAACTTCCTTGCCGCCAAACAGGGCGTCGCCGAGGGGATGAATTCCCAATTTACCGGAAACGGATTCTGGAAGCAGAAGTTCCAGGTTTATTCGGTTTCCAAGGAGGACTACGCGGCCCGCATGAAGAAGGCGCAATCGAGCGACCTCTCGCTCACCGCCGACACCTATGCCATTCTGGCCATGCAGGGGACTTCCGAAGAGGCAAAAAAACCCCTCGCCATCGAGAATCGACCAGGCCCGATTGAAATGGTTCTCGGCGATCCAAAAATTTTTCAACGCGTGCTGGCCCGTTACATGGTCGATGAGATGACTCCGGAAAGCCAACCGGGCAGTCCCTCTTACGACCCCAAGAAGTCCCCCCTCCCGCCGGCATCAGATAAACCCATGATGGGAATGGAAATGTAAAATGCTCGACGCAATTTTTGGCAGATTAACCTGGGACTCGATCATCCTCGTTCAGGCGGTCGAGGATCCCAATATCAACACCATCATCACCGCCAGCGCGGCGGCCATGATGCCGGTCGGGGGAGTGATGATTGTCGCTCTTCTCACCTGGATGAAGTGGTGGAAGCCCCTCTTCGAATGGCTAACGAGTGTCGATCACAAAAAAATCGGCACGATGTATATCATCTTCGCGGTCATTATGTTGTTCCGTGGAGTGGTCGAGGGAATGTTGATGCGGGCGAACCAGGCGGTCGGCCTCAATGGCGGGTTTCTCTCCTCGGATCACTTCAACCAGCTTTTCACGACCCACGGCACGAACATGATCTTTTTCGTGGCGATGCCTTTCCTGTTCGGCCTCATCAATATCGTCGTTCCCTTGCAGATCGGTGCCCGGGATGTGGCTTTTCCGAGGCTCAATCAAATCAGTCTGGGTCTCACGGCGGCCGGCGGATTTCTCTTCATGATCTCGCTGATGGTCGGGGAGTTTTCGACAGGTGGGTGGACCGGGTATCCCTCGTTCACCGGCCGCTTGGTCAATCCCGGAGTCGGCCCCGATTATTACATTCTCGCCATCGCAATTTCAGGAATTGGCTCCACGCTCACGGGCGTCAACTTTTCGGTGACCATTTACAAGTTGCGAACGGCCGGGATGAGTTTCATGAGGATGCCGCTGTTCACTTGGACGGCCCTCTGCACCTCCATCCTTCTGATTTTTGCGATGCCGCCCCTCACCGCCTGCTGTGCCATGCTCGGGCTCGACCGCTTCCTCGGCTTCCACTTTTTCACGAACGACATGGGCGGGAATTTGATGAATTTCATCAACCTGTTCTGGATGTTCGGCCACCCCGAGGTTTACATCCTCGTCCTTCCTGCTTTCGGCGTCATGTCGGAAATCGCCTCCACCTATTCCGGGAAGCGGCTTTACGGCTACACCAGCATTGTGGCCGCCACGATGTGCATCGCGGTTCTCTCGTTCACGGTCTGGCTGCACCACTTCTTCACCATGGGGCAGTCGGCCACGGTGAACGCCGCCTTTGGCGTGGCGACGATGCTCATTGCCATCCCGACCGGGGTGAAAATCTACGATTGGCTGGCGACCCTTTGGGGCGGACGGATCCGTTTCACAGCCCCGATGATCTATCTCTGCGGGTTTTTCGTCCTCTTCACCATCGGCGGCCTCAGCGGGGTGATCCTGGCGAGCCCCACCTTGGATTACCAACTGCACAACAGCCAATTTCTGGTCGCCCATTTCCACAATGTGATCATTCCCGGGGTTCTGTTCGGAATTCTCGCCGGTATTCACATTTGGTTCCCCAAAATTTACGGGTTCCGGCTCATGGAGGGTTTGTCCCGCCTCACCGCATTCCTCTGGGCGATCGGCTTCATTCTGGCCTTCATGCCTCTCTACCAAACCGGCTTGATGGGAATGACCCGGCGCACCGTCGCCTACCAGGATCCCGCGCTTGTCCCTTGGATGATTGTCTCGGGAATCGGCTCGCTCATTCTGGGCCTCGCTTTCCTTTCCATCCTCGTGACAATTCTTGTGAGCGTTCTGAACCGGAAAAAATTGATGGTTCCCTTTGGGGATCCGTGGGATGGACGCACCCTCGAGTGGTGGACTCCCGCGCCCGCACCCGAATGGAATTTTGCTGTTCTGCCCAAGGTCGAATGCCGGGATGCCTTTGCGGATGCCAAGGAAAAGGGCACGGCCTACCAACCGATCGAGAAATACGACGACATCGAGATGCCCCCAAACACCTATTACGGCTTTATCATTATGATTATGGCCTCCGGGCTCGGCTTCGGCTTGGTCTGGCACATGTGGTGGTTGGCCATCCTCTCCCTCCTCGGCGCCATTACGACAGCCATCGTCTACGCGTTTCTGCCACAAAAACATAATATTATTCCCGCCGCCGAGGTGCGCGAGATCGATGAAGCCTGGCGCCGGGCAGCCCGAGAGGGCAGGGGAGTCACGCGCGACGACGAAGGCAACCAAGCCAACCTCGGGCTCGCCCGTCCCGATAACATCACCAACCCATGAGTTTCTCGATTCGAAAATCACTCCATCCCGGTCTGAATCTGGGCGAGGACCACGGTGACGACCATCTCGAGGCCGAGACATCCGTCTTCGGTTTCTGGGTTTTCATGATGAGCGACTTGGTGACCTTCGGGATGTTTTTCGCCGTTTTCGCCACCACAATGCCTCTCGCGTGTTGCCCCGGCCCGAAGGAACTCTTCGACCTCGGCAGCGTCGCCTGGCAAACCGCCTTCCTCCTCGCCTCGAGTTTGACCAGTGGAATGGCCATCTTGACCCTCAAGCAGGAACATGGCGGCCGAGGCGCCTCCACTAAAAAACTCATCTTTTGGCTCTTGCTGACCGTCCTGCTGGGTTGCGGTTTCCTTTACCGTGAAATTTCCGACTTCATCGCCATGGCCGCCGCCGGGGGAGGGCCGACCCGCAGCGGCTATCTCTCCGCTTTGTGGTCCCTCGTCGGTCTCCATGGCCTGCATGTCACCAGTGGCCTCATCTGGTGTCTCGTAATTGTCGCCGGAATTTTGGTTCGCGGTGTCGACATGCGCTGGAAGTTGACGCTGCTCCGCTGGGCGGTGTTCTGGCACTTCCTCGATGTGGTTTGGATTGCCATTTTCAGCTTTGTCTTTTTGGGAGGATTGCTCTGATGGAAAAAAACCAAGAATTTCGTCATTATCTCGTTGGATTTGTGCTGGCGATCGTCCTCACGATCATCCCCTTCACCCTTGTGGCGACGGTGGGGGGCAAGATCGCCTTTTTCGCCTTGATCCTCTGCGCGATCCTTCAACTGATCGTGCATCTCCGCTACTTCCTGCACCTTTCTTTCAAAGGTCAGCAGAGGGAGGATCTCCAACTGGTTCTGTTCACCGGGCTCATACTCACCATCATGATTGGTGGATCTGTCTGGGTTCTTGGCGATCTTTACAACCGGATGTAAGCTTGTCGTTGTTGTCAAGGAGCGTGGGCGTCCCGCCCCCTTGCCCCCCAATCGAGCTGCTCGCTTCCCAGCGAGTAATACCAAAGTCTCCAAGGTTTTGGATTTCCGGATGACTTCGCTTCGATAGGTCCCGGGGAGCGCGCCCGCCTCGGGCGCCACGCCACGCGCCCTCGCGGGGCGAATCGAAAAAATCCGCCCAGAGGCCGCTTGAAGCTCTCCAAGCCGGGCGCGGGGCGCACCCGGCGGCACCCGAGGGCGGGGGCTATCGAACTGCCGTCCAAAAGCATGCAGCCCCCGATATGATTCACGGTTTGTCGGCGACATCTTCGGCAGCGCCCTCGCCGCCGGGGGGGATTTTTGTGTTTTTCCTCAAGTCGGGCTTTCTGGAGATCCTTCTCTTCGGGTGGAACAAAGTCGGCCCGCGCCTGCACTTCTTCTCGACCAGTATGGGCTTGCCTCGGCGCGCATTTCAGCGCGGTCTGGATCGTCGTCGCGAATTCCTGGATGCAGACACCTGCGGGCTTCCATTTGGAAAAAAAAGTGGACGGCGTGGCGACGCGGCTTCCCGAGGGGTATGTCGTGCAGGCTGAAGACCTCACCTCCGTGCGCGCGGTGTTCGACGATTTCTGGGCGATGGTCTTTAACCCCTGGAGCATCGACCGCCTCTCCCATGTTATTCTCTTGCCCTCCCAAACAACCCTGCACCAAAACACACCCCAACCTATGAATGACAAAGACACCACCAACACGGGATTCGTGATCCTGATCAGCCTCGTCGCCACGATCGGCGGGTTTTTGTTCGGCTTCGACAGCGGTGTCATCAATGGAACGGTTGACGGCCTCAAGAAAGCCTTCCACTCCGATACGGTCGTCACCGGCTTCAATGTCGCCTCGATGCTTCTTGGCTGTGCCGTCGGTGCGTTTTTCGCCGGGACACTGGCCGATAAAATGGGACGCCGCGCGATCCTCATGATCTCCGCGGTGTTTTTCATCGTGAGTGCCTGGGGGTCCGGCATCGCCAACGGATCCGGGGAGTTCATCATCTACCGGGTGATCGGGGGCTTTGCCGTCGGCGCGGCCAGCGTGATCGCGCCCGCCTACATCAGCGAAGTGGCCCCAGCCAGGTATCGCGGCATGCTGTCCTCCATCCAGCAGATCGCTATCATTTCAGGCCTCTTCTGTTCCTTCCTCAGCAATTACCTCCTCGCCGCAATCGCGGGAGGATCGACTCAAATGTTTGCATGGGGCTTTGAGGCCTGGCGCTGGATGTTTTGGATCGAACTTGCGCCCGCGTTTCTCTTCCTCTTCGCGCTTTTCTTTATTCCGGAAAGCCCCCGCTTCCTCGTGGCTGCCGCCAAAAAAGCCGAGGCCCTTTCGGTTTTGACCCGCTTGATGGGCGAAAGCGCCCCCGCCAAACTTGCCGAAATCGAAAACACGCTGGCTGGATCACACCATCGCCCGCGCCTCCGCGACATTTTGGATTCGAAGTCAGGCCTCCGCCCGATCGTCTGGGTCGGCGTCGGCCTGGCGGCTCTTCAGCAACTGGTCGGCATCAATGTCGTCTTTTACTACGGTGCGGTTCTCTGGCAGGCCGCGGGTTTCACCGAGCAGGACGCTCTGCTCATCAATGTCGTGAGCGGTGGCGTGAGTATCGCCGCCTGCCTGGTGGCCACTTTTCTGGTGGACCGTGTCGGCCGCAAGCCGCTCCTGCTGGTCGGATCGATCGGCATGGCCCTCGCTTTGGGAATCATGGCGGTGGTCTTCGCCACGGGCGTGCTTGGAGAAAATGGAGCCCTCCAACTCGGCGACACCGAAGGCCGAATCGCTTTGGTCGCGGCCAACCTCTATGTCATTTTCTTCAATGCCTCCTGGGGCCCGGTCATGTGGATCATGCTCGGCGAGATGTTTCCCAATCAAATCCGTGGCTCGGGATTGGCCGTCAGCGGCCTCTCCCAGTGGGTCACGAATTTTGGCATCACCATGTTGTTCCCCATCATGCTCGCCGGCATCGGCCTGGGTGGCGCCTATGGCATCTATGCCTTTTTCGCGCTTGTTTCCGCCTTGTTTGTCCTGAAATACACCCGCGAAACCAAAGGCCTCGAACTCGAAGACATGGAAGGCTAAAAGCGCCGGCCCTCCTCTCATCGCCAACCGGCTTTTGCACAGAGGCACCGTTTGCTCCTTCAAAAAGATCAAAGGGCCGCGGCAAGCCGAAAAAGCAAAAACAACCCCGCTCGCCGGGCAGGGAGGACAGTATCTGCCGCATGGCGTCAGCGCGGTTCGGCGGACGGCCGGCGCGCCACGAGAGAGTTCCAGTCGTCAAGCACCGCATAAAGGCATGGGATCAGCACCAGCGTGATCAGCGTGGCGAAGGTCAGCCCGAAAACAATCGCCTGCGCCATGGGAGCCAGGAACTGCTCCTGCCCGGAAGTAGTGAATGCGAGGCTCATCAGCCCTGCGACCGTCGTGGCGCTCGTGAGAAACACCGGCCGGAAGCGCAGCGCGGCACTGCGCATGATCGAACGCCAGCGCATTCCGGAGGAGGCGACTCCGACATGCGCTTTCAGGGTCTTCGAGCGGTATTGATTGATGAAATCCACAAACACCACCGAGTTGTTCACCACGATGCCCGCGAGGGCGACCGTGCCCATGATCGACATGAGCCCCATCGGTTTTCCAACCAGCAACAGCCCGAGAATCACCCCGACGATGCCGAAGGGAATCACCGACATGATCACCACCGGCTGCAGGAAGGAATTCGTGATCACCGCCAGCAGGCCGTAGATGAGCAGCATCGCGACGACCGCGGCGAATTTCATGCTGTCGATGCTGCGCTCGCTGTCCTCGTTTTCGCCGGTGAGCGCGGCGCGCACGCCGGGATGGCCGGCGAGGATGCCGGGGAGCCACTCCGAAATGATGCGGTTCGCCTCGGCCGAGGTCGTGAGGCGGCTGTCGAGATCCGCCGAGACAGTGACCAGGCGCTCCTGGTTGGTGCGCTTGATCCGCGACACGCCCGTGACACTCTCCATCGTCGCCACGCTCGAGATCGCGACGGGCCGCCCCTCGTTGTTCATCAATCGCAAGCCGTGAAGCAACTCGGGATCCTGGGCGACCGACTCGGCGAGCTTCACGCGCAGGATGACCTCCTCGTTTCCCCAACGCATGCGATCGGCCTCGAGCCCGAAAAACCCTCCCTGCAGCGCGCGCGCCACAGTTGTCGCATCCAACCCCAACTCGCCCGCGCGGGCGGCGTCCACACGCACGCGGAACTCGGTTTTGCCGCGCGGAAAATCATTCCCCTCGTTGTAAACGCCGGGAATCTCGGCAAGCCGCGCACCGATCTTGTCGGCCACAAGCAGCAATTCGGAAAAATCCGCTCCGCTCAACTCGACATTCACAGGCCGCCCCACCGGCGGTCCGCCCTCCTCGACCTTGACCTCGAGCTGCACAAATTCCGGAAACTCCTTGATGATCCCCCGCAGGCTGCGCGCGATCTCCGAGGCCTTCCGGCACGAGGGGTTCTCCTCGTCCAGATCGACTGTGACGAGCGCGAGGTTCGTGCCGTATTCCAGAAAGTCGTTCGTCGGATCGAACCGCGCGCCGATGCGGGTCACGAGCGCCAGCATGTCATCGGCGGGCAGAACCTCCGCGATCCGCCGCTCGAGCCGCGCGACCGCCTGGGAGGTCTGCTTCAGGCTGTAGTCGGCGGGCAGCTCGGCCTTCACGAAAATCAGGTCGGCGAAATCGGTGGAGAACAACTTGAACGGCACCAACCCCGCTCCCACCAATCCGCCAGCACCGACCAACAGGAGGAAAAACAGGCCGACCGCCGCATACCGCCACCGCAGCGCGATGGTCAGCAGATGCAGATACAGCCCGATCACCCCGCGCAACCCCGAATCCACCACATCGCGCATGTCTCGGTAGGTCGTCCTCACGAGCCTCGGAATGCGCGCGAATCCTGTGGCCGGTGGCAGCGCCGCAAGTTCCGCGGCGGATTCCCCCCGCTTCACAAAATCCGCCAGATGGCTCGGCAACACGATAAACGCCTGCACCAGCGAGAAGACGAGCGCCGAAATCACCACGACCGGCACGATCATGAGAAACTTCCCGATGATTCCGTCCGCCCAGATCAACGGCAGAAATGCCGCCACCGTCGTGGCCACGCTTCCGAGCACCGGCCAGAACACCTCCGAAGACCCCCGGATCGCGGCCTCGCGCGGACTCATGCCGTTTTGCAAGTGACGGTAGGAATTTTCCGCCATCACCACCGCGTCGTCCACCACCATGCCAAGGGCCATGATCATGCCAAAGAGCGAAAGCAGGTTGATCGTGTAACCGCCGGCCTGCAGCACGAGCATCGTGCCGGCGAAGGAAATCGGCAGTCCCACCGCCACAAGCAGCGCCAACCGCCAGTTCAACATGAGCAACAACAGCACGGTCACCAGCAGGAGCGCCTGCACGCCGTTCTGGACGACCGTATTGATGCGGACCTTGATGAAGCGCGTCGTGTCACTCAGCGCACGGGTTTCGACCTCCGGCGGCAGGTCTTGCACGCCCTCGGCAAACGCCTTCCGGCACGCCTGGACCGTTTTCATCGCATCCGCCCCCTTTTTCTTGATGATTGTGAAGGTCACCGCGGGCAGCATGTCCGCTCGCCCCATGGTGCGAGGCTCCTCCGTGGTGTCGCGAAAGGCCGCCAGGTCCCTCAAAAGCACCATGCCGCCCCCGGCCAAAGGAATTGCCGTGCCCGCGAGTTCCTGCGCCGAGCCGATCTCTCCGATCAACCGAACAACGCGCTGCCCGCCTGCGGCGTCGAGGCGTCCGCCGACGGCATTGATGTTTTTGCGCCGCACCGCCTCGGTGACCTGCTCGATCGAAAGACCTGCGGCCTCGAGCTTGCGGGGATCGAGTTCCACCCACACCTCGCGGCGGTCGAGTCCGTCGGTCAGCACCGCCGAGACACCTGGAATGATGCGCAGCTTCCGCTCCAGCCGCTCGAGCTGCGGACGGATCGTCATCGGATCGAAGTCCGCCGGGTAGGAGACCGTGAATGTGACCAGCGGAAAGGGGATGTCGAACTCCTCGATCACCGGCGGCTCGATCGTCGCGGGCAATCTCGCCTTCGCCTTGTCCACCGCCTGGCGGACCTCGTTCAGCACAGGGTCGATGTTTGTGATCGTGGATTCGACCTCGATGAAAATGTTCGAAAAGTTGTCCTCGGAGAACGAGCGGATTTTTTTCACTCCCTCCACGCTCGCCAGCTCGACCTCGATCGGCACCGTGATCGTGCGCTCGATCTCCTCGGCCGAACTCGTCGCGGGATCCAGCGTGGTGACCTGGATGAAATTCGTCGACACATCGGGGAACAGATCGAGCTTCAGCCGCGTGGTCGCGGTCATCCAGCCCGCCACGAGCACGAACACGCACAGCAGATTCACCGCCACGCGATTGTTGACGCTCCACTCGGACAGTTTCACTGGATGTAAACCTTGTCTCCAGGTTGAAGACCCTCGAGCACCGGAAACTTGCCGTCGATCTCGGGTCCCACCTTGATTTTCACAGGCCTTGGCCCCTCGGGCGTGTCCTTGAGCACGATGGCATCCGCGCCGGCGAAACGCATCGCCACCGCCGGCACCACCGGCCCGGGCGGAAATTCCTGCACCACTGCATCGACTTGTCCCTGGATGCCTCCGGGCAAATTGTGTTTCGTGTTTTCTAGCACGGCCTCGACCTTGAACAAACGCGTCGCGGGATCTGCCGAGCGGCTTGCAAAGCGCACCACCGGCTCAAGCTGTCCGGCCCTGCCGGACACAAGCCTCAACGGCAACGTCGCGCCGGGGGGGAACGCCGACAGGTCGCTCTCGCTGACAAAAATCTCCACGCGCAATGTTTTCAAATCCACCATCTCGACCACCGGCTCGTTCACATTCACCGCATCGCCGACATCCACCAGACGCGCATTGACCGTGCCGTCGAACGGGGCCTTCACAGTATGCCGTTCGACGGTGTCTCGGGCCTCGGCGAACGCCGCGCGCGCGATCCTCGCCTCGGACAACGCGGTCTCGTAGGCCGTCGAGGAAATGGCCCTCGCATCGCGCAGACGCTCCGCCTCGCTCAACAGCCGCTCTGTCTCCGAAAGACGCAGCGCGGCGGTATCGAGGAGAATCTGCGCGCGGGTGGCATCCAGCTTCACCAAGACATCGCCTGTGGACACACTGTCGCCGGCCTCGACAAAAACCTCCACCACCCTGCCCGCGACCTCCGCCGGCACTCCCGCGCTCATCCACGGCTCGAGCGCCGCCGTGAACTTCCGCACCCGCTCGAGCGGCATCGACTCGATCACCACGGGCACCGGCGGCGGGGGAAGAAGTTCCTTGCGCTCCACCTCGCTGCGGCGCTTCTCGCGCTGCGCGTCCAGATACCGGTTCATCCCCGCCACGACGCCGGCCACCACGAGTCCGAGGGCAAGGAATCCAAGCAGGGCACGCTTTGTGCGGCGGTGAATCATGGGCATGTGGCTAAGCAACATCGCACAGCTTGGCAAGGAAGCTTCGCGCGCCGCTTTCGGGCAGTGCTTTTCTTGTCTGTATCTTGATCCAGGGCGAGGCATCCCGCACAGGCGGAATTTCCCCTGCTCAAGTCGCAGGAGAAACTCCGCCCGGCGATCAGCTGCCTTGATTTCGATGCCAAGACGGCGTCGGCTGGGGCGGGTTTGTTGTCGAACCTCAATTCGCGAGGTCTTGCGATGCCGCTCGAAAACAGCCTGATCGCCGCTTCGGCCATCTCGCACGGTCTTTCCCTGGCGAACGGGAACACGAGGGATTTCTCATCCTTGAAGTTTCAGCCCACCAATCCATTCGAACGAAAGACTTGGAGATTGATTCGATATTGGCAACCCAACTGTTTACCGATTGTCTCCTAAGTGTCATTCAAGCATAAAGTTAAATTCCAAGTTATCAAAAGCCTCCTCATTTTGGGGGCAAGGAACCCAAGCAAAAAAATCCCATGCAGACGACAGCCGCCCGCGAGATTTACCTACCCGGTCCCGGGGCGCCTCATTGGCTGCCCCCGGGCCAGCCTGCGGGCGGGCTTC
>CAYOGR010000061.1:0-13371 GCA_964403605.1 uncultured Chthoniobacter sp.
CTGGAGGGATAGTCGCTGCCATGTTCACCGGACTTGTGGAGGAATTGGGGCGTTTGGAATGGTTGCGCCGTGGCGAAGGCCAGGCCCGGCTTGCGATCCGTGCCTCGGAAATTTCGACCGGGGTTCGTCTCGGAGACAGCATCGCGGTGAATGGTTGCTGCCTTACGGTTACGCTCGCCCAAGAGGGAATCCTGATTTTCGATCTTCTGGAGGAGACCTTGAAAAAAACCAACCTCGGCGCGCTCAAGCCCGGCTCCGGCGTGAATCTCGAACGCTCCCTGCCCGCCGATGGTCGGCTGGGCGGGCATTTTGTCCAAGGGCATGTGGATGCCACCATCGCGCTGCGTCGTTTTGAAAAAATGGGTTCCGATCTGCGGTTGGATTTCGAGATGCCTCCGGAGTTCGCCGGCTACATCGCCTACAAAGGCTCGGTGGCCATCAATGGCGTAAGCCTGACTGTTGCGGAGGTCGGCGAAGATTCTTTCACCGTCTGGATCATTCCCCACACCGCCTCGGCCACGAATCTGGGCGCCCTCCACGCCGACGAGCGCGTGAACCTCGAGTGCGATGTGCTTTCAAAATACACCGCCCGCCTTTTGCAGGTTGCGGGGCGGATGGGCTGAAAAAAAGCCTACCGACGGCGCTTGGCCCCGAACCGCATGCCCTTGTGGGTGCGGACACCCTTGGCTCCCTTGAGGGAGGACATCACGCGATCCTCGTCGAACAGCGCGGTGTAAACATAGGTGAAATTCTCGAGCCTCTGGCGCGGAACCTTCTGGCCGATGAACCGCTCGATATCGAGCACATGCGGGAGTTCCTCGGCAGTCATGATCGTGAACGCCTCGCCGACCGTTTGGGCGCGTCCGGTGCGGCCGATGCGGTGCACATAGTCTTCGGGATGCTGGGGCACATCGTAGTTGATGACATGGCTCACCCCGGCGATATCGATGCCGCGGGCGGCGATGTCGGTGGCGACCATGACCTCGTAGCGACCGGCTTTGAAGCCCTCCAGGGCGTCCACGCGCTCGTTTTGCGTGCGGTTCGAGTGGAGCGTGGCGACGGAGTGGTTGTTCTTTTTCAACTGACGCGAAATCCGGTCGGCCCCGTCCTTGGTGCGGCTGAAAATCAAAACGCTGTCGTAGTTGGTTCTCTCGAGGAGGGTCAGGAGCAGGTCGAACTTCTGATCGGCCGCCACAGGGTAGAGCGCGTGGGTCACGGTTTCGGCGGGAGAGCGGCGCGCGCCGATCTCGATGCGCTCGGGGTCGCGAAGGCACCAGGCCGAGAGGCGCTGGATTTCCTCGGGAATCGTGGCCGAGAAAAGCAGCGTCTGGCGTTCCTTCGGGCACTGCTCGACGATGCGGCGGACATCGGGCAGAAATCCCATGTCGAGCATTCGATCCACCTCATCGAGAATGAGGAATTGGAGGGCGCTGAGATCCACCGCGCCCTGCTGCATGTGGTCGAGCAAGCGGCCAGGGGTGGCCACGATGACATCGCACTGGCGTTTCAAATCGTCCCGCTGCTTTCCGTAGCCGACGCCGCCGTGGATCAGGGAGACCTCCGTGTGCATGAAGCGCATGTAGTCGCGGAAGGCGGTCTCGACCTGCATGGCGAGTTCGCGAGTGGGCTCGAGGACGAGACAGCGGATGCGCGGCTCGTGGTGGTCGAGTTTCGAGAGGACGGGAAGGGCGAAGGCGGCGGTTTTTCCGGTGCCCGTTTGTGCGGAGGCGATGAGGTCGCGGCCCGAGAGGATCACCGGGATGGCGCGGAGTTGGATGGGTGTGGGATCCGAATACCCCATGCGCTGCGCGCCGTGAAGAACGGGCTCCGAGAGCCCGAGTTGCTGGAATGACATCGACCCTTTGTGCCAGTTCTCAGGCACTCCCGCAATGGAAAGCTCCGTTGGACCGTCGGGACAATCGAAACCGGCGATCGCGGGGTTGGAAAAAACTTGGCCGCCGTGGCGATTGCTATTCCGCTTTCACCGCGCCGTTGGCAGCCGGGTCGAAGCCCTTGGGGAAAATCGTTTCGCTGTCGTAGACGGCCTCTTCCCAGCGAACCTCTTCAAGGGGGAGCCTCAGGCCGGAGAGGTCGGCGCCTCGGAGGTCGGCTTTCTGGAAATTCGCGCGTTTCACAGTGCCGAAATTTTTCGCCCCGCGCAGGTTCGCATCGCGCAAATTCACCGAGTCGATGACGATGCCGTTGAAATCCACGCCCTCGAAATTCCCCTCGTTCGCGGTGACGCGGAACAAGCGGGAATCGGGCGAGAATTTCGCTCCGCGGAAGTCGGCCTCCGCGAGATCGCATTGTTCGAACAGGCATGCGGCGAGATTGGCATTTTGGAAATTTGATCCGTTCATGCGCACCTGGAAGAAGGAGGCGGAATTCAGATCCCGGCCGGAGAAATCCTCCCCGGAGCGGAATTCCCGCTCGAATTTTTGGGCCGATGGGACGGGTGCGTCCTGGGTGAAGGCGGCTTGGTTCGTGAGGCAGGCGGCGGCGGCTGCCATGGCAAGTAGTCTGATCATATGGCGACTTTGGCTCTCTCCCTTTGGAAATCAAGTCCAACTCTTTCGGCAATTTCCCGCCCTTTTCCCGCAGCCAAAGCCTCTCGTGGGTTCACCCGATCAATCCCGATAATTCCTCGGCGTCGAGCGTCGGGGCGGCGGCGTTTTCGGGATCGAGGAGTTCGGTGAGGAGGGCGCGTTTTTTCTCCTGCATGTCGAGGACGCGTTGCTCCACCGTGTCGCGGGCCACAAGCTTGATCGAGGTGACGACATTTTGCTGGCCGATGCGGTGCGCGCGGTCGGTGGCTTGGGCTTCGACGGCGGGATTCCACCAGGGGTCGAAGTGGATGACGGTATCGGCGGCGGTGAGATTGAGGCCGGTGCCGCCGGCTTTGAGGCTGATGAGAAACACCGAAACCGAAGCGTCATTCTGGAATCTTTCGACCACGGCTCCGCGGTCTTTCGTGGTTCCATCCAACCGGCACCAGGAAATCCCCGCTTCGTCCAGCGCGGGGGCGATGAGGTCGAGCATCGAGGTGAATTGGCTGAAGACGAGTGTGCGGTGCCCTCCGTCCACGGCTTCGCGCAACAACTCCAGAAGCGCCTCGAGTTTTCCCGACGGGGCAGGGGAGTCCTTGCCGAGAAGGCGCAGGTCGCAACTCGCCTGGCGGAGGCGCAGCAGGGCGGCGAGGACTTTCATGCGCGCGGCTCCGCCGGATTCGCGGAGGACATCGACTTGCGCTCGGGCGGCGATCTGGAGTTGCGTGTAGGCGGCCTTTTGGTCGGGCGTGAGTTCGACCTCGACGACCTGTTCGATCTTGGCGGGAAGCTCGGGGAGGATTTGGGATTTTGTGCGACGGAGCATCCAGGGCTTCACTCGGCGGACGAGGCGCGGCCAGGCTCCGGCGGCCTCGCCGGCGAGGATGGGTTTTTCGTAGCGATCCTGGAAATCCCCGCGTGTGCCGAGATAGCCCGGCAGCAGGAATTCGAAGAGGGACCAGAGATCGCGAACCGAATTTTCGAGCGGGGTGCCGGTGAGGATGAAGCGCGCGCTGGACTTCAGCGCGAAGGCGGCTTTGGCGTTTTGGCTTTCGGGATTCTTGATGTGCTGTGCCTCGTCGAGGACGACCGAGGTGAAGGCAAGGTTTCGATAGTGCGCGCTGTCGCGACGGAGCAGTGCGTAGCTGGTGACGATGAGGTCATACCCGGAAATTTCAGCGAAATGTTTTTCCCGATCGGAGCCGCTGAGCGAAAGGACTCGGAGGCCGGGAACGAAGCGTGCCGCCTCGCGGCTCCAGTTCCAAACGAGCGAGGAGGGGCAAACCACAAGATGCGGCCCCGGGGCGGCTTCAAAATAGGCGAGGGCCTGCACGGTTTTGCCGAGACCCATGTCGTCGGCAAGGAGGCCGGCGCCGCGATCGAGAAGCCAGGAGGCACCCTCGATTTGATATGGGCGGAGGCGGGATTCGAGCGGGCCGAGTTTATGCGTGGAGGGTTTGGTGGTGGCGGGTTGGCTTTGGCTCCACTCGGCGATGCTGGCTTCGAGATATCCGCGCTGGGCTGGAGGAATTCGATAGCCGCCGCGTTCCTGAGAGGGATTGCAATCCCGCAAAACCTCCTCGAGTTCCGCCGCCAGCGCGGCGTCGGGAACCGCGATGCGGCCGTTTCCGAGGCGAAGGCGCGGTGTGCCGCTTTGCAAAAGCCGCCGCACATCCTGGTCGCTCAGAACCGCCTCCTTGCCGGCGCTGAAGTGGACATGGAAATCCAACCAACCATCGCCCCGCTCGCGAAGCGCGAATTGCGGCTCAAGGCGCACGATGTCCCGTGTCACATGCTGGAAACGCTCGCCCTCATGGACGGTCCACTTTTGCTTCAGCCGGGGGAGATCGTTGGCGAAAAAGCCGACCACGGCATCCTCGCCGCGCAGGACGGCTTGGCCTTTGTCGTTCTCGAAACCGATCCGCACGAGTTCCGCCAACGCCTCGGCTTCGGCGGCTGGATTGGCGACGCCGGAAGCGGAGTATGTGAAATCCACAGAGCATTCGAGATGGCGGAGGGAGCCTTCGATCGAGAGGGAGACACGGGGAATTTCCCCGGTGGTCCTTCCAGCCACCGGAGCCTGCGGAGTTTGAACGGCGGCGGTTTGGGTTGGCGAAAGAATTTCCAAGCCGATTGCCACCGAGTGCGCGCAGATGATTCCCCGGCGGCGGGAGTCCGCGCAGGGGCAAAGGTTTTCGATATCCACCGGATTGCGGAGCCGCAGCCCCGCTAGAAATTCGCGTCCGCCCTCGACGATTCGCCCCTTCAAAACCGGGGGCTCGTAGCTGGCCCCGCGCACGGCACCGGCGGCCTTGATGGCGCGGGCGCGCTTCATGACATCCCATCCGCCGAGGGAGACGAGGAGTTTTTCGGTGAGTTCCATCGCAAGCAAAGCGGGGGTGTTAGCGGCTTTGGTGCCGCCATGGAAACGCAAAACCCGCGGCCTTGACACCCTTGGCGGTGCCGTTGCTAGATACGCGGCGTGAAACCCTTCCCGATTCTGGCGATTGCCGTTGCCCTCCTGACGACTTCCTGCACCACCCTCCAAAACCGCCGGTATCTCTGGGAACCTCAAAAGGTCGAAGGGCCCTACACCCGGATGCTGGCGACCAAACCCTGGCCGTGGCCCCGCGCGGCCCAGCCGGTCGATGCTCCCGCGCAGCCACAGGCCGAAAAGCCTTGGGGGAAATAAACGGCGGTTTCAGCGCGCTGCGGCCGTCTGTTTGAGAGGCACGGTCACATGAAATGCCGCCCCCTCGCCGGGCATGCTTTCGAGCGAGACGGTTCCCCCGTGGGCCAGGACGATGTTTTTAACGATTGAGAGTCCGAGTCCGGTTCCTCCCGCTTCGCGGGCGCGGTGTTTGTGGACGCGGTAGAACCTCTCGAAAATATGGGCCTGGTCCTCAAGCGGAATGCCCGGGCCGTTGTCTGAAAATGTAAGCCGGAGATTCTCGCCGACCCGCATGGCCGCAATTTGGATTTTCGGGGTTGGAACATCCCCGTGCTGGAGCGCGTTGAGCAGGAGATTGGTGCAAACCTGTTCGATCCGGCTGGGGTCGATCTCCGCAAACCGTGCGTCCTCCTCCCAGGTCATGGCGACTTCCGCTTTTTTCTCCTCGATCTTCGGGCCGAGATTTTCGGTGATCCGCTGGACGAGCGAACGAACATCGGTTTCGGAGAAATTCAAAAGGCGAGACCGGTTTTCCATGCTGGAAATCGTCAGCAGGTCCTCAAGCAGCAAGGCCAGGCGTTGGACATTGCGATGGATCGCCTCCAGGGATTTCTCCGCCATCCCCGGATCCTCGATCGCGCCGTCCTGCAGGGTTTCCACATACCCATTGATAATCGTCAACGGGGTGCGGAATTCATGGGAGACATTGGCGACGAATTCGCGCCGGACGGCCTCCAGGGAGCGAATGGCGGTGATGTCCTGAAACACGATCAGCGCCGCGCGGGGCTTGGTTTCATTCTCCGCCGCCAGCGGGGCGAAATGAAGGACGAAGGATCTCGCGTCGAATGACAACTCGAGTTCGCGCTCCTGGCCGGTGGACATTGTGGATTCCACGGCCTGCTGGATCTCATGGCGGCGGAAGACCTCCAACACGGTGCGGTTCACGGGATTCTTGATGTCCGGGAAAAATTCGAAAAGAGCCTTGTTGCAAAGCGTCACCCGCTGGGCGCGGTTCGCCACGAGGATTCCCTCGCGCATTCCGGAAAGAATCCCGCGAAGGCTCAGGCCCTCGTTGGTGATGTGGCGGTCGAGTTGATCGAGTTGACGCGAGATTTTGCGGATATGCGTGGCGGACTTGAGATACGGCGCGTAGTCGGGGCCGAGTGGCGGGAGGTGGTAGTCGCCGTCCGCCACCCTTTTCAAGTCGTCCCGCACGGCACGCCAGGGTTTGAGGAAGCGCCGGTAGAAAAAAGCGCCGAGCAACGCCAGCGCCGCCAGCGGTAAAAGCCACTCGGCTGGACTCAATGCGGAGTGGGAGGGTTGAGGCGGTATCCCTCGCCGCGGACGGTTTCGAGCCGGTCGGCGTGGTCGCCGAGTTTTTCCCGGAGACGACGGATGTGGGTGTCCACGGTCCGGGTGTCTGCCCCGGAGGCATAGCCCCAGACATCCTTCAAGAGGAGTTCGCGGCTGAGGGTTCGGGCGGGATTGTTGAGAAAGGCGGTGAGCAATCGAAATTCCGTGGTTGTGAGATCCAGACGATTCTCGTCCAGTTTGGCCGATAGATTGACTTTGTCGATCAGGATGCCTCCGGATTCCAGCGTGGAGGTTTGAACCGTTCCGCTGCGCAGCCTCTTGAGCAGCGCCTGAATGCGCAGAACGACCTCCTTGGGACTGAAGGGCTTTGAAACATAGTCTTCCGCTCCGATCTCCAGGCCCTTCACGCGATCTTTCACATCGCTTTTGGCGGTGAGCATCAAGACGGGCACCCCGGCCAGGGCAGGATCGGCTTTAATCGTCCGGCAGACTTCAAGCCCCGTCATCCCGGGGAGCATGATGTCGAGAACCACAGCGTCGGGCATGTTTTTCCGAACGGACTCCAAGCCGGCGGATCCGGTGTTTTCCACGAGAACTTTGAAACCCGCCTTGCGCAGGTGGTAGCGCAGCAAATCCACCACATCCGACTCGTCCTCGACCAGTAATACGGTGTCTTCCATTGACGCGCTCATTAGCCAAGCGTTCCTGCGAGGACAAGAACCGGAATGTTACAAAACAATCAGGTCACCGCTTGGTGGTTCAGAAAAAACAAGAAAACTGAACCGCGGTGACCTGAGTTGTTGTCTCAACTGATAGGTTAGACGGCTTCCTGCCCGGGGCGTTCAAAAAAAGTCCAAAAAAATTTCAGGTATCGAGCACGAGACCGACCGGACAGTGGTCGCTTCCTTTCACATCCATCTGGATAAAAGCGGATTGAATATTATCAGAAAGTTTCCCGGAGGCGCAGAAATAGTCGATACGCCACCCGATGTTCCGTTCCCTTGCGCCGTTTTGGTAGCTCCACCAGGTGTAGTTCCCGCCGGAGGGCTCCAAGTGGCGGAAGGTGTCGAGGAATCCTTCGGCGAGGATTTGGTCGAAGGCCGTCCGCTCTTCGAGGGTGAAGCCGGCGTTGCGGGTGTTTTCGCGCGGTCGGGCGAGGTCGATTTCCTTGTGCGCCACATTCATGTCGCCGCAAAAGACGACCGGTTTTTTCCTCTGAAGAGCGCGCAAGTGCCCGATGAAGGCGGGTGTCCACTCGCGTGTGCGGTAGTCGAGCCGGGTGAGTTCGCGCTGCGAGTTCGGCGTGTAAACATTGACCAAATAAAAATCCCCGAAGTCCGCAGTGATCACGCGTCCCTCCTGGTCGTGCTCGGCTTGGCCGATTCCGTTGGTGACTTCGCGCGGAGTTTTGCGGGTGAGGATCGCCGTGCCGGAATATCCCGGGCGAATGGCGGAGTTCCAATAAACCTCGTAGCCCTCGAACCGCTGTGGCACTTGCTCGGGGCGGGCCTTGGTCTCCTGAAGGCAGAGGACATCGGGTTGCTCGCGATCGAGGTAATCCATGAGACCCTTGCCGAGGATCGAGCGGATGCCATTCACATTCCAGGAAATCAATTTCATCCGGGCATGGAAACGGGCCCCGGGAGGAATTTCGAGCAGGAAAACCTTTCGCGGCCCGGCGCAAAAAAGCTAGCTTTCAGGTTATGGAGATTTCACCGAAGACGCCGATGCGCGAGTTGCTGGAGTTATGCCCCGGCGCGCAGCGCGCGCTTTTCCGCCACTACCACATCGGCGGCTGTGCGAGTTGCGGATTCCAGCCCGGGGAGACGATCGCGGAAGTTTGCGCCCGCAACGAAAACCTCGATCCTGACGAGGTCATTGCCCGGATTCTCGACGCCCACGCGCAAGACGAGAAGGTTTTCATCTCCCCCGCCGAGGCCGCCACGGCGGAAAAATCGGGTGCCCGTTTTCTCGATATCCGCACGCGGGAGGAATTCGATGCCGTCCACATTCCCGGTTCACAGCTCATGGGGCAGGATTTTTTACAAGAGGTCATGGGCCGCTGGCCGAAGGACACGATGATCGTGATCGTGGACCACACCGGCTCGCGGAGCTTGGACGCCGCTGCGTATTTCTCAGGACATGGGTTCGGCAACGCCCGCGCCTTGCGTGGAGGAATCGACGCCTGGAGTTGCGAGGTCGATCCCTCTTTGCCACGCTACACGACCGAATGACGACCGACGAAAAAATCGACGAGGCGATCCGCAATCCCCAAAACCTCGGGGAAATGACCGGGGCTGATGCGGTGGGCACGGCCGGGAGCGGGGATTGCGGCGACATGCTCCGGATGTGGATCAAGTTCCGCGAGGATGAAAAAGGCCGCCGTGTCATCGACAAGGCGAGCTTCCAGTCCTTCGGCTGCCAGACAGCCATCGCTGTGGCCAGCATGGCCACCGAGATGATCAAGGGGAAAACTCCGCAAGAGGCGCTTTCGATGTCCGGCGACGAGCTTTCCGCACCGCTCGGGCCGCTCCCACCGATGAAAATCCACTGCGCCCAGCTCGTCGAAGGCGCGCTCAAAAACGCCCTCACCGGCGAAGCCGCTCCTGCTCCGGGCGCCTCCGCGCCCACCCTCGCCGACAGCCTCCAGCCGAAAGGCGGGGTGAAAATCACCTTCCGCTGAGGCGTTACTTTTCCTGCATCCCGACGATGCCGCCCGCGTAGCCGGTCATTTCCAGGTATCCTTTGCCTTGGATGGGGGTCGCTCCCTGCTTGCCCTCGGCGGCAACGGCTCCCTCCCAGTAGGAGAAGGGTTCCGCCGCAAGTTCCTGCTCGGGGAACCTCGCGCGAACGGCCAGGGTGAGATCCATGGAGGGGATTGAAATTTTCCAGGCAACCGGGTAGCGGGCTTTGGTTTTGGGGCTGTCCCACCACTCCACCGGTTCCAGCTCGAAGTCGGCAAATTCGACTTTCCGGCTCGATCCCTCCGCGGAGATCCATGTTCCCGAGGAATACGGGTCGCGGCCGCCATCCTTGGTGCGAATCTGGAAAATCATGAGCTCCGCGCCATGTTCGAATTGCAGGCTGAACCAATCCCAGCCGCTCTGGTGCGCGGCGAGTTGGTTCGTGGCCCATTCGTGGTCGAACCAGGTCAGTCCCGAGACTTTGTGCGTTTCTTTTCCGATCCGCACGGTGCCGGCCGATTCAAGGCGTGTGAGGGAATAGTAGTGGGAGGCGCGCCCGACCCCCTCGGATTTTTGGCTCACCCCGTCCCGTCCATGAACCACCGGCTCGCGTTTGGAGCGAAGCTCCAGGTCGATCGAAACCTCGCCGTCCTCCGCGCGGAGACGGAAATCGTGAGGCCCGGTGCGCTCGCAAGACCAGTTGTCGATCCAGGCGAGACGCTCACCCGCCTCGAAACCCGCCTCTCCAAAAGCGCCACGGGAGAGTTTTTGGAAATGGTGGAATTTTTTTTTGTCGATGTCGGAAACGGCGAAGTGGGCGAATTTGACATCGCGCTGGAGGAAGCTCGAGGCGGGAATCTCTCGTCCCGGCTCGATCACCCCCTGACGAAAAAAAGTCAACTGGTAGCCGAAATCGCGCCCGTTCCCGTCCTCGAGATTTCCAGTGAAATACCACCACTCGGTCTTGAAGTCGGGATGCGCCCCGTGATCTGCGGGGAATTGGTAGCGCCAGCCCGGCAGGGACACGCGCCATTCGGCCGAGGCCATCACCGCGCTGGCCAGAAGGAAAAAAAACAAAGCTCGCGGGATCGACATGGACGCAGACTAGCCACCTCCCGAGCCGCCTTCAAGCGAGGCTCCGGGTTTTCGGTAAAATCGAAGCGCTTCGACCGGGCCGGGAAATTCCGCAAGTCGCGTGATTCCCTCAGCCCCGCCTTCGCCGGGATCGCGGACGAGGTAGTCGAAGCCCTCCTTGCCGCAGACGAGGACGAAATGCGTGATCCCGCTGGGATAGCGCACCCGGGCGATCACGGGATTGCCTCGGGCGAGGTTCCAATCCATCAGAAAAAACGACGGCAAATCCTCGTAGTGCGGGAGGAGTTCTGCGGTTCGCATGGGATCCACCTCGGCCGCTTTCTCCCAATAAATCCAACCCTCCGGGGTGTAGCCGCCTTCGGTTTTTTGCAGAAAGGCGTTCAGGGATCCCGGATCGGTCGAAACACCCAGGCTGCCCAGTGCCATCGCCGCCGAGGCGACCGCGCAGCCGACATCCCGCAGCGAGTCGGGCGTGGAACCTAGCAAATCCCCGGCCCAGCGCGGATCGCCTTGGAGGTAGTGCGGTCCGTCGATCAACACGCGGCCGGGAAAATACAAGCCGCCCGCAGTGGAAATCTGGCGCGGCAAAAACCAGTAAACACCCCAAGCGGCGAGCAGCAGCGCCGCGACAACGAAAATCAAGATTCCACGCGAGGGTTTGCGCGGTGCCAGGGTTCGGCTTGGAGGTGAGGCGTCCATTTTGTGGGAACGAGATTGCCCGACCCCTGGCTCCTTGGCCATCCTCCATCGGATGCCGGACATTGATTCTACGAACACCGCCCCGAAGGAGGCAAACCGCGTTTGGATTACGGGCTCATCGGTGTTGGCCGGCGGATCCCCGGAGATCGGGAGGGTTTGGGAGGCTTTGGCGAATGACGAGGTCCTCGCGCTTGCGGCGCCGAGTCTGGCTGGGTTGGCGGCGGAGGCGGGTTTGGATTCGGGAGATGCGAGGATTGTTTCGAGAACCCAACTCCTCGCGCTTTCCGTGGCTGAACGGGCTTGGAGAGCGGCGGAGTTGCCCCATCCACGCAATAAGATGCGTGGGGAGGGGAGGAAATTTCGTCACGCTCGCATCGGTGTGGTTGCCGGAAGTTCCCTCGGTGGCCTTTGCGCGATGGATCATGATCTTGCGGCCGGCGGTGAGCCTTCGCCATATGCTTTGAGCCGCTGGCGGGGCAATTCCTTGGCGGCGGCGGTGGCTCTTCGATTTGGATGTGGCGGGGCCGATTTTTCAACAAACGCTGCTTCGGCCACCGGCGCGCAAACGCTCTATCTGGCCGCAATGCTGGTGCGCTCGGGTGTGCTCGACGCCGTGGTCGCTGTGGCGGCCGATGAGGCTCCCACGCCAGGCGTGCTGGAGGCCATGAACTCGAATCGCAGTGTTTCCCATTCCCCCGAGGCGCGGCCGCTTGGGGTTTTGCGCAAGGGGATGAAACCCTGCGAGGGCGCGGCCTGCCTGATTTTGGAATCCGAAGCCCATGCCCGCGCCCGGGGAGTCAAACCGATTGGCAAGTGGTTGGGCGGAGCGGCGGGCAATGAGGCGAGGCATTTTCTCGCGCCCGATCCGGAGGGGGAGGTCTTGGGTGAACTTCTCGCCCAAATCCTCGGCCGTGGCGCGGGCGTTTCGGCTGGGAGTTTTAGTTTTTCACTGGCAGGCGGGACGCCTGCCCTACAGGCCAGAGAGCTTTGGGCTTTGCTTCATGCGACGGGAACGCCGCGTTTCGATAAACTTGAGATCGCCTGTTTGCACCGTTTTTTTGGCGGGCGCTTGCCTTGGATCACGGCGGTCAAGCGAACCACCGGCCATGCGCTAGGAGCTTCGGGTTTGGTCGAAGCAGTCATGGCACTGGAGGGCTTTCGACGAAAGGCGGTTCCTTGTTGGCCAACCAATACCGACCCGGCCTTGGCACTTGATTCCGCGCGCCCTTTCCATCCTCCCCGTCCCGATTCCGCCTTGCTGATCGGCCAGGGCATGGGGGGCTCCGTGGTGGTGAATCTTCTCGCGCGGAAGTAGGGCGCAAAAAAAACGCGGCATTTTCATGCCGCGTTTCGTTGGATCTTTCTGGATTAATTATTCGGCGATCTCGAGTCCCATCTGGCGGGCAGTGCCGCAGAGGGTGCGGAAGGCTGCCTCTTCGGTGCGGGCGTTCATGTCCTTCATCTTGATTTTGACGATGTCCATGACCTGCTTTTTGGTGATTTTTCCGACCTTGGTCTTGTTCGGCTCCTTCGAGCCCGAGGCGAGACCGGCGGCTTTCTTGAGAAGAATCGCGGCAGGAGGGGCCTTGGTAATGAAAGTGAAGCTTTTGTCTTTGTAGACCGTGATGACGACGGGGAGGATATCCCCGGATTGCTTCTGGGTCGCCGCGTTGAATTCCTTGCAGAAAGCCATGATGTTCACGCCCTGCTGACCGAGGGCGGGGCCAACGGGCGGTGCCGGGTTTGCGGCGCCGGCGGGAATCTGCAATTTGATCTGTCCTACGATTTCTTTAGCCATATTAAAAATGATCCGCGGTTTTTGCGGAAAAGGGGCACAGGGAATCACGCCCGCGCCCGTTTTGACAAGGAGTTTTTGGGATTATTTGAGCGAGCCGAGGACTTCGGTGATTTTGTTGAAGTCGGGAAGATCTTTCGGAGTGGGGGTCTGTTCGCTGTGGCGAACGACGCCGTCCTTGTCGATCACAAACGCGGCGCGGGCGGAGGTGGAACCGAAGCCAAGGAGATCGGGGAGGAGAACGCCGTAAGCCTTCGCGGTATCTTTGTTCAGGTCGCTGAGGAGGGGGATTTTGATGTTCTCTTTTTTGGCCCAGGCGTCCTGCGCGAACGGGCTGTCCACGCTGATGCCGACGACTTCGGCATTGAGGGATTCGTATTGCGAGAGGCCGGCGGTCACATCGCAGAGTTCCTGGGTGCAGACGCCGGTGAAGGCGAGCGGGAAAAACAGGATCACGGTATTTTTTTTGCCGAGGTTCGCGGAGAGCGAGTAGTCGGCGGGGCCGCTGGAGGTGATGGTCTTGAGGGTGAATTCGGGTGCTTTGGTGCCGGGTGCGATTGCCATGGT
>CAYOGR010000062.1:0-12987 GCA_964403605.1 uncultured Chthoniobacter sp.
ATCGAGCGCATCCGCGAAAAGTTCAAGCCGTTGGTCGAACTCTGCAAAGAGCGCGGCATTTCGATGCGCATCGGCACGAACCATGGCAGCCTGAGCGACCGCATCATGAACCGTTTCGGCGATACGCCGCTCGGCATGGTCGAGAGCGCGCTGGAATTCGCCCGCATCGCCCGAGAGCTCGATTACCACGACATTGTTTTTTCGATGAAGGCGTCGAATCCGAAGGTGATGATCCAGGCCTATCGCCTCCTCACCGCTCGCCTCGACGAGCTCGACCGCATCGAGCCCGGTTGGAACTACCCGATCCATCTCGGAGTCACCGAAGCCGGCGACGGAGAGGACGGTCGCATCAAAAGCGCCATCGGCATAGGCAGCCTGCTCGCTGACGGCATCGGCGACACGATCCGCGTCTCTCTCACCGAGGATTCCGAGCACGAAATTCCTGTCGCGAAAGCGCTGGTGGACTCGCTCGAAAAAACCGCGCTCGTTTTTTCCAATTGGCCCTTCGATCCCTTCTCTTATTCGCGCCGCGCCAGCCAGCGAATGGAAATCCAAGGCGTTCCTCTCGGCGCCTCCGAACTCGTTCGCGTCGTCGCCGCGCAATCCACTTGGGACAAGCTCGCGCACAAACTCGACGCCCTCGGCGATTACAAGCCTGAGATCGTTTTGGAAAAATCCGGCCTCGTCGAACTCGACCCCCGCGATTCGGAAGCCATCGCCCGCCTGAATGCCTCGCCCGCCCCGCGCCTCATCACGGTCTCCAATTCCTGCGACCTCGGAGTCATCGACGCCTTCCGCCAACTCGCCTCCGTTCTCGATCCGCGACACCCGATTTTGCTCAAGGACACCTTCCAACCCGGCGGGTCCGATTTTCTCCGCAATCTCCTCGTCGCATCAACCAACATCGGCTCGCTCCTGTGCGACGGCATCGGCGACGCCGTCCTGATCCAAGGCGAAACCGCGCCCGGCCAATCGCTCCGCCTCGCCCACAACATCCTCCAAGCCGCCGGGGTCCGCATTTTCAAGACCGACTATGTCGCGTGCCCGAGTTGCGGCCGCACGCTTTTCAATCTCCAAGAGACCACCGCCCGCATCAAAGCCGCCACCTCGCACCTCAAGGGCGTGAAAATCGCCATCATGGGTTGCATCGTCAACGGCCCCGGCGAAATGGCCGACGCCGATTTCGGCTATGTCGGCGGCGCGCCCGGCAAGGTGAACCTCTATGTCGGCAAGACGCCCGTGAAATTCAACATCCCCCAAGACGAAGCCGTCGATCGCCTCGTCGATCTCATCAAGGAGCGGAATCGCTGGGTTGAGCCAGTGCCGGGGTAACGAAACTGACGCGGGCGGCTGATTGACACCCGGCACCTTGCCACACATATTCCGTGCCCGCTCAAACCGGGCGGGATTTGAATTTATGGAAAATATTCGCAACATCGCCATCATCGCCCATGTCGATCACGGCAAGACAACGCTCGTGGATCAGCTTCTCAAGCAGGCGGGAACCTTCCGCGCCAACCAGAAAACGGATGAGCGCATGATGGACTCGATGGACCTTGAAAAAGAAAAAGGCATCACCATCCGCGCCAAGAACGCCGCTTTCCGCTGGAAGGATTATCATGTGAACATCGTGGACACCCCCGGCCACGCCGACTTCGGCGGAGAGGTCGAACGCATCATGAAAATGGTGGATGGCGTGCTCCTCGTGGTGGATTCGCACGACGGCCCCCAGGCGCAGACAAAATTCGTGCTGCGCAAGGCCATGGAGAACGGCCTGAAGCCGATTGTGGTGATCAACAAGATCGACCGCGAGAATGCCCGTCCGCACAAGGTCCTCGACATGGTGTTCGAGCTTTTCATGGAACTCGGCGCGAGCGACGAGCAACTGGATTTCCCTCACATCTACGCCAGTGCCAAGCAGGGCTTCGCCAAGAACGAAGTCACGGATTCCAGCGACAACATGGAGCCCCTCTACGAGGCGGTCGTGAAACACATCCCGCCTCCACCGAAGCCTGATGTGGATTTTTTCCGCATGCTCGTGTCGAACCTCGACTACAGCGACTACCTCGGCCGGATCGCCTACGGACGCATCATCAGCGGCAAGGTGGCGCTCGGCCAGCAGATCGTTTGCATCCACAAGGATGGCCGAAAGGAAAAGGCGAAAGTCACGGCGATTTTCTCGCACGAGGGCCTGGAGAAAGTTCAAATCCAAGAGGCATCGGCCGGCGATATCGTGGGCATCAGCGGCTTCGAGGAAGTTTTCATCGGTGAGACGCTCGTCGATACCGAGGAGCGCGAGGCCCTGCCGTTTGTTGAAATCGATCCGCCGACGATTTCCATGAAGATTTGCGTGAACGATTCGCCATTGGCCGGCCGGGAAGGAAAACTCCTCACCGCCCGCCAGATTCGTGACCGCCTCATTCGCGAGACTCGCGGCAATGTTTCCATCATGGTCGCCGATACCGATGTCGCGGGCCACTTCGATGTGAAGGCCCGAGGCGAGATGCAGATCGCCGTGCTTGTCGAGCAAATGCGCCGCGAGGGCTTCGAGCTTCTCGTTTCGCGCCCCGAGGTGATCTTCAAACGCGCCGAGGACGGTTCCGTGCTGGAGCCGATGGAGAGTCTCTATGTCGATGTGCCGCCGGAAAACCTCGGCGACATCCTCCAAACCCTTGCCGGTCGCAAGGCCGAGATCGTGAACATGGAGCACAATCCCCACAGCGTGCTCGTTCAGGCCACCATCCCCACGCGCGGCATCATCGGCTTCGAGACCGATCTCGTGAACCTCACGAAGGGCCACGGCATTTGCAGCCACCTCTTCAAGGAATACGGCCCGCACAAGGGCGAGATCCCGAGCCGCAACAATGGCGTGCTCGTTTCCATGGAAGGCGGCACGAGCATGGCCTACGCGCTCGACAGCATCCAAGAGCGCGGCCGCCTTTTCATTGGACCCCAGGAGGAAATTTACGAGGGCATGATCATCGGCGAAAACGCCCGCCCCGACGACATGCCGGTGAACCCCTGCAAGGCGAAAAAATTGACCAACATGCGAAGCCAAGGTGACGGCAAGGGTATCTCACTCGCTCCGCCGATCGTCATGAGCCTCGAGCGTTCGCTCGAATACATCGCGCCCGACGAGTATGTGGAGGTCACCCCAAAATCTCTTCGCCTCCGCAAGAAAATCCTCGACGCCAATGCCCGCAAACGCGCGGAGAAGTCGGCCGGGGTTTTTGCGGAATAAGCCCTAAAAAACCTGCCGGGTGCCGCGCCCCACACCCATGCGACGCGAACACCCGGCACACCGTTTTGGGGGAATTGGTTTACCTCGCGTGTTGAACCCGAACGCGGCGGGCGCGTCCGTTCTTACCGCGAATCACCACGCGGCCGCTGTCGAACAAGTCGGCCATGGCGGCGACGAGTTCGCGGCTGTTGCGGGCGCAGGATCCAACGATCGAGATGAGTTCACCGAGGCTGTATTTGGTTTTGTTGATTTTTTTGTAGATGTTTTTCATAGGAGTTTTCCTTTTGGTGTTTTTGACAGCATCAGGAATGCCAATGTTCAAAAAAGATTTTGACGCCCCGGAAAATCGGGCGTTTGCGTAGGAGAAACGGCTCCCGGAGCAGTTCAGAAAAGCAACGCCGACGCGTAAAAGTAGGCGGCAAAAATTGCTATCGCCACGATCACGCCGGTCACGCGGGCGAGTTTTTCCGCCAAAGTTCCACGAATGGTCTGTTCGCAGAGGAGCGCCACAGCGACCCACACCATCGGAAGCATGAAGAGCCACGCACCATCGCGCGCCATCCACACCGAGAAGGCCGGAAATGTTGACTCGACATTTTGCGCGAACCCACCCGCTTTCAGCAGCACATTCACGGTGAGCAAGCCGAGCGAAACAAAAACAAATTGTGTGAGTCCGATGGTGAGAATCATGTGGTGGAAAGTAGGGCGCGGCGCATGACATCAAGCGGCGCGGCGCGGTTGAACCAAATTTCAAAGGACAGCGCACCTTGGTGCAGCAGCATTCCAAGGCCGTTCGCGCAGCGGGCGCCAGCAGCACTTGCATCCTCGATCAATCGTGAAATACCTCCTGAATACACCGTGTCATAAACAAGCAGGTTCGGGGTCAGAAGCGATGGGGAGATCACCGGAGGATCGAGACGGCTCATGCCAAGCGAAGTCGCGTTGATCAGAATGTCGGCATTCTCGAGTTCGCGCCGCAGGGCTTGATCCTCAAACGGAATAGCCGCCAACCGCTCGACCGGGCCGCTCAAATGCTCGGATTGGAAATACGGGGCGAGTTCTTTTTTAAGCGCTTCGATTTTTTCCAGCGAGCGGTTCACCAGGACGAGGCGCTCGCAATGTTCCCTCGCGCACTGCACGGCAATCGCCCGCCCTGCGCCGCCGCCCGCGCCGAGAAGAACAACGCGCAAGTCCCGCACATCCACACCGAACTCCTCGCGGATCGCGCGGACAAGCCCGGGGCCGTCGGTGTTGAAGCCGTGAAGTTTTTCGCCAACAACCGCAATCGTATTCACACTGCCGGACGCGCGCGCGTAATCGTCCGCCTCGTCCACCGCAGCCAACGCCGCCGCCTTGTGGGGAATGGTGACATTGGCCCCGAGAAAGCCGGCTTTCGGCAGAGCCCTCACCGCCTCCGGGAAACTCTCCGCCGGGATGTGGAGTTTCGTGTATTGGGCGGAAATGCCGCAGGCTTCGAGCGCGGCATTGTGGAAAACCGGCGAGCGCGAATGCGCCACAGGATCCCCGATCACTCCGAGCCTCACAGGTGGTTTGAAGGACGCGAATCGCGAGGGATCCGAAATCAAATCCTGGGCAGAAAAAATCACCGGCGTTTCCATTTGGTGGCTTCAGAAAAGCAGGCGCTCCCCTGGCTGGCAAGGGCGGTGGATTGTCCAACTGCCAATGGAGAGGAGGATATTGTCGTGATGGAATTTCCGGCCTGTTTCGCAAAGGGCATGACGCGGCATCGGCGAACCTGTATGGATGTTCGATGAACACATTGAATTTTTCGGATCTCGGGTTGTCGGCGGAGGTGTTGAGGGCGGTTGCGGATCTGGGGTTCGAGCAGGCCTCGCCGATTCAGAGCGCGGCGATTCCGGTTTTGCTGGAGGGGCATGATGTGGTGGGGCAATCGCAGACCGGCTCGGGAAAAACGGCGGCGTTCGCGATTCCCGCGATCGAAATTTGCGCGCCGCAGGATCGGTCGGTGCAGGTTTTGATTCTCTGCCCCACACGCGAACTCGCGACACAGGTGGCCGACGAGGTCCACAAGCTCTCCGCCCACAAACGCGGCATCCATGCGGTGCCGATCTATGGCGGCGCCTCGTATGAGCGGCAATTCCACGAATTGAAAAAAGGTGTGCAGATCGTGATCGGCACGCCAGGGCGGATCATGGATCACATGGAGCGTGGCACCCTGCGTCTCGATTCTGTGAAGATGGTGGTGCTCGACGAGGCGGACCGGATGCTCGACATGGGATTTCGCGACGACATCGAGCACATTTTGAAATCCACGCCGCAGGAGCGGCAGACGGTTTTTTTCTCCGCGACCGTCTCGAAGCCGATCCGCGACTTGATCGAGCGGCATTCGCGCGAACCGAAGTCGGTGAAGATCGAGCAGAAGACGCTCACGGTTCCCGCGATCGAGCAGTGGTATTTCGAGGTGCCGCATCGCAACAAGCGCGAGGCGCTTCTGCGTTTGATCGATTACCACGGCTTCAAGCTCGGGATTGTTTTTTGCAACACCCAGCGGATGGTCGATGAACTTGCCGATGATTTGGTGGCGCAGGGCGTTTCCGCCGACCGCCTCCACGGCGGAATGACCCAGGCCCAGCGCACGCGCGTGATGAACAAATTCAAGCAGGCGGAATTCGAATTTCTCATCGCCACCGATGTCGCCGCGCGTGGAATCGATGTGGACGAGTTGGAGTTGGTGGTGAACTACGACTTGCCCTACGACGCGGAGGATTATGTGCACCGCATCGGCCGCACCGGGCGCGCCGGCCGCAAGGGGTTGGCGGCGACCTTCGTCTCCGGCCGCGATATCTACAAAATCCAGTTCATCGAGCGCTTCACGCGCACCAAAATCCAACGCGGCAAGCTCCCCACGGCGAACGAAGTCGAGGAGCGCCGACTGGAGGGCGCTTTCGATCGCATTCGCGAAGTTCTTGAACGCGGAAATTGCTCCTCCGCTCCGGTGGATCGCTTGCTGGAGGAGGGCTACAACTCGACGGATATCGCCGCCGCGTTGTTCGAAATCCTCAACGGAGCAACGCCCGAACCCGCCCAGGTCGAGCCGCCCGAAGCGAAAACAAAAGCCATCGCCGCGAAAGTGCCTGCGCCGAATTTGCGTCCCCCTTCGCGCGGGATGCGCTGGGTGCGGCTGGATGTCGGGCGCGAAGCAAGGATATCGCCGCGCGACATCATTGCCCTTCTCGAGGAATCCCTGGGTTTGCCCGTTCGTTCCGTGGGAATCATCGAGATCTTGCCGGGCCAATCCTTCGCCCAAGTTCCGCAGCAATTTCTCGATGTCTTGCGAGATGGTCAGCGGGAGATCCAAACAAACGCCGGGATAGTGGTGGTTTCAGTCCACGACATGGAGCGCCCCCCGAAGCGGAAAAAGTAAGAGCCGATTGGGGCTGTGGAAGCCTGATTCATAAAAACAAATTGGGAGAAGCCCGAAGACTTCTCCCAATTTGTTTTTAAAACCTGTCAGGGACAGGGGGTGTTCTTACTTTTTCTTCACCGCTTTTTTGGCGGCTGGCTTTTTAGCGACGGCTTTCTTGGCCGGGGCTTTCACCGCTTTCTTGGCGGCTGGCTTTTTGGCGGCGGCTTTCTTGGCCGGGGCTTTTACCGCTTTCTTGGCGGCGGGTTTCTTGGCGGCGGCTTTTTTCGCCGGGGCTTTCGTCTTGGCAGTAGGCATTAATCTCCCCCCTTTCTCTCCGCAAATGCGGGAAAGTTGTTGTGAAAAAATTGTGAATAACTCACTAGCGCGTGTGAATAAGTTCCGCGTGAAGTTGCGTCAACAACTATTTTTCAAATTTGCACTTTTTTTAAAAAAACGCGGGGAAAACAAAAGTGCCTTACCCGTCGGCGAGTAGTTTTTTCACCTCATCCACGATGCCGGCGACCTCCCAAAGGCGTCCGGCACCCTCGTAGCCGCACGCCAGCAATCCCTCGCCAGGGCCGATGAACAGGGCTCCGCGCGACTTCAGACGCGCGACATTTTCCTGGGTGGCGGGATGCAGCCACATTTTTCCGTTCATTGCCGGAGCGATCACCAATGGTGCGCGTGTGGCGAGGGCGATGGAGGTGAGCGCGTCGTCCGCGATTCCGCAGGCGAGCTTGGCAACGAGGTTTGCCGTGGCGGGTGCAATGAGAAGCAAATCCGCCTCATCGGCGAGCGCGATGTGGCCGGGATGCCAGGATTCCTTTTCATCAAAAATCCCGGTCGTCACCGGATGACGCGAGAGCGTTTGGAAAGTCAGGGGAGTAATGAACTCGGCGGCCGAGCCGGTCATCACGACACGCACCTCGAAGCCATCCTGCGCAAGGCGGCTCGTGAGGTCGGCGGCCTTGTAGCTGGCGATCGAGCCCCCGACTCCGAGAACGATGTTATTCTTTTTCATCAAAACGAAAGGTGCAGGCGTCGGCTCAGGTAGCGCTCGGCGCGCATGATCGCGCGGAATTTCTCGATGTCCTCTTCCATCGAACCGCTGATGAGCGTGTAGCGGTATTTGCGCCATTCCTCGATTTCGGCGGCCGCGTTGCGAAGGCGTGTGGCGATTTGCTCCTCGCTCTCGGTGCCGCGCTTGCGCAGTCGGCGCCCCAGCTCCTCCAGCCCGGGCGGCATGATGAAGACATCGGCGAGCGCGTCCTGGATGAAGCGGTCTGGACACGCGCGGATGCTTGCGGCGCCAAGCGTGTCCACATCGATCAGCACATCCACGCCGCGCTCGAGTTGCGAGACGACCGTGGATTTCAGCGTCCCGTAATGCCGGCCGTGGACCTCCGCATGCTCCAGGAAATCTCCCTTCGCGATGTGGGCCTGGAATTTTTCCTCCGAGAGAAAATGGTAATCCTCGCCATCGACCTCGCCGGGCCGCGGAGTGCGGGTCGTGCAGGAGACGGAGTAAACGAAATCCGGCTTCTGGCGCAGCGAGGAGATAAGTGTGGTTTTTCCCGCGCCCGAGGGGGCGGAGATGACGAAAAGAATCCCGGTGCGTTGGATGTCGAGGTTACTCAATGTTGGCAAGTTGTTCGCGGATGCGGTCGAGTTCGGACTTCGCCTCGATGACGAGGCGGGCGATGGCGGTGGTCGAGGATTTGGATCCGATGGTGTTGAATTCGCGGCCGAGCTCCTGGGCCAGGAATTCCAGCGTGCGGCCGACGGGGACTTTGGAATCGAGCTTGTCGCGGAACTGGGCGATGTGGCTGGCGGCACGCTCCAATTCCTCGGTGATGTCGCATCGCTCGGCGAAAAACGCGACCTCCGAGGCAAGACGGGAATCGTTGGGTTGGAGGGAAACGCCCGCCCGCTCGATGCGCTTGTGGAGCGCCTCGCGGTGTGTTTGCGCTACGCGACCCGCGTGCGGAGCGATTTTCTTTGCGATAGCTTCGAGCTTCCCGGTGCTGCGCAGGAGAACCTTCTTGAGCGCGGCTCCCTCTTGGTTGCGGGTGCTCTCCAGCCCGCGAAGCGCCTCCTCGAGCGCCTTCATCACCGGTTCGCGGGAGTCGTCTCCGCCAGGCTCCGCTGACCGCACGACGCCGGGGGCGTTCAATACATCCGCCAGGGTGACCCCGCCCTCGAGGCCCAGTTTTTTTTGAAGTCGACGGGCCTGTTCCACAAACACGGCGGCGCGTTTTTCATCGAAAAAACTCTTTGTCCCCGCATCCGCCCTCTCGAGATGCAGGTTCACCTGCACGCGCCCTCTCGAAATCCTCTCCAACACTTTTTCCCGCACCGAAGGCTCCAGCCAAGTGGCATCGCGGTCGGCGTGGAAAACGACCTCCGCCGTCTTGCGGTTCACAGAATGGCATTCGACTACGGCGATCCAGGTCTTCGTGCGCGCCGCGCCCCGGCCGTGGCCTGTCATACTTGTCATTGCCGACTATGTATCCACCGCGGGCTTGGAGTGTCGAGACGAAGCATACGCTCCAAGGGCACCCGGGTAGGTTGCGCCGCGCAGGTTCGTTCGCACAGAAAAAAGTGGCATTCCACCCCATGGCATGAGAAGACAACAGGCTAAATTGCAATCCAACATGAAATCACAATTCACCCGCGCCACGCTCACCGCCGCCATTGCCACCGGGCTTTTGGCGCTCCCGGCCTGCAAACCCAAGGCCCCCGCCGAATCCGCTCCCGCGCCTGCCGCCTCCCCGGCCGCCGATTCCACACCGGCGCCCGCGCCCGAATCCGCAGCCACACCTGCCCCTCTCGAAACCAAGCCTGCCAACCCCGAAGCTTCCCAACCTGCCGCCGAGGCGAAACCCATCGAGCTTCCCGCGATTGTCGCCACCGTCAACGGCCAGGAGATCACCCGCGACCAGCTTCAGGAAATTTTCAACGCCGCCGTGCAGTCCACCGGCATGAATGTCGCCGATCTCTCCTCCGCCCAGCAACTCGGCGGCTACACCCAGCTTTTGAACGACTTGATCGATCGCCAACTCCTGCTCGGCGCCGCCTCCAAGGAGGAGGTCTCGAACGGGGATGTCGAGGAGGAGATCAAAAAATTCAAATCCCAATTCCCGGACGAGGCGATCTTCGACGCCCAAATGAAGCAAGCCGGAATGACCGCCGAGAAACTCCAAGAGGATGTGCGCGAGGAATTGAAAATCCGCCGCTGGATGGAGTCGCAAATCAAAACCCCGGAAATCACCGAAGCCGACGCCAAGGCTTTTTACGAGTCGAACATCAAGGAGTTCGAGCAGCCCGAGACCGTCAAAGCCAGCCACATCCTTTTCATGGTCGATCCCGAGGCCCCGGCCGATGTCGTGAAGCAAAAAGAGGAGGCCGCCAAAAAAGCCGCCGACCGCGCCAAGAACGGCGAGGACTTCACCGCGCTCGCGAAGGAACTCTCCGAGGAGCCCGGTGCCTCCGAATCCGGCGGCGATCTCGGTTTTTTCCCGAAGGATCGCATGGTGCCTGAGTTCGCAAACGCCGCCTTCACCCAAAATCTCAACGAAATCGGCGCACCCGTGAAAACCCAGTTCGGCTGGCATGTCATCAAGGTCACCGACAAGAAAGCGGCTGGAACCGTGCCCTTTGATGAAGTGGATGAGCAAGTCACATCCTACCTCAAAACCATGCGCCAGCGCGAAGCGGTGCAGAAGGTCATGAAGGACCTCAAGGATTCGGCGAAGGTCGAGACCTTCCTTCCTGCCGCGAGCTAGTCCCCTGATGGCCGCCGACCAGTCTGGAACTTCCGCCGTCGGCGTTGTCGGTCTGGGGATCATCGGAAGCCGTGTCGTGGCGAATTTGCGGCGAGCCGGGCATCAGGTCTGGCTTTGGAACCGCACGGTGCGCCCCGAGCCGAACTTTCTCAGCTCTCCGGCCGAAGTGGCCGAGGCTTCGAAGTTCATCCGGATCTTTGTCTCGAATGGCGAAGCGCTCCTTTCCGTCGTTCGCAACATGGCCCCGGCGCTCACGCCGTCTCATGTGGTCCTCAACCACGCCACTGTTTCGCCCGCCGAAACCCTCGAGGCGGCGCAGATCGTCAAGGATCGACAGGCCGCCTTTCTCGACGCCCCCTTCACCGGCAGCCGAGATGCCGCCCAGCGCGGGGAATTGGTTTTTTACATCGGCGGTGACGAGCAGGTTTTGGAGACAGCCCGCCCTGTTCTCGAGGTCGGCGCGAAACAAATCCTCCATATCGGGGCCATCGGCCATGCCTCGGCCCTGAAAGTCGCCACCAATGTCATATCCGCCGCCCAAATCGCCGCCCTCTCCGAGGCGCTTGCCCTGCTGGACCGGAACGAAGTGGATCTCTCCAAACTCGCCCTCGCTCTCGAAAACAACGCCGCCCGCTCCGGCGTCATTCAGATGAAACTCCCCGCGATGCTCGGCGGAGATTTCGAGCCGCGCTTTTCGCTCAAAAACATGTTCAAGGACATTCAGATCGCCCTTGCCATGGCCGAGGACAAGGATGTCGAACTTCCCGCAGCCTCGGCCTTCGCCGGAATCGCCATGGCTGGACTCCAGCGCGGTTGGGGTGACGAGGATTTCTCCGTCGTCTCACGCTTCTATGGCTACACCGGTCGCATCCCTGCCACTTCGGAAGACGCTCCAGAGGCCAAAGCGGTGACTGGTGAATCCCATCCAGCCGAAGCCCCCCGCAAGCTCTCGAACCTCTGGGGCCTCCTGGGCTGGAAAAAATGAACGCCTCCCTTGGAGGGACGACCTCCGTGTCGTCCAGCGCCCCGCTTTCCGGCTACTTCCAAGTCACCGACCGGGTCCGTTTCGCACTCCAGGGCCCGGACGCCATCCGCTACCTCAACGGCCAAGTCAGCATCGACATCACCCGCCTTGCGCCCGGCAAAGCCAGGCAGGCGTGCTTGCTCACCGCCAAGGGAAAACTCTGCGCCCCCCTTCAAATCTGGCGCTCCGGCGATTCCCTCGTCGTTGAAGGCCCCGCCGTGTTGGCGGAAAATATCCAGGCCCGCCTCGAGCGCTACCTCATCGCCGACGAGGCCGAAATCCTCCCGCTTCAAACCCCGGCACCTCTCTACCATATCCTCTCGTCCAGCCCCCCACCGCTCGCCTCCCTCACCATTTCCCGACTCGGTCTTTACGGTTGCGACTCCAACGAAAAACCCTCCGGCCTCCACGAATTTTCTCCCGAGGAAATCGAACTCCTCCGCATCGTCCACGGCATGCCGGTGTGGGGCCACGAACTTTCGGAGGACACACTCCCGCAGGAAGCCCGACTCGAAGAGCGCGCCGTCGATTTCGACAAAGGCTGCTATGTCGGCCAGGAAACCGTCTCCCGGCTCAAGAGTGTCGGCCGGGTGAACAAGCGCCTCCATGGATTCCTTGCCGCAATGAATCTTCCCGATGGCATCCACCTTGTCCTCCAACCCCAGGGCGAACCCGCCACCGCGGTCGGCCAGATCACCAGCCACGCGCGCCATTTTGACATGGCGCAAACCGTCGCCCTCGGCTATCTCAACCGCCAGTTCGAAAGCCACGCGCGCTTCGAGGTTGCCGATGAGACCGGCCGTGTGCTCGGCGAAGTCGAACGCCGCGATTTTCCCATCCTATGAAAACCCTGACCGCCCTCTTGCTCGCCGCCATCCTCGCCGCGATCCCGGCCACCGCCGCCAATCTCGGCCCCGAAGTCGCCGTCATCCAAATCCAGTTCCCCAAGGAAAAGCAAACCCGCCAAGTCGTGATCGGCCTCCACGACGACTCCGCGCCCTACACCGTGGAGAACTTCAAAAAGCTCATCCAAAAAAAATTCTACAACGGCCTGCGCTTCCACCGCGCCTTTCCCGGCACACTCGTCCAAACCGGCGACCCCGCCAGCCGTTGGGGACAAGGCGATAAAACCGGCACCGGCGGCCCCGGTTGGACGCTCCCCGCCGAGATCAAGCTGAAGCACACCAAAGGAGCCGTCGCCATGGCCCGCCTGCCCGACAAAATCAATCCCGCCAAGAATTCGAACGGGAGTCAGTTCTATGTCTGCCTCGCTCCCATGCCCCAGTTCGACGGCCAATACACCGTCTTCGGCACGGTGCTTGAGGGATTCGAGGTTCTGGAGGAAATCAGCAAGGCCCCCACAAACAGCAATGATTTTCCCTTGCCCAAAATTCGCATCAAATCCATAGTCCTCACCCCTCGCGACCAGGCCACCGCACCGCGGTAGCCCTCGCGAACCAAATTCAGGGTAGATACCGAAGTGGCCAAACGGGGCGGACTGTAAATCCGCTGGCTTACGCCTTCACTGGTTCGAATCCAGTTCTGCCCA
>CAYOGR010000063.1:0-8106 GCA_964403605.1 uncultured Chthoniobacter sp.
GCGTGATGAATCTTCTCCGCAAGACAAAGGTCTCTAAAAGCTCGATCGGCAACGACCCGGTGACGAATGCCCGCACCGAGGAAAAAATCTGGTTTGCGGATAAAGGCCCGGCTGTGAAAACAGGGGATTTTTATGTTCTCCGGATGGAAAGGGACACCATGCCGACACAAATCCGGAAGGAAATCTTGCAAGGTTCGGAGTCGGCCGCACTGAGCGGCTACTGCAAGACCACCGGGAAGGCCGCTTGGAGTTTCGACCGCGCGAATGTGGCCCCCGAGGGGGGAAGTAAAGCCAGCCTCCGTCTCGACATCAAGGAGGCCACTCCGGAGGAGCCCTCCGGGCCCTGGCACTGGTTCGTCACGAATGGCAAAACGCCAAACGAAGGCGTTGTCCGCTTCAAGGAGGGGAAGAAATACCGGGCCCAAGTGTGGCTGAAGCAGGAGGGCATGGCCGATCCTCGGGTGAAGCTGCAATTTGGCACGGTTATGAGCACGACGGTCGAGGCCTCCGGGGAGTGGAAGAAGTTCGAGTTCGACCTTCCCGTGGATAATCCCGAGTTGCCCTATGCCACTTCGCAGAACGATGGAACCCGCATGTGGATTGCCGGTGTTTCGCCAGGCACTCTTTGGATAGACAATTTCATTATTTATCAGACGGACACACCGCCGTTCGCGATGATGCGCGACGAGGTGGAAACCCTCAAACAATTCAAGCCGCACACCCTTCGAGTGTGGGGTGGTCTGGATGCTCCCTCTCTGGAATATTGGCTTAGCAAGGGCTTCGAGCAGCCGACCGCGATGGCCGGCTATGGGAAGTCCGGATCTCCAGTTTTGGTTTCGCTTGGTGAGTCCTTGGAGGTCTGCCGTGAGGTCGGCGCCGACCCGTGGCTGATTGTAAACCCGTGGTTCACCGCCGAGGAGAACGCCGGCCTGATGGAATATCTCGCGGCCCCGGCGGATCAAGGGCTGGGCAAGTTGCGCGCCCAACACGGCCACCCCGAGCCTTGGACGAAAACCTTCCGCAAAATCTACATTGAATCGGCCAACGAGGCTTGGAACCAGATCATGCGCTATGCCATGCCATCCCAGCCGGAGAGGTATGCTGCGGTGGCCGACCGTCAATTCCGTGAATTCAAAGCCTCGCCGTATTTTGTGAGGGACAATTTCGAGTTCATCGCCAACGGTTGGGATAACTCGATGAAGCCCGACGGCTGGACGCGGCGAGTGGCGCTGGCCAGCAAGGAGGCCGACCGCGTGGACATCGCCTACTATTTCGGCGGTTGGGAAAAGAACGCCACTGCCCCATCGGGCGAGGATGCTGCCAAGGACGAGGTTTATCAGGACAAGCTGTTCGGCACGGCCCTCGAATTCGGCCCCAAAGTCGTGGATTTCTCGATGTGCGACCCCCAGTTTGTCCGGCATTTTGCGGGCGTGCTCGGCAAAAACCCTGAACTCTTGGCCTCAGGTTTGGCATCCATTGGCGCTCCAAAGACCAAATTCAAGCCCGAACAACTTACCGCGTCCGACATCGGGGCGTTGTGGGCGCTGGACACGGAGTTTCCCACTGGACTCCGTGGCCTCGTGGCCTCGCGCCGGGCGACCCTGGAGTTTCCGATCATGCATGCGGCCTTCCGGGCCATGGCGAAGGATCCCTCGCTGCAGCCCCAGACCGTGGAAGCCCTCGCACTGGCCGATCCGCAAAACCTTCCCGAACTGGCGGACGGGCTGATTGATCTCAATGCCCCATCGCGCCTGCTGCCGTTTTTCAAGGCACACCCCGAATCGGTGAAAAAATGGGCTGAAACCCTGGATGGCAGGCCGCGTGAGGATCTTGAGGCCTTCATCGCCAAACCGGAGAAGCTCACCTACAACATCACCAACGAACTCAAGCGACGATTGCAGGCGAAAGTGCTCGAGTTGGCCGCAGCGGGCGATCCCGCTTTCCTCGCGGCTCTAAAGAAAGAGGTAACCCCGGATATCATTCGCGGCCACATGGCGCACCATGTGAATTATGTGATGGCTGCCACCTTCCGGCACGCTCCCGAACGCCGGGTGGATCACCTTATGCAGGCAATGAAAGCGAATCCCGCGTTTGCGTCTTCCGCCTTGCAGAAAATCTCCGGGGATCCCGAGGCCTTCCAAGCCGAGGGTGCGGCAATGGCAGGGCTTGTTTCCGCAGATATCGCGGGACTTTTTGGACGCGGAGAGACCTTCAAGCCCGAAGATGACAGTAAATTGATCATGCTCGCCCTGCCCGCGGATGTGCGCAACGAGCTCTGGCAAAGAGTCCGCGATTCCGGATTGGCGTCTATCTCCGACGACAATGCGCGCCTTTTGATGTCCGCTATGTTGGCGGCCCAACTCGGTGACACCAAGCCCGCCGAAGCCTTGGCTTCGGACCCCGCTTTCATTGAAAAACTGGAAAGGCGTATCGGCGACGGGATTCCGGTTCCGTTCCTAACAGCTGCAGGGAACAATGCGGAGGTGGGCGACAAGTTGCTCCGCCTCCTCGCACTGGATCCCAGCCTCACCGCCAAAAAACTCGCGGTCTATGAAGGCGGCCCGGGCTACAGTCTGCCGGGGCCCGGAAAATCGTCCTCGGAGGAGGACGAAAACATCGGCAAGTCGCTCGCCCTCGGCACCGCGACCCTCGACGCCTCGATGCAATTCCTCGCCGCCGGCGCCGCCCCGGTGGCCTACTACAAATACCGCACTGGCAACTACTGGTCTTCCCACAACAACCCCAAGGACCGCGTGGCTTACCCCACCTGGCTCGCCTTGGAGTTAAGGAACAACCACTGCCCCGGCGACCTCTTGGTCGTCGATCCAGTGGAAGTCTCCCGCCTGGATATTCCGGACAAAGAGGTCATTAAAACCAGCAACGACGGGAAGGGGTCGAAAGCCAAGGTGAAGGGGCGCGACCGCGTGCCGATGAGCGTCTGCTACGCTTTCCGCGACGGTGACCGACTCTCCGTCATGCTGATTAATCGCTCGCTCACCGAGTCCCGCACCGTGAAATTGGATCTTCCGCCTGCATTCTCTGGCGGAACCCGGCAATACGCCCTGAGCCACCCCGACCCGAAGGCGAACAACCGATTCGAGGAAAATGTGAAAATCCAGGAGTCCGCGGGGCCTGATTTCAAAAGCGGAATGGAAGTCATAGTGCCACCCGCCTCGGTCATTGTCCTCGCCGGACTTTAAGTGACCCGAAACCCTCCAGAAAACCGCTCCCGAAGGCGCTTGGTTCCTTGGGACCACGCCAGCCCTCGGGCGTTTTGGCTCGCGCCTCACGGGCCGGTTGGAGAAGCAGGCCGGAAAAGGCTTGTCAGCACTTTTATGAAAAAACTCTCATCACTCCTAGCGCTCCTCGCCCTTGCCACCTCGCTTTCGGCGGATGAAGGAAAATCCGCGCCACCCACCGGCCGGGTGGCCGACTTCGGTATCAACCTCGACGGTCCGGTTGACTATGGGACGGAATTTCCTTTCGTGGACCTGATGAAAACCTCGCGCGAGTGGATTTCACAGCGCGAGGGAACCTGGGATTCCAAGGAACCGCTCGATGTCGATGGGAACGGTTATGTGAAGTCGTTGCTGCCCGGCCAGTGGGCGGTGACCTTGATGGCGACCGAGGCCGGAAAAATCGTGCCGCCCGGCCGCTACACCTTTTTTTACGAAGGCGAAGGCGAGGTGGTGTGGGACGGATTGGCCCGGTTCGTGGAGAACGCGGGTCCCGGCCGCGACATCATCGAAGTCACACAAAGCGATGCCCCCTACATCAAAATGACGATCAAGGGCGTCAACCCGGCCAATCCGCTCCGCAACCTGCATTTGGTTCGCCCCGGCCACGAAGATACCTTCAAGGAAAAACCATTCTCGCCCGAATTCCTCGCGCTTTGGAGCAAGGCCGGGACATTCCGCTTCATGGACTGGATGCGCACGAACAATGCGTTGGGGAACGAGTCGTGGGCCGACCGCACTCGTCCGGAGGATGTGCGCTACAACCGGAAATCCGGCGTGCCGATCGAGGTGATGGTCGAACTTTGCAACCACACCGGAGCGAACGGATGGTTCTGCATTCCCCACCTGGCCGACGACGACTACATCCGCAAAATCGCGGCCATGATCCACGAGAGGCTCGACCCCTCGTTGGTGGCGACATTCGAGTTTTCAAACGAGGTTTGGAATCCGATGTTCTCGCAAAGCAAGTGGGCCGACCAACAGGGCATGGCCCAAGGGCTGGGCACGAAGCCTTGGGAAGCAGGTTGGGCCCATTATTCCAAAGACTGCCGGCGCATGGCCGACATCGTCGACGAAGTTTACGCCTCCGACCCCCAGCGGCGGAGGCGCGTTGTGTCCTCGCAGGCGGCGAATCCGCATATCATCAAGCAGATCTTGAAAGACAACGATCTCCCGAAGCACTGCGATGCGATATCCATCGCGCCGTATATCACATTCAATGTCCCGGCGCAGAGCAAGGATGGGCGTCTTGCCGCCGGGGAGGTGGCGGGGTGGTCGATGGATCAACTCTTCGAGCATTTGCGCGGGTTGTGCCTGCCCGAGAGCACCGGCCGCATCGATGCGCATGCGGAGGTCGCCCGAAGCCATGGCCTGGATCTCGTCGCCTATGAGGGCGGCCAGCACCTCAGCGCCCTCGGCGAGGCGATGAACAACAAACAGCTCGTCGAGCTTCTCAACAATGCCAACCGCGATCCGCGCATGGGTGATCTTTATACCGATTACATCAACCACTGGACGCAAGCCGGAGGAAAGCTGCACAACTTCTTCACCTCCGTCGGCCGCTATAGCCGCTACGGCGCCTGGGGGCATCTCGAGGCTTACAACCAAGATCCCGCGGCCGCCCCGAAATACCTCGCGATGTTGAAATGGGCCGACTCGCGGCCTTCCGCGCAGGCCCCGACAACCCCTTGACGCGGCCTTGGCTTTTTCAAAAATCAAGAAAGCCCTGACCATGAAAATCCAAAAACACCCCTTGAAAATCGGTCTCTTCGGAATCGGTTTGAAAGCCTACTGGGACCAGTTCGAGGGCCTCAAAGCCCGCCTCGAGGGCTATACCGCCGAAATCGGCGGGCTCATTTCGGAAAGCGGTGCCGAGGTCGTGAACCTCGGCCTCGTGGACACGCCGGAAGCCGCGCTGGATGCCGGCCATGCCTTCCGCCAGGCGGATGTGGATCTGATTTTCCTGTATGTGACGACCTACGCGCTTTCCTCCACGGTGCTCCCCGCCGTGCGCCGGGCGAGCGTGCCCGTGATCGTTCTCAACATCCAGCCCGAACCCGCGATCGATTACGCGCGGTTCAATGCCATGGGCGACCGGACCCGCATGACCGGCGAGTGGCTGGCCTATTGCTCGTCCTGCCCGGTTCCTGAAATCGCGAATGTTTTCCGCCGGAGCGGAGTGCCGTTCTTCCAGGTCACCGGCGTGCTTCGCGGCGACGACCGGTGCCGGCTGGAAATCGCCGACTGGGTTCTGGCCGCCCGCGTGGTTCACGGCATGGAGCACAACCGCCTCGGCCTCCTCGGCCACTACTACAACGGCATGCTCGACATCGCCTCTGACACGACGCTGCAGACCTCCGTGTTCGGCGGCCACATGGAAATCGTCGAGGCCGAGGAATTGGTCGCGATCCGGCGCGAAGTCGGCGAGGCCGAGGCCCGGGCGCGCGTGGAACTTTTTCGCGAGGAGTTCGCCGTCATGCCCGATTGCCCGGAGGAGGAACTCCTGAGGGCCGCCCGGACCTCGGTGGCCCTCGACACCCTGGTTGCCAAACACCACCTGGGTTCGATGGCCTATTACCACATGGGGGAGGGGTGCCCGGAGATCGCGGACACGATGGGTTCCGTGATCCTCGGCAATTCGCTCCTCACGGCGCGGGGCGTTCCCGTCGCCGGGGAGTATGAGGTCAAAAACGCGCAAGCGATGAAGATCATGGATCTCCTCGGAGCCGGTGGTTCTTTCACGGAGTATTACGCGATGGACTTCCGAGACGATGTCGTCCTGATGGGCCACGATGGCCCAGGCCACCCAGGAATCGCACAAGGCCGTGTCGCCGTGCGTCCGCTGCAAGTTTATCACGGAAAAATCGGGTGTGGGCTCTCGGTTGAAATGCAGGTCAAAAACGGGCCTGTTACGCTCCTCTCGGTCGTCGAAGACGGCACGGGCGGACTTTTCCTGCTCGTCGCTGAAGGCGAATCCGTTCCAGGCCCGATTCTTGAAATCGGGAATACGAACAGCCAATACAAATTTCCCTGCGGTGCACGCGCCTTCGTGGAGGGATGGAATTCCCACGGCCCGGCCCACCACTGCGCCGTCGGTTCGGGACATCAGGCCGACCGCCTTTCCAAAGTCGCCGGACTCCTCGGCATCCGCATGGAGAGGGTTTGCTGAAATGAATGGCTTTCCTCACGCCAAAATCGGCGGCGGCCTTCGCGCCTTCGCAATCACAGCCTTCGTTGTCTGCTTGCCGAGGTTCGACAACAACATGAATGATGCCGCTCATGCCATTCCTGCGCGATTTGGCTTTTTCGGGGTTAGGCTTCAGATTCCGCCGGTCATGCTCCCCATCCAAGGGCAGCGTTTTTCGGTTGCAACGCAAAGCCTCCCATTCCTGCGAACATGGCTTAAGAAGCTGGCCAGCTTTGCTTCTATCCTTGCGATGATGGCCAGCGCCGCCTTCGCGGCAACGGTTCAAATCTTCGACTGGCAAACTTCCACCGAAGAGACCAGGGCCTTGGAGCTCCGTGCATGGCTGCCCTCGGTCTCCTTCGTCGTCCTCACCAAAAAATAAAATCCCATATGCTCACAAACGAATACTCCAACCTGCGCCCCGGCCTGAGCCGTTCGGTCTCCCCTGAAAATGTCTACGGAGAGAAAGGCCGTGGCGGCATGGCCATCCCTGGCCCCGATCCACAACCAGAAGTCGTCCGCATCGGGCAGGAATGGCGTCCCCAATCCTGCTCCCGCGACCTAGGCCAAGGCTGGAAATGCCGGCCTTGCATCACCATTCCGGCCGATTCCCGCGCCACCATCATGGATGTCGACGGCCCCGGCGTGATCCAACAAATCTGGATGACCCCGACCGGCAACTGGCGGCACATCATCCTCCGCATTTGGTGGGACGGTGAGGAACACCCCTCGGTCGAGTGCCCGATCGGTGATTTTTTCGCCTGCGGTTGGGGAATCTACGCGCCCGTGTCCTCCCTGGCGGTCTGCGTGAACCCTGGCAGCGCATTTAATTGCTATTGGCCGATGCCGTTCCGCAGCCATTGCCGCATGGAGGTCGAAAACCTCGCCGGGGAGGAGTTCGTCCTTTTTTATCAGGTTAACTACTCGCTCGAGGAGGTTGCTGAGCATGCAGGTCGCTTCCACGCGCAGTTCCGCCGCGTTAACCCCCTCCCTTACAAAAGCGTTTACACGATCCTCGACGGCGTTCGCGGGCGCGGGCACTACGCCGGCACCTACATGGCCTGGGGCGTGAACAATTCCGGTTGGTGGGGTGAGGGCGAAATCAAGTTCTACCTCGACGGGGACCGCGAATTCCCCACGATCTGCGGAACCGGAACAGAGGACTACTTCTGCGGTTCCTACAACTTCGAAAACAAGCGAACCAAGCAATACGAGGAATTCAACACGCCCTACGCCGGTCTCCCCCAGGTCCTTCGTCCGGACGGCGTCTACGGCTCACAAATGCGCTTCGGCATGTATCGCTGGCACCTCACCGACCCCGTGCGGTTCGACCAGGATTTACGCATTACGATGCAGGCGCTTGGATGGCGCAGCGGTGGGCGTTATCTCCCGCTTCAAGATGACATTTCGTCGGTGGCCTTCTGGTATCAATCCGAACCCCACGCGCCCTTCCCAGCGCTGCCGGACAGGGACGCCCTTGAAATCATTTAACATCGGCGGACGGCAGCCCTCCCTAAGGAAGCCCTGCTTCGTCATACATCTGGGGAAGGGTTGCTAACTATCATTCGCGCATGGAGCGTTCCTCCCAAAAACGACGCGCATTGGGTTCTCCAGAAATGTAGCGCGGAAGCCCTCCCTTTCGTATCAGCACTGAGAAAAGGAGAGGGGAATCCGCTCGGCGCG
>CAYOGR010000063.1:8206-12977 GCA_964403605.1 uncultured Chthoniobacter sp.
AGCCCTCCCTTTCGTATCAGCACTGAGAAAAGGAGAGGGGAATCCGCTCGGCGCGACCGGTTTTGTCGTGTCCGGTTTGCCGAAAGGCGAGGTCGGCGAAGTTCGCTCGCGCACTCCAACCCCGCTGGCAGTCTGTGTGTTCGATCAAATGGATTTGTCCAGTGCTATCGCCCCGGTCAAATATCTCCCGGTATTTCAGCCATTCCACGCTACGACTGAAGCGCACGGTGAAATCCTGCCGCTTGGCTGGATTCCACCATACGAGGAAATCGCTCGTTCCGGTTTCTTTTCTCCAGTGCATCCCGCATTCGTGCGCCTCTCCGACGAGTAGTTCCATTTGGCTCTCGGTAAATTCATGCCGGTAGGGAGCGATCCGTTGGATGTCCGCCGCAAAGTCCTGCTTGCTCTCCTTCATTTGGCGAATGACATGGCAGTTCAACCGGAACCCGTGGAGCAATCGCCAGAAGCGCTCCGCCGACCAGCGTGGTTTGAGTGAGGGCTTGCGGTCGAATTCGCAAAGAATCGTGAGTGAGAGGTCTGTTTCGGGCAGGTCCAGCACCCAATCGTCCCCGTCGGCCCGGAAGGCGATGGAGGACCCAGCGTCGCATTTCACTGAGGACAGGCCGACTCCCATAAACCCGCGCAGGCGCAGGTGGAACAGGCCGCGACCGAAGCGCGAGTCGCCTTCGCGGGCGAGGCGGATCTTCAATTCGCGATCCCCTTTCCATTCCTGGGTCAACTTGACCTTCGCGCTCGCGCCGCGCGCATGCTCCATCGTTTCGCCGTCATCATCGTAAAACTCCGAAACACCGTCGCCTGGAAAGACCAGCCACTCGATGCCTTTTTCAAGGGCCAAAGGAATGGCATGTCCGCCCCGCGCAAAAAGCGGCATGTCGTCGAGGCTGCCGTGCACAAGCGTCCATCGTCCGCCGGGAAAGTGCGTGCCGTTGTGGAAATCGAACCAGTCGCCGGACGGCAGCCATACTGCCTTGCGGGCAAGGTTGGTTTCGGGATCGGCTGGCGTGTCGTGCGGCGCCGCAAGCAGCGACGGGCCGAACAGGTATTGGCCCGGGCAATGGTAGGCGGACTCCTCCTGCGGCCATTCGTAATACATCGGAATGCAGGGCGGCGGTGCGCCAAGGTGGTTGCGCCGTGCTGCGGTGTAGAGGTAGGGAACGAGGGAGCGGCGGAGGCGCAGAGCCGCGAGGGCTGGTTCGCGGAACTTCTCGTTCTTCGTCCAAGGACGGTAATCGAGCGTGGGATCGCCGCAGTTGTGGAAGCGGAAGATCGGGCTCAAAACCCCGAACTGCACCCAACGCACATACAGTTCATCGTCTGGAAAACCGTCGCAGAAACCGGCGATGTCGTGGCTCCACCACCCGAAGGCGGTGTTGGCCGATTGCGCCGTGAGTTCGATCTCAAATCCGAGGGTGTCCCAAGTGCGCGAAGAGTCGCCGGAGAATCCAATTGGGTAGCGATGGCTGCCCCAACCGCCCCAGCGCGAGAAGGCGAGTGGGCGTTTATTGCCGTCGCGGGCCAGGTCACACGCGTGAAGGTGGTTCAGATACCACAGCGGATCGAGGCCGGGCATCGAGGTCTTGGTTCCCTGCTGCCAGTCCATCCACCAAAAATCCACGCCGTCCTTCTCGAGGGGATGGTGCAGATGGCGGAAATACCCCTCGATGAATCGTCGATCGGTGATGTCGAAAGGGATCTTGCCCGAGGCTGGATCGACCCCCATGTGTTCGGCCATGCGCGGGTGGGCCTCCTCGTGGGGATTCACCCCGTCGGCCGGATGCAGATTTAGGCACGCATGGACGCCCCGGCGATGCAGGCCTTCCAGAAAACCCCGGGGGTCGGGAAAGAAATCCTTGTTCCATGTGTAGCCCGTCCAACCGGGAAGGTGCCAGTCCATATCCACCACACAGACCGAAAGAGGTGCGCCGTGGGTTTCGAATTCATCGACGATTTGTTCGAGATCGGCCTGCTTGAAGGGTTCCCATTTGCTCCACCAGATCCCGAGCGCCCACCGCGGCAGCAAGGGCGGCGCGCCCGCCACGGCGTGGTAATCGTGAAGCGCGGTGGTGTAGTCGGATCCGAAGGCGAAAATATAACAGTCGGTCGTGCCGGACCGGCGGGGCGTGAGAAATCCCTCCGCGTCGAAGACCAAAGTCTTGCTGTCATCGAGCCAGATCCAACCATCCCGAGTCATAAGCCCAGGAGTCGGATGCACCGTTTCTCCTTTTTTGTAATCCCAGCGTCCGCGCACGGTATCAAGAGTGCGCAGGCATCCGCCAAGGTTGGAATCGTCACAAGCCGAAACTGGGCGGAAATTCTCTTCGGCCGAAGGTTCCAGGCGGATCTGCACATTATCGGGCGATGGGATTTCCGCGAGGGGGAGGTCGAGGGTCATGCGTTCGGTCTGAAGGTGCAGGCGTCCACCAGACTCCTCCACGGTGAAAGCCGGAACCGGTTGATGGCGATGCCAGAAGTGCTGGCTGGGACGGTCTTCGAACCCCAACTCCGGATCATACTCGATGCGGACTACGCCGGCGGCGAGGACGCTGACACGCAGATGGCCGCGCCGGATCACGGCGCGCTCGTCCGGTTCCGATTGGCAGGCGAGGGAGAAGTGTTTCATGGGGCTGTAGCCTAGAGTGACAGCCTTTTTTGTCCCATGCGTCATCGCGCATCTGGCATTCAAAATCCGGAAGGAGTGGTGAGGAGACGTCTGGGAGAGGTGTCCCTCAAAAAACCTCGCTCGCCGTCGGGATGGAAACGGCCGCTCCGAGGCGAGTGACCGTGATGGAAGCAGCGCGGTTCGCCATGGCGAGCGCATCCATCGGAGGGCTTCCGCGCAGGAGCGCGGCCAAAAGATAGCCGGTGAAGGTGTCTCCCGCAGCGGTAGTATCCACGGGGTTCACAGGAACGGCAGAGACTGATTCGCGGGCTTCCGGGCCCGACCAGAGCGCGCCGCGCGAGCCGAGGGTTAGAACAATGTCGAGGCGGGGAAATTCGCGGCGCAGGCTTTCAATAGCCGCCTCGGGGGAAGGCAAACCGACGACGGCGCAGGCTTCGCTTTCATTGACGATCAAAAGGTCCAAGAAATCCAGGAAATCAATACTCCCGGTTGCTGGGGCGGGAGCGGCGTTAAAAACTGTTTTGATCCCGAGCCGCTTTCCCTCGTGGAGAAATTCCTTCACGGAAGCGGTTTCGTTTTGGCACAGAAAACAATCGCCCGGGCGAGCTGCGTCCAGGGCTTTGAGGAGATAATCCTCTGCGGCGGTTTGATTGGCGCCGGGATGAAGGAAAATGGAGTTTTCGCCCGAGGGAAGGACTTGGATGACAGCATGGCCGGTGGGTTGGGGGACGACTCGGATACCGGCACAGTCCACCCCCTCGGCAAACAGAAACTCCCGAAGCCAAATGCCGTCCTCGCCAAGGAAACCAATGTGACTGACCTTCACTCCGGCGCGGGCAAGAGCCACGGACTGGTTGAAGCCTTTTCCACCGGCGAACTTTTCATAGCCAAGCGAGAACAAGGTCTCTCCGGGACTCGCGAGACGCGGCATCCGGTAAACATGGTCGATGTTGATCGAGCCGAGGTTAAAGACGCGATTCATGATCGGGCCTCCACGGCGGCCGATTGAACAACGATGCCCCCGCGATCGAGCAGGAAGCCGGCCGCGCCTCCCTCAAGCATTGAGTCACGCGCCTCGAGCCGTATCCGTCCGTCGATTGACGCGGTAATCCGGTCCCCATGCGCGGACAAAACAAATTCGCGCGGGCGCTGCACGATCCATTCGCAGTCGGTCTCGGCCAGCGTCGTCTCGCCATCCGCGCAACGGACCAGGCGCGCACGGCCGGAGGGATCGACTCGTAGCGAATAATGCCGCCGCAGACCCTGCGCCCGGATTGCAATGCCAAAGGATTCGGCGAGCCGGATTTCCACGCGCGCCCGGAATTCATAGTCCCGCCAATCGCGCGAACCCTGAAGCATCGCGCCGCCGGGGCGCGAATGGTGCACCGTGATGGTTGTGTTGTTGTCGTAAGCCGTGCAGCCCTCGACGGCACGAACCCAGGCATGCGTCCATATGCTTCCGCTCTTGGATGGCATGAGCGATGTAACGGGGGCGCCTTTCCAATTTAGGAAATCAAGCGCGGCAGTATCCCCAGACGCCGCGCCCTCGACTTCGAAACCAATTGCGGAAATGGGAAATCCGTCGGTGCCGAGTATCGTCCATCGAACATGTTTTTGCGATCCCGGTTCCAGGACAGCTTCCGGCCCGCGGATTGTCGTGGGGGCCGCCTCGGAATCGTAGATTTGAAGAAGGAGGCGCACCCGGATGGGGCCGGAATTGGCTGCGGGAGCTTTCCAAAGGGCCTCGACATTTTGCCCGGGATGAAGTGTCGGAGAGGCGCACATGCCATAGGTGCCGGTGCCGATCGCATTCTTGGGGGAAAATGTGGGAGTGAAAGCCGCCGCTGTCGCGCCTGCATGCAGAATAGTGAAAGACAAGCCATCGCCATTGTTTTCCAATCGGAGAGCCTCGGGGTTTTCGGCCAGGAAGCCCTGGACGCTTCCGGGGAACTCGAAATGGAAGCGGGCACCGCCCTTGGGGGTGAGGGGAGGCAAGCCGCGAAGGCAGCGACCGGCGTTGACAATCGTAACGGCCTCTCGCGCCGCGTCGGTGATCGCTGCGCCTCCCTCGGCGGTGGGGAGTAGGAGGCGGTCGGCCACGGGGCCTCGCCAATCGGGGCCGCCGGCCAA
>CAYOGR010000064.1:0-12865 GCA_964403605.1 uncultured Chthoniobacter sp.
TCACGGGACGCGGTTGGAGTTTGAAAAAATTCAACGACTGGATGCTCTCCCACGGGGCGCTACCCTACAGCTGGATCGTCCGTGCTGGCGGCGGGGGCGTTTCGGATTGACCTGTCCTCCCGCGATGATCAGACAGGCTGCGTTCTATGAAACACCTACACTCACGCCTTCTCGCGGCGCTTTCCGCAGTCGCCCTTGCCATCCCCTCAGCCCAAGCCTGCACAGCTTTCCAACTGAAATCCAACGACGGCGCGCAAATCTACTTTCGCTCGATGGAATTTGGATTTCCCTTCAACTCCAAAGCTCTGATCGTGCCGCGCGGAACGGACTACATCGGCACGGCTCCGGGCGGGAAACCCGGGAAAAAATGGACAGCAAAATACGGCGCGGTTGGCATGAATGTGGATATCGCCCAGACAATCCTTGCGGACGGCCTCAATGAAAAAGGCCTCGTCGTGGGAATGCTCTACCTGCCGGGTTATTCCGAATACCTACCGCCCAATGAATCCAAAACAGCCGACACGATCGGCAGTTGGGAGGTTGGCGTCTATCTTCTTACCACCTGCGCTTCGGTGGATGAAGCCGTGGCCGCGCTCCGCGACGGCGTGTATGTCGCCCAGCAGATTTTCCCGCCCTTCAAGCAACTCCTGCCTGTTCACTACTGGATCGGCGATTCCTCCGGAAAAGTCGTCATTGCCGAGTTTGTCGGCGGCAAACTGGCCATCCACGATTCCCCTCTCGGCACACTCACCAACTCGCCGCCCTACGATTGGCAGCAGATCAATGTCGGCAATTTCGTGAACCTCTCCCCGGTGAATGTGCCGTCGGCGAAGCTCGGTGATTTTAGCTCGGTGAACTACGGGCAAGGCAGCGGATTCATCGGCCTGCCCGGAGACCTCACCCCGCCCTCCCGCTTCGTCCGCGCCGCGCTATTTTCGCATTGGGCCACACCCGCCGCGACTGCCGCCGAGACCGTGAACCTCGGTTTTCACATCCTGAACAACTTCGATATCTTCAACGGCGCAATCCAATCGAACACCGCCGACCAGACTGCGAATACGAAGGGTTTCCTCACCTCAAGCGACAAGCCGAAACTCGTGAACACCGACACCACTGAATGGGTGGTGAGCCATGACCGCACGAACCTCAAGACCTACATCCGCACCTACAACGGGCTGGAGATCCAAATGATAGATCTCGAGAAGGCAAACCTCGACCAACCAGGCCTGCGAACCATTGATCTGAAAAACGATTTCGAACCCGAGGACATCACCGACGACGCGAAGCCCCTGGCGTCCGCCAATAAATAAATCCCCCACCCAAATCGGCATTGCAGGGCTTCGCGGGAAGCGCGTAGTTTGAAGGCCTATGGGAAGACAATGGCTCCATGCCAAGCGCGAGGTCGCGAACCTCAAAAAAGGCCAGGTCGTCGGCAAACTGGTGAAAGAAATCATGGTCGCCGCCAAGACCGGCGGCGCGGATATCGAAGGCAACGCCCGGCTTTTCGCCGCGGTTGAAAAAGCCAGGAAAGCCTCGGTGACAAGGGATGTGATCGAACGCGCCGTTAAAAAAGGCGCGGGCATCGGCGACGAAAAGCTCACGCTCGAGCATTTGGTTTTCGAGGGCTACGCGCCGCACAAGGTTCCCGTGATCGTCGAGGTGCTCACCGACAATATCAACCGCACCGCGCCGGAGATGCGCGTGCTCTTCAAGAAAGGCCAACTCGGCACGGCGGGCAGCAACAAGTTTCTCTTCGATAATGTCGGGATCGTCGAAGCCCATCACCCCGACAAATCCACCGACGCCGAGACCGCCGCGATTGAGGCGGGCGCGAATGATTTTTCCATTATCCCCGAGGGTGAGAACGATGACATCCCCGCGGAGGCGCTTGGCGTGAAATTCCTCACCGAACGCACCGCCACAGCGGCCGTCTCGAAATGGCTTTCGCAAAATGGTTGGACGGTTGTGACCAGCGAACTCGGCTATGTGCCGAAGCAGTTCCCCGATCTCACCGACGAACAACGCGCGGAAGCCGGCGAGTTTTTGCAGGCGCTGGAGGACCACGACGATGCCCACCGCGTCTGGGCAGCCATCAAGTAATCGTAGCGCAGGCGTCCCGCCTGCGATCGACCACTCCGAATGGCAGGCGGGACGCCCGCCCCACATGACATCCATGGAGGCCACCGCCACGCGGTTGGTTGAGCGACTTCGCGCGGCCGGCCACGAGGCGCTTTTTGCGGGTGGCTGTGTGCGGGATCGACTTCTCGGCAAGACGGCACACGACATCGACATCGCCACCAGCGCACGGCCCGAGGAAATCCAAAAACTCTTCCCGCGCACCGTGGCGGTGGGGGCCCAATTCGGAGTGATCGTCGTGCTCGAGGACGGCGGGGAATTCCAAGTCGCCACCTTCCGCTCTGATGGTGCCTACCGCGATGGACGCCACCCCGAATCTATCTCTTTCACGACCGCCGAGGGCGACGCGCGTCGGCGGGACTTCACGGTCAACGGGCTTTTCTACGATCCCCTCGCCCACCAAATCCTCGACTTCGTCGGCGGCGAAGCAGACCTCCGCGCCCGCATCATCCGCTGCATCGGCGATCCCCACGCGCGCTTCGCCGAGGACAAATTGCGGCTCATCCGCTGCGTGCGGTTCGCCGCCTCGCTGGGCTTCGAGATCGAGGCGGAGACTTGGCGCGCGTTGTGCGAGCACGCCCAGGAAATCACCGCCGTGAGCGCCGAGCGCATTCGCGACGAACTCGTGAAGATTTTTACCAACTCCTCGCGCGTCCGGGGATTTGATCTTCTCGATCAGTCCGGCCTCCTTGCGATCCTTCTGCCGGAGATCGAGGAGTTGAAAGGCTGCGAGCAACCGCCGGACTTCCATCCCGAGGGCGATGTGTTCGTTCACACGCGCCTGATGCTATCGCTCCTGCCGGAGCAGGTTTCCACGCCGTTGGTCTTTTCTGTTTTGCTCCATGACATCGGCAAGCCGCCGACCTTCCATATCGATGAAACCGGCCGCATCCGCTTCAACGGCCACGAATCGATCAGCGCCTCGATGACGGAAAAAATCTTCGCGCGCCTGAGGTTTTCGAACGCCGAAACCGAAGCGACCGTCACCGGGGTGAAAAACCACATGGCCTTCAAGGATGTTCAAAACATGCGCGTCGCCACGCTCAAGCGCTTCCTGGCCCGGCCGACGATCGATGACGAACTCGAACTCCACCGCGTGGATTGCCAGGGCTCCCACGGGCTGCTCGACAACTACGAGTTTCTGCTTCGCAAGCGGGAGGAATTCTCGAACGAACCTCTCATCCCGCCACCGCTCCTGACCGGGAGGGACTTGATTGCCTCTGGCCTCAAGCCCGGCCCGCCGTTCAAAAAACTCCTCGATACCGCCCAAGCCATGCAACTCGAAGGGGCGTTGAAAACGAAGGAGGACGCCCTCGCCTGGCTTCGGGAGGAACTCGCCCGGCCCGCCTAGGAATTCCGGCCGAGGATTTCGACAAACGCCCGAACCGAATCCGGGGAGGAGAGAATTTGGCCACACAGCCCTTCGATTTCCTCATCCGGGATTCGACCCGCAGCGAATTCCTCCATCCTGTGCCGCAGCTCCGCCGAAACCTGGCATTTGCCCCCGGCAGCGGGAGGGTTTTGTTCCAGCAATCCGAGAAGGTCATTCAACGCATTCCCTGCTTCGGCATAGGGTCGCCGGGAGCGATCAGGCGACATGGCACCTTTCGGTGAATAGACCTCTGGACTCGCAAACACCCGAGATATCCTGCCACTGCAACTGTAATCCCGGCTCCGCGCTGTGGATTGATTCCAAGGTGCGCTCTCGCACGGCATCCCGCGCGGAAGATAGCGCACGGGAGAGCTTGGTCGGTGTGCTCCGCCAGCAGACGCAAAGTCGGGTCTGTGGAATTCCAAATCCGTGGCGCAGCCACAGCAGCAATCTCGTGCGTGCCGGGAGGGACGCGATCGCCTCGTGAAGCGCACTCGAAACAATGCCCTGCAAGGCGCCCTCCATCTCCCGCGTGTCCTCGCAAGGGAGGGACTCGAGGGCTTCCATGCCAATGCTCTCCATCAGGCGCTCGCGGCGCTGACGCGAAATCAGGCGGTTGATGGCCACACGAAAGAGCCAGGAATCCATCGCCCCCTCCCCCTTGAATCGAGCAAGCAAGTTGCGCGGCGCATCAGCCACGCACTCGGAGAGGATTTCCGAAACCACATCCTCAGCCAAATCCCGCGACGCTCCCCGGGATCTCAGGATCGCCACCATCCGGGGGCGGAGTTCGCGATCAAGGCGGGTAAGAAATCCTCCGTCGGGCACTTCGGAGGCGCTGGTGGAAACAGGCGACAACTGGAAAACGAAATCGGCATGCATTAAAAAAGCGATGAAAAGTAATTCGGCGTCCGCGTTTATTCAGCAGGAACACTCCCTTGGGAGCGACCAACTCGCGAGGAGACTAGACTTTTCGGCCTTCTCAAGAAAAGCCATTTCCCGCGCATTTTGAATCGCTTTATCCGTGCAGGCGGGAGTTACGCGTTGTCTCCAGTGTCCATGACGCCGAACAGCAGCTCGGTGTAGAGGGCGGCTTGGCGCGTGGGGTGCCGCTCATTCATCGCGATTGAATATTCAAAACCCTTCGCATGGAAATCGACTCGAAGTGTCGGGGCCTAGAAAAGTTGAAGCCCGTCGCAACGATTGCTGCGACGGGCTTCTGTTCCCCCCAGAACGAGTTCAAAGTAACACGCGACCCGACGAGCACAAGAGTTTTTTTTGAAAAATTTTGTCGGATCTCACAAAAACCTATCCATTAGTTTTTTATGAAGAAAAATAAAATTCTGACCCGATGACCGGATGAATTCCATGCGGCCTCATCCGGGCGGGGCATGGCTTCCAGGAACCCGAGAAACAATGGCGCAGCCTTTACGGAATAGGTCGTGGAGGGTTCGTGATTGGGCGCCCCAAGACCCATCCGGGCAAAAAAAAATTGCCCCTCTCGTGCCGTTTCGGAGCAGTTCCCGTTCCCTAAGTTTAGGGTGGATGACCGCCGCCAGCCAATTTGACTTCCAATTAAGGCCTGTCATTTCGACCGTCAGCCGAGCCTCCGGGATTAATGAAACATCGGTCCGGGAGTTTGCTTCGTTTAATCGCGAACACAGAAGGGCAAATCTTTTGCGGCCGAAGCCGCTGAAATTCGTCGAGGATTGGAAAAGAGCAAGGGGGGCGAATCAAGCTTTGCCCCGACAGGGTTAAAGTCAAGGCCAGGCATGGAGATTTTTTCCAATGACATGCCGCAGTCTTGTCGCCAACGAAGCGATCCTGTTTTCTGAAGGTCTGTGAACTACGATTTCAAAACCTGTCCCGACCGCGCCGGCACCGGTTCGCTCAAATGGGAACGCTATGCCGGGCGGGACATCGTGCCCATGTGGGTTGCGGATATGGATTTCACCTCGGCTCCGGAGATCATCGAGGCCCTGCGGGAGCGGGTCGCACACGGGGTCTTCGGCTACACGCTTCCACCAGCCAGCACCGTCGAGGCGGCGATCGAGTATTTGCGCACGCGCCACGGCGCGGAGGTTGCCGCCGAGCAAATCGTTTGGTTTCCCGGATTGGTGCCCGCCCTGAATGTCGCCTGCCGTGCATTTGTTCCCGCAGGCGGCGAGGTGCTGACCTGCACGCCGGTCTATCCACCGTTTTTGACCGCACCGGAATTCGCCGGAGCGGGGTTGCGCACGGTGGATTTGGCGGAAAACAACGGGGTCTGGGACATCGATTTCGAGGACCTGGAATCGGCGGTGACGCCGAACACGAAACTTTTCATCCTCTGCAATCCCCACAATCCCGTAGGCCGCGTCTTTCCCCGCGCTACGGTGGAACGGCTCGCGGACTTCTGCCGTCGCCACGGACTCGTGCTCATCTCCGACGAAATCCACTGCGACCTCGTTCTTGACGATCTACCCCACACGAGCGGGCTGAAGATTTCCAGCTCCGACGGCCCACCGGTTTTGTCGATGTTCGCGCCAAGCAAAACCTTCAACCTCGCCGGACTGGCCTGCGCGTTTGTCGTCATTCCCGACGCCACCACGCGGCGGATTTTCCAAAAAGCGGCGCGCGGCTTGATCACGGAGATCAACGCCCTCGGCTATGCCGGTTGCGAGGCCGCGCTGCGGCACGGCTGGGGATGGCATACCCAACTTCTCGAGGTGCTGCGCTCGAACCGCGACCGCGTGGAGGAATTTGTGGTCTCGTCCCTGCCGGGAATCCGCACTTGGCATCTGGAGGCAACCTACCTCTCGTGGCTCGACACCCGCGAACTGCAGCTTCCGAATGCGGCGAAATTTTTCGAGGACCACGGCGTCGGCTTGTCGGACGGGGTGCCTTTTGGAGCCCCCCAAGGCTTCCTGCGGTTGAATTTCGGGTGTCCCTCCACACAACTCGAAATGGCGCTCCGCCGCATGGCCGACGCGCTTGCTTCCCGATGACCCATCCCCTCCACACAAATCCCCGCTGCCAACCGGAAGACCTCGGCTTGCCGATTCCCGAATCGCTCCATGCGGTTTCCGTCTGCCTGCCGACCTGGGCGGATGTGATTGGCTACGAGGAAAAGGATCCGCGGGTGATCGATCGAATGAAATGTGGCTACCCCCGTTTTTTTCTGAATCCCATGATCGAGGAGGTGCGGCGCGAACTTTCGCCCGAGGCGGGAATCGAGGTGCTCCCGTTTTCCGACGAGAAAGCCGCTTGGGAAGGCGCCAAGCTGACCGGTGGCACGGCCCGGGAGCAGGATGGAATTTGGGCTGCTTATTTTCCTGAAGGAGCGCTCCCCGTGGCGCGGGCCTACTGGCAACACGCCGGCCGGATACTTTCCTCCCGTGCGGCCGAGGATTGGCTGGCCTCGCGCAAGACCGCGCCACCCAATCCCTCGCTGGAAAAAGATCTCCGGGAGCGACTGGCGGGCTGGAGCGGAGCGGCGGCGGAAACCATCACCCTTCACCCAAGCGGAATGGCCGCCATTTACGCCGCGTTCCAAGCCGTCACTGCCCGCCGTCCTGGCCAGCGCACCGTGATGTTTGGATTTCCCTACACAGACACCCTGAAGATTCTTCAGAAATACGGATCGGGCGTGGAGTTTTTCACTCGCGGGGACAAAGCCGACCTCCAGCGCCTCGAGGAGCTTCTGGAGCAGGAGGAGGTCGCCGGAATTTTTTGCGAGGTGCCGAGCAACCCCCTTCTGCAAACGCCGGACTTGCCCTTGCTCGCGAAGATGGCCCACCGCCACGGAGTGCCTGTGGTGGTGGATGACACGATCGGCACGAGCTTCAATGTCGATATCCTTCCCCACGCCGACCTTGTTGCCACCAGCCTGACCAAGGCCATTTCCGGAGAGGGCGATGTCATGGCCGGAGCACTGACTTTTTGTTCGCAGCTTCCCGGGCTCGAACCCACCAATCCCCTTCCCGGCGGCATTTACTCACGGGATCTCGAAGTTTTGGAAAAAAATTCGCGGGACTTTCCGGAAAGGATCTCGGCCTGCAACAAAAACGCCCTGGCCTTGGCGCGCTTCCTTGACGCCCACCCGGCCGTCGAGGCCGTCTGGCATCCCGGGCTCGAACCCTCGCCAACCTACGAAGCCCTCCGCAAACCCCATGGCGGCTACGGCGCGGTTCTTTCATTCCTCCCAAAAAACGCTCGCGACAACACACCGAAGGTTTTCGAACGCCTCGCCGTGAGCCGTGGAATCAGTCTCGGCACCCCCTACACCCTGGTCTCTCCGTATGTGCAGCTGGCCCACTACCACGAGTTGGACTGGGCCCGCTCGTGCGGAATCGACCCCTGTCTTTTGCGAGTCGCCGTGGGCACCGAGAACCAGGATGACCTGATCGGGCGATTCAAATCCGCGCTGGACTGAACGAAAATCCGCGACTGTCGATTCGTGTCGGCTGCGTTTGTCAGGTCTTTCTTTGCGCCAGATATCGGTCCATCGCCGCGAGTGTCTCCGGGCCAACATGGTGCTCGATCCCCTCGGCATCGATGCGCGCGGCGCGCGTGGGAACCCCGAGAGCCTCGAGAAAAGCCACCACCTTCTCGTGCTGCGCCTTCGCGCGGGCGGCAAGCGTGTTTCCCGTGTCCGTCAGGAAAATCGACCGGTAGGGGCGCGTGGTCACCAGGCCCTCGCGCTGCAGGCGCTGGACGGTGCGGATGACCGTGACATGCGAGACGCCGAGGGATTTGGCGATGTCGGTGGCGCGCGCCTCGCCATGCTCGGCGATCAGGTCGGCAATCGCCTCGACATAATCCTGCGCCCGCTCCTGCGCATGGGCGCGTCGGGTGTGGCGCTGGATGGCGGCCGTGTCGCCCGGAGACGGCACGGCCTTTCGTCGAGTCGGAGATTTTTGTTTTGCAGACATCGGACGATTTTTTTTTGCACAAAAACGGTCTGTTGACAAACCAGTGCTCCATGAAGTAACCATGTCTTCGCTTTGTAGCAAATGCTACATCATAAAATGAAATCAAACCTTCTTTTTCCAAAACTTCTTTCCTTCGCTTCGGCGATCCTGATGACTCTCCCCTTCGCCCGCTCGGCCGAGATCGCCGTGGTGGCCACAACCGGCATGGTGGCCGATCTGGTTCGCGGCGTGGGCGGGGATCGCGTCGAGGTTCACCAGTTGATGGGACCCGGTGTCGATCCACACCAATACCGCCCGACGGCGAGCGACGCCTCGCGTTTGAAAAACGCCGGTGCCGTCTTTTACAACGGCCTGAACCTGGAGGCCCGCATGGGGGAGTTGTTTGAGAAGCTCTCCAAACGCGGTGCCCGGGTGCATGCGGTGACCGATTCGGTTCCCAAGGACCGACTACTCGCCGGCGAGGAGGCGAAGGATCTTCACGACCCGCATGTGTGGTTCGACGCGGCTCTCTGGGCGGAGGCGGTCCCGACTGTCGTCGAGGGGCTTTCCAAAGCCGATCCGGCCGGGAAGGAAGACTACGAGCGAAACGGAGAGTCGTTGCGTGCGCGTTTGATGGAGTTGGATTCCTGGTTGCGCGCACGCGCCGGGGAACTCCCCGCGGACCGGAGGGTGCTGGTGACGAGCCATGACGCGTTTGGATATTTCGGCCGCGCCTATGGTTTCGAGGTGGTGGGACTTCAGGGAATGAGCACGGTTTCGGAGGCATCCCTCGCCGATGTCTCGGCGCTCGCGGAGTTTTTGAAGCAGCGGGGTGCGAAGGCGGTGTTTGTGGAAACGACCGTGAATCCCGAGGCGCTGCGGCGGGTGGCGGAAAATTCCGGGGCGAAGATCGGGGGGGAATTGTTCTCCGATGCGCTGGGTGAACCCGGGGATGTGCGCGGCGGGTTCGACACCGGCACCCACGAGGGCATGTTGCGCCACAATATGGCGACCATCGTCGAGGCGCTGAAGCCATGAACGCCGACACGGCCCCGCCCCTTGAGGTTCACGACCTCACGGTCTCCTACCGCCGGAAACCCGTTCTTTACGGCATCGACCTCGAAGTGCCCCGCGGGAGCCTTACCGGAATCATTGGGCCGAATGGCGCGGGAAAGTCGACCTTTGTGAAGGCGGTCACCGGCATTTTGCCGCTCGATACGGGATGGGTGAAAATTTTCGGTGGCTCCTACCGCAAAAATTGCCGCCGTGTTGGTTATGTTCCCCAGCGCGAATCCGTGGACTGGGATTTTCCCGTGAATGTGATGGATGTCGTGCTGATGGGACGCTACGGGCGGCTCCGGGTTGGCGAGCGTCCAGGCCGGGCGGACCGGGAAATCGCGGGGGCGTGTCTGGAAAAAGTGGGCATGCTGCCCTTCGCGGATCGACAGATCGGCAACCTGTCGGGAGGCCAGCAACAAAGGGTTTTCCTGGCGCGGGCACTGGCGCAGGAAAGCGATTTGTATCTGATGGACGAGCCATTCGCGGGCGTCGACGCCTCCACCGAGGAGGCGATCATGCAAATTTTGCGGGAGTTGCGGGACGCCGGAAAAACCCTTCTCGTCGTGCATCACGATCTTTCGACGGTGCGCGACTATTACGACCGGCTCATCCTTCTCAATATGCGGCTTGTCGCCAGCGGAACAACGCAGGAGGTCTTCACTCCCGGGCTCCTCCAGGCCACCTACGGCGGGCGTCTGACGATTCTTTCGGAGGTCGTCGAAGCCCTCGGGGCGCGATGAGAATCCCGCGTCAATCCGCTTTGCTATTGGCGCTGGCGCTTTTTGCCGGCGAGGCGGAGGCGGCGCGCATCGGGGAACTTGTCGACTGGTCGTTCGGCGAGCGGGCCGTGAAGTTTTTCACATTCAGCGATCCCGCGATGCGCTGGGCGCTGGCGGGCTCCATGCTACTGGGCGTGTGCTGTGGATTGATGGGATCGTTTCTGGTCGTCCGGCGCCTGGCGTTGATGGGTGACGCGCTCGCGCACGCCGTCCTGCCGGGCGTGGCCCTGGGATTTCTGTGGAACATGTCGAAGGATCCCATGGCCATTTTCCTTGGCGCGGTGGCGGCCGGGCTGCTGGGCGCGGCAACGGTTCAACTCCTCCGCTCCACGACGCGACACGGGGAGGATGCGGCGCTGGGATTCGTGCTGTCCTCGTTCTTCGGCGCTGGCGTGTGCTTGCTAACGATGATTCAAAACCTGCCCGGGGCGTCCAAGGCCGGGCTCGGCGCATTCCTTTTCGGCCAGGCAGCCGCTCTCGGGCCGGGCGATGTCGCGTTGCTGGCAGCGGTCGCACTGGGGGCGGCACTGGCCCTGGGTGTGTTTTTCAAGGAATTTCTGCTGGCGAGTTTCGATGAGGGATTCGCCCGCTCCGCAGGTCTTCCCGTGCGCTTTTTCCAATACAGCCTGATGCTTCTCCTTTCCTTTGCGATCGTCGCCTCGCTGCAGGCGGTGGGCGTGGTTCTGGTTTCCGCGATGCTTGTGATCCCGGCGGCGGCGGCACAGTTGTTGACCGACCGCCTCGGGAAAATGGTTTGGCTCTCCGCGCTGCTCGGAATGGGTGCGGGTGCGGCCGGCTCCTTTTTCTCCTACGCTGGCCGGGGCCTGCCCACCGGGCCGCTGATGGTGCTCTCGGCGGGTGCGGTTTTTTTCGGGGCGTTGATGCTGGCACCCCGGCACGGATTGTTGGTGCGCCTCTGGCGCCGGCGTTCCAGCGCGGCGAGGATGGGTCGGGAAAACACTCTCAAGGCCGTTTACCATGTGCTTGAGGAGGGCGGTTTCTCCTCCGGGGCGGTCTCGGTGGCGGATGTCGCCGCGCGTCGCGGAGAAAGCCCCCAGACGATGGAGCGCGAATTCGCCTCGCTGCGTCGCGCGGGTCTCGCCACCACAGCGGCGGGTCGCCTTGCGCTCACCCCCGCGGGGTGGCAGCGGGCCTGCGAAATTGTTCGGAACCATCGACTCTGGGAACTTTATCTGACCAATGCCGCCAGCCTGGCCCCGGATCATGTCCACGAGGATGCCGACAAGATCGAGCACATCCTCGGAGAGGAAACGGTGAGGCACCTCGAAAAACGGCTTAACTACGCCCGGCTTGACCCGCATGGAAAAGCCATCCCGGGTCTGCGGGATATGATGCCAGGGACCGGAAATTCCGCGAAGGGGGGCGGGGCATGATGGAACTCGTGCCCCCGTTTGATTGGACGAGGGTTTTCGTCCAACCTTGGACCTCGGATTTCGAGACATCGTTCTGGATCGTGGCCGCCGGGTTTCTCGCAACTGCGGCTTGCGGCTTGGTTGGAAATTTCCTTCTCCTGCGTCGGATGGCGTTGATGGGTGATGCGATCAGCCACAGCGTTCTCTTCGGCTTGGTGGCGGCCTTTCTGGTGGCGAGGGAAATTTCCACTCCCCTGATGTTTGTGGCAGCGGTGGGGAGCGCAATTTTAACGGTCGGCCTCATCGAATTCATCCGCCGGGCATCGATCGTGAAACCGGATGCGGCCGTGTGCATTTCCTTCACGATGCTGTTCGCCGCGGCGATCGTGATGCTCAGCGCGGCGCAGTTGCGCGGACCGGTGCACATCGATCCGGAATGTGTGTTGTTCGGCGAAATCGCCTTTGTGCCTCTGGAGCCTCCGGTGGTTTGGAACGGAATTTCCCTCGGGCCACCCTCGGTTCTTCGCATCGCGGGGGTCCTGGTGGCTCTCGTTGCGGCGGGGGCTTTCTTCCACAAAGAACTTGTGGTGACCTCGTTCGATCCCGGCCTGGCGCGTTCGCTCGGAATGCGAACCGGCGTGTGGCACTACGGATTGATGGCGGTGTTGGCCGTGGTGATCGTTTCGGTATTCGAGGCGGCGGGGTCGATTCTTCCCGTGGCGATGTTGATCGTCCCCCCGATGTTCGCGGCCCAGTTGTCGGACAAATTGACGACGCGATATCTGCTCACCTTGCTCCATGCGGCGCTCGGGAGCGTGATCGGGTATCATCTCGCCGTGTGGCTGGATTGCTCACCCGCCGGGGCGATGGTCGTGGTCGGCGCGTCATTGTTCGCGGTGGTATGGGCAGGTTCGGTTTTGAAGAGGAAAATACGAAGACACGGAGGGGAAAATTCTCAACTGGGCGAAAAATCAACCGGCCTGCGGCCGTAGTGATTTCAAAGCGCGCTGCGTGGGGGCGGTCGATTTTTACAAGGGCGGCTTCGCCGCAGGAGTGGGCGACGATGGAGCATCGCCTTCCAGAAAGCTTCGATGGACGCTGACGCGCCGGGGGCGAGAAGGGGGAACGACCGTCCCGGTCGTTTAAGGCGATGGCGTGGAAAGCTCTTCGATGTGGGACCACAAGGTCCCGGGGAGCGCGGTCGCCTCGGCCGCTGTCGGGTGCGCCTCGCGCCCGACTTGTCGGAAAAATTCC
>CAYOGR010000065.1:0-10742 GCA_964403605.1 uncultured Chthoniobacter sp.
TAGCCCGTTGGGAATGGTGCTGGCTCCGGCGGCGGCGCGGGCGGCGGCTTGGAGGGCGCGCATGTCGTTGACGGCCTTGGTGGTGCGGGCGAGGCGGTCTTGGGCGCGGACCTTGGCGGCTTGCGCGGCTTCGGCCCCGGCGTTGGCACGGGCCTGGGCGTTGCGGTTGGCGTTTTTGGCGGAGGCTCCGCCGCGAAGGATATCGCCAGCGTAAAGAGTGGAGGGTGCACCGAGGGCCATGGCAGCGAGCAGGAGTGCGGAGACTCCGGTTCGGAAGCGGTGAAGGCGGGCCAACGGTTGGAAGGCGTGGATACGATGGCGGGATGGTCTGCGAATCTCGGACATGCGGCGAATCCCCTTAAAATCGACGGCGGCGCGTCGGATTGGAGGAGTGGGTTTGTGAAAAAATTGTCACTTGAAATCTTACTTTTTCGTGCCGGTAGAGAGGAGGCCCGGGAGGGCGATTTCGTTAATGGTCACGGGTGCTTTGGCTTGAAGACGCTCGAGGTAGGCTTGGCGATTGAGGGCGGCGCGTTCTTGGCGGAGGGCGGCCGCGAGTTGGGGGCGGACTTCTTCGAGCGTGGCGGTGCGGGGTTCGCGGACATCGAGGATTTTCACGAAATAAAATCCGTCACCGAGCTCGATGGGGCCGGCGATGGAGTCTTTGCCGGCCCCGGAGAGGGCTTGGCGGATGGCGGGTTGGATGGATTCCTCGGCGAGCCACCCGACTTCCCCGCCCATGGCGGCGCTGCGGGGTTCGTTGCTGTTGGCTTTTGCGAGGGCGGCGAAGTCGCCGGTTTTGATCTGCTTCGCGAGGGCGTCGGCCTTGGATTTGGCTTTGGCCTTGTCGTCGGCGGAGGCGATGAAGATTTGGGCGAGGCGGTATTCGCGGGGCAGGCGGAGCGAGTCTTTGCGGGATTCGTAGAGGGCGGTGATCTCGTCGTTGCCCGGGTAGTTGGCGGGAACGGCGGTGACGGAATCGAGGAAACTCTCGGCGATGGCGGCGTCGCGAACACGCGCGAGCAGGGCCTGGGTCTCGGGGTTTTTCTCCCAATCGGCGGCCTTGGCCTCGTCGAGGAGTTGGCGCTGGAGAAGGACGGTGCGAACGGCGCGGCTGAGGGCGGCGGGGTTTTGGAGGAGGGCGTCGCGCTCGGAGGGGGAGACTTTGGCGAGGTAGGGCTGGATTTGCGAGGCGGTGATGTCGCGGTCGCCGGAACGGGCGATGACGGGATCGGCGGCTTGGAGAGGGAGCGCGGCGAGGAGGATGAGGATGGCGGTGCGGAGCATGGGATTAGTTTTCAGTTTTCAGGGTTCAGTTTTCAGCGGAGAGGAATCTTCTCCGTGTTCTCTGTGTCCTCTGTGGTTAATTCTGTTTGGGCTGATCGGCGGGGATGCGGGCGTCGGCGAGTTGGTCGGCGAAGTCTTGGACGAGGCTTTGGAATTTCACGCGCTGGGCGGCGGTGAAGGGCTCGCGGGCGAGGATGGCGTCGCCGAGGCCGAATTTCTCGTAGCGCTCCAGCGTGGCCATCGAGGCTTTATACATTTCGATGTTTTTGAATTGCTGATCCTGGACTTTTCGTTCCAAGGCGAGTTTTTCGGCATCGAGTTTGCGGCGCTGGACTTCGCGTTTCACGGCGAGCTTGCCGATCTCGTCGTAGGATTTTTTCCATTTCGCGAGGGTGGCTTCCTGCTCGGCGATTTTTGCGTCGCGCTCGCCGAGCGTTTTTTTGAGGCCGGAGATGAGGTTGGTGGAGGTGTTGCGCTCCTCGGCGAGTTCCTTCGCGAGGGATTTTGATTTTTCCTCGAACTCCTGGGCTTTGGCTTCGGCGGCGTATTGGGCGGCTTGGGCGTTGGCGAGTTGGTTTTGCGTGTCGCGGAGCTTGAGCATGGTGTTTTTGAGCGCCTCGCGGAACTTTTCGGTGGGGTCCTCTTCCCCGGCGGCGTTTGCAAAGGTGGCGGTGAGGAGGATGGCAGTGAGGATTCGGATGGTCTTCATGGGTTCTTAGAACTTGGAGTCGATTTCGAGGTAGAAGATGTTCATGTTGTATTGCGGGCCGGCGAGGCTGTCGGAGCCCATCCAGCGGGCGCCGAGGTAGACATTCTCGGAGAGCGAGTAGAACCCGCCGACGGTGAAGCCCTGCATGTTCGTGCCGCCGCCGCCGAAGTCGGAGTCGTTGAAGCCGTCCACGACGGAGTCGGAGCCGATCCAGCGGTAGCCGGCGGAGAGAAGCCAGTCGCCGCGCTTTTTGAGAGCCGGTGTGCCGACGCGGAGGTCGACATACCAACCGTAGGGACTGCCTTCGTAGGTGCCGATGTCCATGAGTTCGGTGGTATCCGCCGGGCCGCGGTTGTTGACGGCGATGGCGTCGATGTCGGTCTCGTTGTAGGCGAGGTTTTGGACATATTCGCCAACGAGGGAGACGCGGACGGGTTCGAAACCGTCGTAGGTGAGTTCGGTGGTGAGGGCGAGTTCGGTGAACTTGGTGGCGAGGCCGTAGTATTGCCACTGGTTGATCGCGCCGTAGTCGTTGCTGGCATCGGGCACGATGTCGCGGATGGCCATGTAGGTGTTTCCTTTTTGGGCAAAGGAGGGACGGCTGTTGTCGGTATCGCTCGCGTCGTTGACGGTGAGCGGGGTGTAGGGCGTGGAGAGTTGGCCCTCGATGTTGTGGAACCAATACAGGGCCGCGCCGGTTTTCCAGGTCCAGTCGTCGGCAAATTCCCATTCGAAGCCGGTCTGGACGGCGAAGAGGTATTTGTCGTAGCTCGCGAATTTTTCGGGCTGGTTGGAGGAGAAATTGAAGTCCGTGTTGTAAACAACGAACGCGCCGCCGGTCAGATAGGGCTGAAAGGTCTCGGTGACATCGCCTTTGAGGGTGAAAGCGGTTCCGTCGAAGCCGAGGTCGTCATCCCAGACGAGGCGGGTCGAGAAAAACGGGTTGTCGAAACGGCCGACCCAGGCGGAAACTCCCACGACATCGCGGTAGTCGAAGTCGTAGCGGATGAAGGCGCGGTCGAGCCAGATGGCGTATTTGGCGAAGTTGCCGCCCTGGTTCTGGGTGGCGGAGTTCGCGACGCCCATGCCCTGGTTGGTCGAGACCGGCGTGTTGTTGTTGCCGGTGGCGATGCGGAAGCCGCTCGAGAAGTTGTCGTCCATCTGGAAGTCGAGCGCGAACCGCATGCGCAGGAGGTATTGGTTGCGGTTCTGGTTGACATTCAGCTGAGGCGCGAACTGGTTGCCGGTGGTGTCGAAGGGCAGGCCGGTGTTGATGGCGTTGAAATTCGGGAACGCGCCGGTGGCATCGTTGCCGTTCGGAAAGAAGGTGCCCGAGTAACGGAAGCGGAGGTCGAACGCGGGGTCGGCTTTTTCCACCCAAGGCGGGAGTTTGAAAGTATTCGCGATCTTGGCGCCGACGCGGTCCGTGGCGAGTTCGAGTTTGATCTCCTCTTTGATCTGGTCGCGGACGGGTTGGGGGATGTGGGTTACGCGGATGTCGCCCGGCGAGGCGGCGGGGGCCTGGCCTTCGGCAGGGGCGGTGCTCGCCACGACTTGCACGGCGGCGGCCTCGGCGATGGCGACCATCTCGGTTTGATTCTGGGCGCGGACGGCCATGGCTTCGGCCTCGGCCTGTTTGATCATGTCATCGGCCTCGGCCTTGGTGAGGATGCCGCGTTCCACGAGTTTGTGGATGAGGTTGATGGTGACATTGCCGGTGGGGGTGTAGGCGGGATCGGGGCCGGCGCCGAGTGGCGGGGCTGCGGGAGCGGGAGAAGCTTGGGCTTCGGGCTTGGTTTCGGAGGGGAGGGGGGCGATGCCTTGCGTTTCCTGCATGGCGACTTCCGGCTCCCTCTCCGGCGCGATGACGGGAAGCGGGGGGCGTTCGGCGGCGGGTTGGGGCTCGGCAGCGGCAGGAACCGGGGCCGGGGCCGGTGTTGGAGTGGGGGCGGGTTTTTCCTCGGCGGCGGTCGGGGCGATGCCTTGGGTCTCCTGCATGGCGACCTGGGGCTCGAGTTTTCTCTCGTTGAGTGGCAGTGGCGGGCGGTCCTTCGCGGGGGTGGGAGACGGAGTGGGGGTCGGGGCGGGCTCGGCGGCGGCGTATTCGAAGACGAGTTGTTTTTTCGAGCCTTCGGAAGACTGGGTCAAGGTGTAGTCCTGCGCGAAAGCGGCGGCCGGAATCAAAAGGTAGGCGAGCGCGCGGACAAGGGTGTGTTTTTTCGGAACGAGCATGGGATCAGTTGGGTCGAGTGGCTTTGAGTCGCATGACAATGGGCATCGGCATGCCGTCTGGCGGGGGCGCTTGGAATTTCAATCCGGTTAAAATCTCCTCCTTGATGGCGGCGTCGGTGGCGGGATCGCCGGAGGATCCGCTCAAGGTGGCACGGGTCACGCGGCCCGAGGCGTCGAGCCAGATGCGGGCGGTGACATTCATTGACGCGGACTTGGTTTTTTTGTGGGAGCGGAGGGCTTGAACGACCGAGGTTTGAACCTGCGAGGCGTAGGCGCCGAACTTCGAGCCCTTGCCGGTTTTTCCAGTGCCTGTGCCACCGATCACACCGCCTCCCCCGCCTTTGGTGAGGCCGAAGGCGTCGGGGCCGCTCCCTTCGATGTTGGTGCCCATCGGGGCAGGCTCGGGCTCGGCTTGGGGTTCCGGTTCGGATGCCTCCTCGGGGGTGAATGTTTCCTCTTTCACCGTTTCAGGTTCGGGGGGTTGCTCCTTGGGAGGAGGAGGCGGGGGCGGCGGCGGGGGGGGAGGAGGCGGGGGCGGCAGGGAGATCATGACCGGGCCGGAGGATTTTTTCTTCGGGGCCGATTTGGGTGTGCCGATGAAATAAACGCCCAGCGCGACGACGAGAACGCCACCAAGAATGATCTTGATTTTGTGCTTCGCAAAGAAACTCGGCGCGTCCTCTTCTTCGTCGGGCATGGTGTTGATTACTTGGGGCCTTGGGTGGCGAGACCGATTTGCTTGATGTCGAGGCGTCCCAGCACATCGAGGACTTCCATGACCATCATGTATTGCGTGGCGCGGTCGCCTCGGACCACGACGGGAAAATCGGGCACCTTGGCTTTGTGCTCGCTGAGCTTGGCTTCAAGTTCGGCAATGGTTACCGGCACGGTGTCGAGGAACAGCTTGCCTTCGTTGTTGACGGTGATGGATTTGCCCTTGGGGCCGCCAAGCGCGGGGGCCTTGCTGCCTTTCGGGAGATCGACTTTCACACCTTGGACTCCGGCCGTGGTCATGATGATAAAAATCAACAAGAGCACGAGGTAGAGATCCACCATCGGGGTCACATTGATGTCGTCGTAGGATTTGTCGTCGCCGGCGTCCATGGTGGGTTATTTGCGTTTGATGAGATTGTCCATGATGGCGGCATTCTCATCGCCTTTGAGTTCTTCCTGGCGTGCAGCCTCTTCCGGGGTGCGGATTTGGCGGATCGGGACGGTGAGGGAGGCCTCCCCCGGGGTGGGGTAAAACTCGGCGACCTTGGCGACGAATTCGTCGATGAAAACCTGCATCGCGGAAACGGTGTTTTTGATGCTGGTATTCAGAAAGCTATACATGAAAAGCGCGGGAATCGCGACCAGCAAGCCGACGGTTGTCGCGAGGAGCGCGCTGGCGATACCGGGGGCGATCGAGTTGACATCCACCTCGCCGGATTTGGCGATGATGGCGAAGGTGATCATAACGCCCACGACGGTTCCGAGGAGGCCGACATAGGGGCCGCCGGCGATGCTGGTGGTGAGGTAAACGAGGCCGTTGCCCAAGCGGTGCTGTTCATGAACCAGGGCGGCATCCAACGAGGCGCGGATGGCTTGGATGGAGCGGGCGGAGAGGCCTTGGCCCTTGTTTTTTCCGAAGCCGAGGCGGTGGCGGATTTCCTCCGAGCCGACATGGTAGATGTGGTATAGGGGCGAGTCGGCGAGGAGGGTGAGGCCTTTTTTGCCGATCTTGCCGCCGAAGGTTTTTGAAGACTCGGGGTTGTCGAGATCCATCGCCGTGAGGTCGGTGGCGACATCTTTCCAGAGGCGCTGGAACTCCGCGTTGCCCTTTTTGATTTTATCGAGATTGACGAATTTGAGGAAGGCAACGGTCCATCCAGCAATCATCATGATCACGCAAACGCCGATGGCGATCCAGCCGTCGAACATCATGTTCTTGGCGATATCGCCGAAGAGCATGACATGTTCCAGGGCGCCGCCGTGACCGCCTGCACTGGCCCCGCCCTCGCCTTCGCCGAGGGCGACAAGCTTGCCGCTGGCGTCGTTGCCCGCCTGGCCGGTGTAGGCGAGTTGAACCCAGCCCGGGGGGCGGGCGGTTTTTGAGAGGGTGAATTCGTCGATTTCACCAACGAGGCCGTTCTTTCCGGCGGAGTCCGCTCCGAGTGTGGCCTCGCCATTGATAGCGGGCATGGGAGCGGAGAGGCTGGAGTATTCCTTGCCGTCGACAAAAAGTTGGGCGTTGGCCCCATCGGAGACGACGGCAAGATGTTTCCAGACATTTGGCGGGAGGGATTCGCCGGGAGTGGACTTCGAAGAGCCAATGGTGATTAACGGCGCGCCGCCTTCGAACTCCAAAGCAAAGCGCTCGTCTCCGGTGCCCCAATCGAAGAGGACGCCTTTGGGATTGATGGTGGTCTGTTTGAGCCAGACGGACAGGGTGAATGGCTCGCCGGCATTGGTTTTCAAAGTCTCCGAGGCGGGGATTTTGATGGCGGTGCTGCCGAGGAGTCGCATGCCAGGGCCGATGAGAGCGCCCTCGGAGAGGGTGCCTCCGGAAGAGGCGGTGTTTTTGTTTTTCGTGCCGTCCGCTGGAATCGGAGCGGTGAAATTGTAGGCGAGAATGGTGGAGTCGTCGTAGGCGGCCAAGGGGTCTGCGGCCTCCTCGGCGGTGATCTCGGGGTTGCCGCTGTAGAGCCAGATTTTGGTTTGGGCGCCGGGTTGGATGTCGGGAACATTCACCCAGACAAAGCCTTCGTTCATGAGGGCGTCCCATTTCTCCACGCGGGATTCGAGGGGCGTTTTGTCATCCTCGGTTACGAAACGGATGTCCGTGCCGTCCTCCTTTGCGGTTGCGAAATCGAAGTTTCCCTGGTGGAGGCGCAGCAGAATGGTGGCGTTGCCGACGGGATCGGTGATTTCGAACCCGCTCTTGGTGGTGTCGATGGTAACAGGTCGGCGGGCGGTCCATTCCTTGTTCCACCATGCCGAGGCGTGGCTGGTGCCGAGGGCCAACAGGGTGGCGGAGGCAAGGACGACTTTGACGAGTGGTGAGGTTTTCATGTTGAGAGTTCAGAGTTCCGCGGAGATGCGGAAGGTGAAGAGTGGTGATCCTGCGTTGCAGGGTTCTTGGGTGATTTGCGGGATTCCGATGAGGAATTCGCCATTGATGTGGCCGACGAGGCGCAGGCTTGTTCCAAAGCCATAGCTCCAGAGGGAGAACGAGGATTCCTGCTCGGGGAGGGGATCGTTGAGGGTCGCGTAGCCGGCATCGATGAACGCGAAAAACCGCCATTCGTTGCCTTCGGGCAGGCGGCTGAGGAGCGAGGGGGTCTGGAATTGCAGCGTTCCGGCAATGGCGTTGTCGCCGACGACGGTGGATTCGAGGTAGCCGCGAACGGTGTTCATGCCGCCGAGGCTGAATTGTTCGGTGTCCACGAGGGGATTCGCGGTGGCCTGGCCTTGGACGGCGGCGAGGAGTTGGAAATCCCAAGGGAGGTTTTGGGTGTGGTCGATCCCGCCCCGGAAGTAGAAAAAGTTTGCACTGGAGTTGTAGCGGCGGTTGTCGAAATCAATCGCCTCCTGCTCCCCGGTTCCCCGGAAGGCGAAGGTGACGCCGCCCGAGAGGCCGGTTTCGTAATGTTTCCCGGCCGAGCTGGCATTGTAGTTGATGCTGACAGGCCAGTATTGGAGCGGCGAGGAGATCGTCTGGTTGCCGACGACGAGGTCCTGGGCGAAGTCCTTGTAATCGATCCCGAGGCTGGCGGAGTGGAAGAAGCCTTTTTTCGAGGGCAGGTTGAAAAGGAAGCGTCCGCCGTAGATTTCGCCGTTTCCGAGCGAGTCGGTGCCGCCGAGGGTCGAAACCTCGCTGTTCTGCCGCGTGGCTTGGAGCATGAGCGAAACCCAATCGATCGCCTCGGTGCGGGCGATGTAGTAGCCGGAGAAAACCAGGGCGTCGCTGGGGCGTTGCGGGGCGATCTGGAAGGCCGCGCCGATCGAGTGCCCCCATTGCCAGAGGTTGTCGTAGCGGACGGCGGCATCGAGGCGCAACGGGGTGGTGTTCGGGCTGTATCGGTTGTTCAGCTCCACCGAGCCGTGGAGGGGGAACTTGTCCTTCACGGCCAATTCGACATCGATGGTATCCGGGGTGGCTCCGGGAGCGAGGGACGGCGTGATTTGAAGGTCGCCGTTCTGGTTGAGCGCGATGATATCGCGCTGGACATCGTTGAAATTCGGCACGGTGCCCTCCGCCAAGGCCGGGGCCATGCGTTTGATTTTTTCGATATCGAAAAACCGGGAGCCCTTCACGCGCAGGCGGCCGACCGTGGCCTCGGTGACTTTCAGCACGATCACGCCGGAATTCACGCTTTGCGGCGGGATGGAGACCGAAACGGTTTGGTATCCCTCCTTGTGATAGGATTCCTCGAGGGCCGCGCGGGCTTTTTCCACATCCTCCGGGGTGCGGCCGGGGCCGAGATGGTTGTAGACCGCCTTGTCCACGAGGTCGCGAGGCAGGGTCTTCGATCCAACGATACGATATTCGCGGATCGGGAAAGTTTCGACCGGCGGTGCGTCTTGAAAAGGCGGGGGCTCCTCGAAGGTGGACGCGGGGTTGTTCCCCATGGCGGACGAGATCGCCGAGAGCAAAATGCCAAACAGCGCAGATCGGCCCAAGGACCTGGGCATGGACTGGAATGCCTGCATTTTTTTCATTCGGATTGCGGGCGGTGAGGAGAGAGAAGGGGGTAAAAATCGGCAAATGCGCAAATGTTACAAATCTGTCACACTTGCAAAAGATGTCCCATTTTCGGATTTCTACAGGCCGTCAGCTTGAAAATAGCAAATCACCCCATTTGAAAAACAGGCAAGACATTCCAAAAAAAACTATAATGAATAAAAAAACCCTACTCGAAAAACTTAAAAGACCCGCTGTGCTTTGCCTTGTTGGCCTTCTCGCCGGCCCGGCTATGGGGCAATCCTCCGGCCTGCGCCCGGTTCCGGCCCCGGGCCCGATCGAGCCGAACTCCGGCTATTTTTTCGCCGGCGCCACCGGCACGGCCTCCGGACGCCAAGCCAAGCCCCCCACGAGCCCGGGTGAGAGCCACACCGAAAAATGGTGGAATGGAAAGGGCCTCCTCCAAGGCGGCGGCAATCCGATTTTTGATGGCCGCAAATCGCTCGAGGAGCGGGGGCTCAAATTCACCGGAAATTACCAGGGTGCGTTTTTCGGGGTCATCGCCAGCGAGAAGGGCTCACGCGGTTTTTGGGATCAGCAGATCAATTTCGGCTCGGAGCTGAATTTCGGGAAGCTTCTCGAGGTCGCGGCGCTGGAAGGCACGACGGCATTCGGCAACTTCCGCTACCGTGATTCCTGGCCGCAATCGAACCCGAACGAATTCGTCGAGGCAAATTCGATGTTCAACCCTTCGAATTGGCAATCCGGCACGCAATTCCGCGTGACGAGCTTCGGCTTGGAGATTGGCACGGAAAACCTGCTTCCGGTCGAGGACATGGTGACCTTGCGGGCAGGTTGGCTCCAACCCCAGCGCGAGTTTATCGATCAACCGCTCTCCAAGTTGTTTCTTAACACCGCGGTAAACAGCGCCAAGGGCGTGGGTGGAAACATCCCCTTCAGCTCGAGCTTCACCACCTGGGGCGGCACACTGAAAATCAACCTCCACGAAACCGTCTATCTCAAGAACGGTCTCTTCATGTCCTATCCCGAAGCCATTTCCTCAACGAACCACGGCCTCGCCTTCCAAGGCTTTGCGCCGAACACCGCGCTCAACGGGCTCTTCTACATGGGCGAACTCGGCTTCACCCCGCACATCAGCAAGTCGAAACTGGAAGGAAAATATGCGTTCGGCGGATACTATTACGGCACTCCGGAAAACCAGACCCGCACCTGGAGCAACAACTCTGTCGATGGTCGCTACGGCTTTTATTTTCAGGCCGATCAAATGCTCTACCGGGAACCCTCCGAGCCCGCCAAGTCCACCGCCACGGCCGATGGCAAGACATTCAAGGAAGCCGTCCCGACCGAAAAACCCAAGCTCTCCAAGCAAGGCCTGAGCACTTTCAATCTCCTCACGATGGCCCCCGGCTTCGCCCGTGCGAACAACTACCCGTTCTACTTCCAGACCGGCTTGGTCTACACGGGCCTCATTCCTGGCCGAGACATGGATCTCAGCATGATCTCCCTTGGCTACGGTGCGTATCAGGGTGGAGTTTACAACCCCTCGCGCTCCTACACCGCCGTGCTCGAAGGCGGCTATCGTTTCCAACTGAACGGCTGGTCGTATGTCCAACCGTTCTTCCAATACTTTTCGCGCCCGAATGGCACGGAGGAAGTGGCGAATGCCGCCGTGCTCGGTTTCCTGACCGGGCTTGTATTCTAAGAAAACCCCCACGCTGTCTTTCCGAAGAGAGCGATTGTAAAACCCGGGCGGCTCCGAGGAGGCGGAGCCGCCTTTTCGTTGATGGGGTGGATGGAGTGGTTGCAAGCCCGCATCCGGTGGAATTA
>CAYOGR010000065.1:10842-12612 GCA_964403605.1 uncultured Chthoniobacter sp.
TTTCGGAAACCGCTCCTGTGAATCCTGTCCTCCTGTCAAAAAAACTCTTCCGGAGTAACTGGTCCTATTTCGACTCCAATTGCAGCGTGAGGGTGGTGGCGTCACTGACTTCCGCCGGGCCGAAATACTGGATCGCACCCGGGAACGCATAGGAGGTTTCCCTGGCCCAGGTGGCGCGGTTCTTTTCGAACTCGAGGAAGGCCGGACTGTCCAGCTCGACGAGGGCTTTTTTGATGACGGGCACCATTTTGCCGTGTCGGCGCTCCATGTTCATCATTTGGGCCATGGGAACGCCTCCGGCCTGCCACTGGGCGGCGGGTTTGGTGAGGCCGCGCACGGAGCAGATGTATCCGGTGAGTCCCTCGCGCAGGAGGAGGGCTGCGGTGAAGCCGAGTGTGTAGCAATAGTCCGCATCGAAGTTGGACGGGAATGCGCACCGGCCCTCGTAGCCGAAATAGTGGGGCAGGGGAGCGAAGGAGCCCTTGTAGGAGCCGGCGGCCTTGCGCTCCTTCAGGCGCGACTCGACGAGGTCGATCAGAAGACGCTGCGTGTCGATGCGGGCCACCTGGACATTGCCGTGCGGGTCGCGGTCGAGGATGAGTTGGTTCGCGATGTCGTCGGGCAGGGATTTGTAGAGGGCGGCCGAGGCGGGCGTGAGTTTTTCCGCCACGAAGGCGCGCTTGGCGGGAAGATCGGCCAACGCGTTGAAGGCCTCGCCGTGGTGGGCGAGTGCGTCGTTGAGTTCGCCGATGAGAATGCCCATTTCGGGAACGAATTCGATGAGCCCCTCGGGGATGAGGACCGTGCCGAATTTTTCGCCATTGGCGGCGCGGTGGGTGATGGTATCGGCGATGTCATCGACAATCTGCCGGAGCGTGAGGCCCCGCTGCGCGACCTCTTCGGAAATGAGCGTGATGTTCGGACGGGTCTGGAGGGCGCACTCGAGGGCGATATGCGACGCCGAGCGCCCCATCAGTTTGATGAAGTGCCAGTATTTACGGGCCGAGATGGCGTCGCGCTGAATGTTGCCGATGAGGTCGGAGTAAACCTTGCAGGCGGTATCGAATCCGAAGCTGGTTTCGATGTGGGCCCCTTTGAGGTCGCCATCGATCGTCTTGGGAACGCCAACGACGGTGAGGGGGGCTTGGCGCGAGGCGGCGAACTCGGCGAGCTTGCTGGCATTCGAATTCGAGTCGTCTCCACCGATGACGACGAGGGCGGTGAGGTTGCGCGATTTGGCGGTCTCCAGGGCTTTGAGAAAATCCTCTTCGGATTCGAGCTTGGTGCGTCCGGAGCCGATGATGTCGAACCCGCCCGTGTTGCGGTAGGAAGCGAGGAGGGCGGCGTCGATCTCAAGGCCGTTGTTGGTCAAAAGACCGTCTGGCCCATTGCGGAAGCCGATCAGCGAGCTTTCGGGGTGGATTTGTTGGATGGCATCGAAGAGGCCCGCGATCACATTGTGTCCGCCAGGCGCAGGGCCGCCGGAGAGGATCACGCCGACACGGATCGGGGAGGATTTCCCGGCGCTGGAACCCTCGGCAAAAGAAACGGCCGGTAGGTTGTAAGTGTTCGGAAAGAGTTTCGGGATTTCGCTGTCCGCCTGAGCGGGGAGGGGAGTTTTGTTGACGGTCGAGTGGACGGTAAGGGAAGCAGGGAGCTTGGGTTGGTAGGCGGTGCGGGCCTTGGCGAGTGTGGTTTGGTGAAGCATGAGGATGTTTTTTTCGGCGCGGATGATTGGGAATTTCGCCGGGGATTGCAAGAATGAGGGGC
>CAYOGR010000066.1:0-12587 GCA_964403605.1 uncultured Chthoniobacter sp.
TCGAAAAGCGAGAGCAGGTAGGACTGGGTGAGCGGGTCGTTGCGATAATTCTGCTCGAGGATTTGCAGCGGCTTTCCGGCTTTGTCCCGCAAAACGACGGAATCCGGCTCGAGTTCCAGCGTCGCTCCATCGTAGCGGATTTCGTTCACCCCTTCGCGCAGTTCGAGGGAAACGGTGTCGCGGATGACCGCGAAATCCTGATTATAAATGGTCAAACCCGGCGCAGCGAATGCCACAGCGGGGAGAAAAGCGAGAAGGACGAGCGGGGTTGATTTCATATCTGGATCAAGTGGACCCGAAATCTGAGGCCAATTCCAGCATCGGAATCACGCGGGATCTGACATCCTTTCAGGGTCTTTTTTGGAATCACGCCACGGGCTTGCCAGTGCCGACGAATCCGCGAATCTGTGAAATCGACCTCGCCATGGAGCAAAACCTTTTTCTCGCCTTGAATTCTTTGCCGAAGCCTCCGTTTGCGGATGTCGCGATGGCCTCGTTGTCGAGTTGGGCGGTTTGGTGGCCGTTCGTCGTTCTATTTGGTGTGGTGCTTTTGCTGTTCGGAGGATTCCGCGCCCGGGCGATGGTTTTTTCCGCGGCTCTCGCCGTGGGCATCAACGACGGGATCGTTTGCCGCAACCTCAAACACGCCGTCGATCGCCCGAGACCGCATGAGGTTCTTTCCGGCGTCCGGACGATCGATCTGGCCAAGGCGCAGCCAAGGGTGCTGGCGGTCGTGCTGCCGCTGCGGGTCAAAACCTCCTCGATCGAAACCCCCGCCACCGGCGGCAAATCCTTCCCCTCCTCGCACGCCGCAAATTGCTTCACCATGGCGATGGTTTGTTTTCTCTTCTATCGACGCTGGGGCTGGATTGCGTTTCTTCCCGCTTTTCTGGTAGCATTCAGCCGCATGTATGTGGGAGTTCACTGGCCTCTGGATGTTCTTGCAGGTTCTTTGATTGGAATCGTCTGCGCCCTCGCCGTTGTAATGATCCTGCGGATCGCCTGGAGGAAATTCGCGCCGTCGCTCCTTCCCCGCCTCCACTCGGGCCATCCCGATCTCCTGAGTCCGTGAAAACTAAAAACATCCTGATTTTTCTTGGTGCCCTGGCGCTCCTTCGCATCGTCTGGCTCGCGACCCAGGGCGTCGCGCCGCAGGAGGCGTATTACTGGATGTGCGGGAACCGGATCGCCACCGCGTATTTCGACGGGCCGCCCGCAACCGCCTTTCTGGTGCGGCTTCTCGGATTTTTTACCGGGGGGTCGCTGGAAATCCTGCGCCTCGCCTGGCCTCTTCTCTCGCTTTTCGCCGGATGGCTCACATTCCTTCTGGCGCGGAAGGTTTTCAACGAAACGGTCGCGGGCTGGACGGTGGTGGCCCTGAACGCCCTACCGGTCTTCAACGCTCACAGTGTCACCGTCGGGCCCTGGATGCCGGCCTTGGTTTGTGTGCTGGGCGGATTGCTCGCCGCGAATTCGGCCATCGGGGGCCATCGCAAGGATTGGCTCCTGGCTGCCGCCTGCTTCGCCTTGGGGTGCCTCTTCCGCTACGAGGCCGTGCTGGTTCCCCTCGGATTTTGCGCTGCGCTTTTGGTGGTTCTCCGGAAACGCCGTCAACCCGATTGGATGGCGCTGGCAGCCCTGATCGTTCTTCCGCTGGCCGTGCTGTGGGCTCCCCTCGCCTGGAATGCCAAGCTGGAATGGATTCCCATCGCGGGAGGAACGCTTCAAACCTGGTGGCGCCCCCAACCCGGTGGATGGAGCCGGAATCTCACCGAGTTTTTCCGCGAGTATTCGTTTGCAGGAGGAATGGCGTTGCTCGCCAGCCTTGGCGCGCTCGCCCTCGGCGCCCTCAAACAAGGCGGGGGCCGCTTCCTTCTTCTGGCCTCCATGGCACCGGCACTTTGGGCGATTTACCATTTTTTGATCGGCCGGAATTTTTCAACCGCGGTTTGGCTGGCTTTGGTTCCCCTGCTGGCGGCACTTATCGGGTTTTTCGCGCGTTCCCGCTGGATGCCTCTTGCCGGGTCGGCGCTGGTGGCGTTGGCCCTTCTGCAAAGTGGAATCATGCTCCGGGAGGAGAGCTTGATGCGGGGCGTGTGGTCGTCGGTCGCCAAAGAAGTCCATAAAGCCACGCGCGAGATTCCCGCCAGCGAAGGCGGAGGCTTTCTGATCGCCGAAAGCACGGATCAGGCCTCGGTGCTGGCGGTGTTTTTCAAGACCGCCGGTGTCAGCGAGTATCCCCCGGTTTTTGTCCCCGAGTCGCCGGCCCTCACCAGTCAATTCGGCCTCTGGCCCTCGTATGCGGACTTCATCGCGAGCGATCTGGTGGTGGATGAATTCTTCACCGAGCAAAAGGGCTACAATCTCTTCGCAGGTCGCAATGCGCTTTTCCTCGGCTCCGACCTCCCGCAAACCATCAAGGGCGCGTTCGCACAGGTGACACCCCTCCGCAAAATCCGGCTTCCCGATGGTGGCGGGTTGACGATTTTCCTTTGCCTCGATTACCAGACGCTGCCGCTATAGATCGTCAAGGAGCCTCGATGCCGCTCTGGCGGAGAGCCTCGGCAAAGCTCGACTCGCGAGTCAAAAGTCCCGCCAGATAGTCGTCCATTTTTGGAATCGAACCGACATTCCGGATGTTGCCCGGATTTTCCAGCCGCGAGAAAATGGCGCGCGCAACCTTGGATTTTGGAACGCTTTTCTCGCCATAGCCGTGGGGCTTGTTGCTCGACCAGAACCGGACATGTGGAATGCCGTCCTTTTCCTCCTCCGCAAGGAAGACGACGAGATGGCCGCGCTCTTTTTTTCCAACGGCATCGATCCAGAAGATTTTCATGAAATCCCCCGGTCTCGCCTCGGCGTAGTCGGTGAAATTCCGGCCAAGCGAGAGTTCGTGGAAGAGCCGGGAAGCACCGGGCCCATTGGCATTCCAGCGACCCCAAATTCCAACCCCGTCGCGCGAGGCTTTGGGCGCCAGGGCGGCCCATGCGGACCCGAGCGGAGGAACCAACCCTTGGTTCTCGGCGGCGAGCAAGGTTTTCAAAAACACGAGATAGGTCGCGCCGGAGCAATAACTCGGGCGGGCTTTTTCGGGCTGGATGCTCGCCGAGTCCGGCCCTGCGAGAACCGCGGAGTTCAAGGCCGTGTGGGCCTCGCGGGTCGTTGCGTAACCTCCGCCGTCGGGCATGGCGCGGATTTGTTCCAGAACCAGCCCGTTGAAATCGGAAGAGGAGGCCATGAGGGACGAGGCGAACATTACGGTTTGAAAAAACAAGCAGGCGCGGCGTTTCACGACTGTAAGGAAAAATGAATCGTCATCGAAACGGCAATCGTAAAGATGGGCCTATGAAATCAGCGACCATTCCAGAGCAAGCCGCCCGCCGCGTTTTTCCGGCATTCGACCTCGCCATTCTTCTGAAGAGCACCTTCGAGCCCCGCGAGGGCCAGCGGATTTGCATTCTCATCGACCTTCCCGAGCCAGCCCAAATGAGGGATTTTGCGTTTCTGAAAAACCCGGAGCTTACCATTCAAGCGAACGCGGTGAACTTTTTCCACAAGCCGCTTCATGCCCGCGTCATGAAGGAACTCGGCCTCCAAGGCGGCGGCATCTACGCCTACAAGATCACCGGCGGCAGCAATCTCGACCTCCCCGATGAAGCGGTGACGCCGGACGGAACGACTGTCAGCCTCGAGAAGGAGATTTATCCCGCCCACGACATCATTCTTTGCGTTTCGACCTACTCGGCCACCGCGCCGCTCACCGCCTTTGCGAAACAATACAAGTTCCGGGGTGCCACTCTCCACGGGGTCAATCCCACAATCCTCCGCACGGGTCTTGCGGTAAGCTATGACGATGTCAGCCGCGATGCGGAAAAAATGCGGCTCGGCATGACGAAGGCGGATTGGGTGGAGATCGATTTCCTCTATTCCGGGAAAACCCACACACTCCGTTTGGATCTCGACCAGCAGGAGGCGCAAAAGAGCCATGGCCTCTGTCGCGGTGACGAACCCGATGTCGCCAACCTCCCGGCGGGCGAGATTTATTTCGTTCCCACCGGGGCGAGCGGAGCGTTTCCGATGCGCTACGAGAACGGCACCGTGGGCTTGATGCATGTGGCAAACGGCCGGATCCAAAAAGCCGAACTTCTCAACGGCGATGCCGAAACCATCGCCGCGCACAACGCCAAGCTCACCTCGGATCCCGTGACCGGCGAACTCGGCGAACTCGGCTTCGGCACCCAAATCCTCCCCACCTCGGGCCGTGACATTCAGGACGAGAAAATCCTCGGAACCATCCATGTCGCCACCGGGCGCAGCGACCATCTCGGTGGAGGGCTCACGCCCGACAAGTTCGCCGAGCACTTGAACGCAACGCATGACGACATCCTCTTCGCCCCGCACAAGACCTCCGAAATCTGGGTCACCCAAGCCCGCATGCACCGCAACGGCGAAACCAAGGTGCTCATCGAAAACTACGAGCCGTCCGACTACATCCTCGAGCTTCGCAAGTAGAGACTCCTACGAAGTGGCTGGCTCTTCGAGCTTGGCGGCGGCAGCGGTCCAGTCTGCATTCGCCTTTTGGAGAGCCTCGGCCACGCCGGTGAGTTCGCGGTTTGTTTCCATGGCCAGCGAGGGATTATCGTAGGTGGCGGGGCTTTCGAGGAGTTCCGTTAATTCCCTCTGTCGGCGCTCGAGCGTTTGGATTTCTCCCTCGAGATCCGCAACGCGCTTTTCGAGGGCGCGGCGGTTGGCGGCTTCGGATTTGCGCGCTTCGGCCTCGGCGCGGCGAAGGGCTTTGATTTCTTTCAGGCCAAGTTTCGGTTGGTCGGAAGATTTTTTATCGGCGCGATCGGGTTGGAAATTTCCAAGGCTTGCCACCGTGGCGGCGCGTTCGCTGCCAGAGGCTCGGGATTTCTCCCGGAAATAGTCGTAGCCGCCGGCGTAGGGCGTGATTTTTCCCGACTGCACATGGAGGACCGATCTGGCGATGGCCCGGATGAAATGCACATCGTGGCTCACAAAGAAAATCGTGCCCTCGTAGGGTCCGAGCGCGCGAATCAGCGCATCGATACTGGGCATGTCGAGATGCGTGGTCGGTTCGTCGAGAAGCAGAAAATTGGGTGGATCGAGAAGTAGCTTCACGAGGGCGACGCGGCTTTTTTCTCCGCCGCTCAACACGCCGATCGGCTTGAAAACATCGTCGCCCCGGAAAAGAAACGCTCCAAGAACCGTGCGGGCGGCCTGCTCGGGGACGGGACAGGCGATCGATTGCACCTCATCAAGTATCGAGCGCTTCGTGTCGAGACCCTCGGCGCGGTGTTGGGCGAAGTAGCCGATGGAGCAATTGTGGCCCGGCACGCGCTCACCGGCCTGCAATTCCAACTGACCAGCGAGGATTTTGAGAAGCGTGGATTTGCCCGCACCATTGGGGCCGACCAGCACGGTGCGCTGGCCGCGCTCCACTTCGAGATCGAGATTCTCGTAAACCACATGCTCGCCGTAGGCCTGCTTGACGCCTTTGAGGGCGATCACGCGCTGGCCGCCACGCGGGGGCTGTGGAAAGCGGAAGTGAACAGTCGCCTCATCGCTCTCCGGGGCCTCGATCCGCTCCATGCGGGCGAGTTGCTTGATGCGATCCTGGGCCTGGGCAGCCTTGCTGGCCTTCGCCCGGAATCGGTTGATGAAACTTTCGAGGTGTTCGATCTCGCGCTGTTGATTGCGATAGGCGGCGAGGTGCTGCTCTTCGCGGGCTTTTTTTTGCTCGAGACAGGCGTCGTAGTTTCCGTGATAGCGGATGAGCTTTCGGTGCCGGATTTCGACGATGCCCTTGCAGATGAGGTTGAGAAATTCGCGGTCGTGCGAAATCGCGAGAATCGCACCGGGATAGTTGGAGAGGTGGTTTTGAAACCAGCCGAGAGTTTCGAGATCGAGGTGGTTCGTGGGTTCATCGAGCAACAACAAATCCGGCTCCTCCACGAGCAACCGAGCCAAGTGGGCCCGCATGATCCAACCGCCACTCAGTTCGCGGAGCGGGCGGTGGAAGTCGCCCTCGCGGAAAGCAAGGCCGGCGAGAATGCGCTTCGCCATGGCCTCCGAGCGTCCATCGGCGTCGGGCCCGGCAGCGAGTTCCATCACCGTGTGGGCGCTCACCGAGGCTGTTTCCTGAGGGAGAAAGCCCACCCGCGTTCCGCGCTGCGTCACCACATTTCCTTCGTCCGGCTCGTCGTGGCCGAGTAGAAGCCCGAACAATGTGGACTTGCCCGCGCCGTTCGGGCCGATGAGGCCGATCCGGTCGCGGGGATTCACCTGCAGCGAGGCATCCTCGAAAAGGACACGGCCGCCGTAGGATTTGGTGACTTGCGAGAGGGTCAGCATGGCATGTTTGAAAAAGGCCGGAAAAGGTGCCCGATCATTCCCCGCGCGTCGAACCGAAACTTGGACGACTTGCGGCCCGACAAAAGTCGGCTAGGTTGAGGTTGTGATCAGGTTGCTGACAATCGTTGGACTCTTGCTGACGGCAGCACTCGCCCTTCCGGTGTTTTTTCCCGCGTCAGCGATCCCTGACCGGCCAATGGAAGTTTCCGACCACTGCTGCGGATCAAGCTGCCAGGCCATGCCTGCCGCCTCCTGTGGTTGCCGAACCTGCCCGGTCGCCGCTCCCGGCACGCCATTGATCGCCGATTTTTCGAAATTTCACATGCCTCGCCCCGATTCCCAAACCATCTCTTGGAAATCCTCCGGCTTGCGAGCCGAGGCCCGGTTCGCGGAACCGCCGACTCCCCCGCCGCGAATTGCAGCCTGAAGTCGCGCGGGTCCGGTTTTGAATCGGACAAAACCTTCATGAGTTTTGAAATGAAAGAATCAATTATGAAATCCATTCTCACAGCTATCGCCCTCGCCATCGTGGCCGTCGGTTCGCTGCATGCCGCCGGAGCCAAGTGCTCCGAGTGCTGCAAGGACAAAGACTGCGCCACCTGCTGCAAGGGCAAGTGCGATGAGTGCAAAAACTGCAACAAGTAACGCACTCCGCTAAATCAACGGGCGCGGCCATCCGAAAGGAGGGCCGCGCTTTTTTTATCCCTGCGGCAGGGCTTGCAGTGGCAGAACCGGCAGGGGAAAGCGAAGCCGGAGCTCACCATCGATTTTGATCTCAACCGTGTAAACGCCTTGGCGGGTGAATTGAATTCCACCGAAGACATGAACATTCGTGGCATGGGCATCGAGAGCGGGGAGATGAAAGTGAACCTCGCTGGACGCGATGGGTTCCTCGTCCTCGGGATTCAGAATGGCGGAATGCTGGATGAACTCACCGAGGCCCCCGCACCATCGTGTCCAGAGGCAGAGTTTGAAAAAACCGAGCGGGATCGCTGGTGCGGGAATCACGCCGATGATGCCTACGAGCGTTTGCTGGCCGCTCGCCTCCTGCCGCACATCCTCACACAGGACGCAGGCCTGCAAATCGGGCAAAATCGTTTCGGACATGTCGCGAAGCTAAATCGGCTTTGAGTAAAAGGAAGACCTTCTTTGGAGATATCAAGGCCAGAGCAGCCAGGCCGCCACCACCAGCGCAACGGCAATGCGATACCAACCGAAAATTTCCAGTCCGTGGGATTTCAGGTAGCCGACCATCCATTTGACAGCGACCACGGCGGAGATCCACGCGGCGGTGAAGCCGACCAGCAAAGGACCCGGCCCATAGTGCTCGAGCATTTCCTGACCGTGTTTCAAAGCGTCGTAGGCCGTGGCCGCGGTCAGGGTAACCACCCCCAGCAGGAAGCTGAACTCCACGGCGGCCGGAATCGACAATCCGACCATCAATCCCCCGACGATCGTCAACAAGCTCCGGCTCACGCCGGGCCACATGGCGATGCATTGAAAAAAACCAATGAAGAGCGCCATCCGCAGGGTGATGTGCTCCAGATCCAAGCCCGAATGCGGTGTCGATCCGCGCATTTTCCGGAACATCGTGACCGCGAGGATCGCCACACCTCCGAAAAACCAAGCCGCCACCACGGGCCAAAGCCCCCATTCGTCGCCGCCAAAGAGATATTTTTTGATGGTTTTTTCGAGAAGCAACCCGATGAACGCGGAAGGGAGGAAGGCAAGAATGATGCAGAAGCCGAGATTGCGCCCTTGGTCGTCACGCCCGAGCATTCCGAGCGACATTTTCCAGACGCGCATCCTGTAAAGACCGAGCACAGCGAGGATCGCCCCGGCTTGGATGCAAATCGCAAAGGCGTCCGCCGAGTTGCTGGATTCGATACCCAGTAGGCGCTGGGTGACGAGCAAATGGCCGGTGGAACTGACCGGAAGATACTCGGTCAACCCCTCGACCAGACCGAGTATGAAGGCTTGGAGGTTGTTCACCCGGCAGACAGGAAAACGCCTTTAGATAGCGCTCTCTCCGGTTTCCTCGGTGCGAATGCGGATGGCGTTTTCGATTGGAAGGACGAAAATTTTCCCGTCACCGATCTTGCCGGTCTTGGCAGCCGAGGAGATCGCCTGGATGGCCTTGTCGAGCAGGTTGTCGCTCACGACGAGTTCGATTTTCACCTTGGGAAGAAAATCCACGGTGTATTCACTGCCGCGATAGATTTCGGTGTGCCCTTTCTGGCGTCCAAATCCCTTGACCTCGCTCACGGTCATCCCCTCGATGCCGACCTCGGATAGGGCCTCTTTCACATCCTCCATTTTGAATGGCTTGATGATCGCTTCGATTTTTTTCATGTTGCCGAATAAAGATCAGAAGCGATGTTCGGAGGCAAGTCCCAAGAAATTCCCACGCGGTAAATGAAACCTATCCATTGGCGCCGGACCAAAATCGGCAAATATCTCCGGCATCTTCCGCGACCGAAGCACATCAAGGGAACCTTCCTCCATCGCCTGTTTGGGGACAGGTTGTTCGACTCCGAGCTTTGGCATCCGACCCGCCAACGCTTCGCCGCCGGCCTCGCGGTGGGGGCGTTTTTTTCGATGATGCCTCCCCTGCCCTTCCAAATGATCGCCGCCGCCATCATCGCGTTCATCACCCGCGTGAATGTTCCCGCCGCGATGGCCGGCACATGGATCAGCAATCCCATCAGCACGCCGTTTTGCATCTACCTCCAATATCGACTCGGCTGCCTGATGATGGGCCGCGAGCCCGCCGAGATCGCCGAAGGCCAGCTTCTCTCCTCGCTTGCCTCCGCCCCGGTTCCCTATCTGCTGGCGATCCTGCCCTCCGCGACCATCCTCGCCCTGTTCGCCTACCCGTTCGCGCTTTTCCTCTGGGACCAGACCGTTCCCCGCTTCGAAGCCGCGCGGAAACGCAAAGAGGCCGCCAAGGCCAGGCAAGACCTCCACGACGCGTTGCCGAAAAGAATCCTCGAGGCCGCGGAACCGGATAGCCCGCGATAGCTCCTCGCTTGGGATTGCAGGCTCGCTCGCCTAGGGGCGGATTTGGCGCAAAAGTCCAGGATGAGTTATAAAATTCCGTTGGGAAATTCCCGTGGTTTACTTTGGAAAAACCCGGACGCTGATGATCTGGTTTGGGTTGAAGTTGATTTTTTTGGCCGAAGGCCCCTTCAACGATTCGCTGAGATTTGTGATATGGCCATCGAAGCCCGGCGCGAATGAGAGACGGGCCACTCCCCTTCTGCCCAGCACCTCATGCAGCCGCAAAATCCAACCGCAGCCATCGGCAGCAGGTTTTGCCCAGCACGGAACAAGGCTTTCCCCTCCGTCCATGCCAAGAAAGCCCGTGGAGACCGGGTCGCCTTGGTAGTCAAGAAGAGTCCCGAAGACCGTCTCCGCGAGTGCGGCGGCCGTTTGCGCCCGGTCCGTCTGGTCGGGGGATGCCGCGACAGCCAGACGAATTTTATGACGCCCCTGGTCGGTGAATTTCGCCCTTTGACCACCACGGCGAAGGCGGGCAGGCAGGAGTGCGGCATGGGCCTTTTCCTCCCCGGTCGCGGAAACGCCCCGCAGGAGCGAAATGCCAGCCACTCCCTCGCGACATGAGAATCCGTATTTTGACTCGGTGAGAAGGGACAACCCGCAACCTCCCCCGTCATCCTGGATCGTCATCCATCGACTGCCCGGCGACTCAAACATGGCCTCGGAACGGGGATCGCCCGGCTGCTGGGCCCGCAGCACGCTGCCAAAGGGGGCGCCAAAGCGGGTTGTTTTGGTTACGAACGCCGTAGGGAATTCTATTCGCAACAAGGCATGCTCCTCACGCCAGTCAATATCGTAGTCGATGAACAAAACCTTGTGAAAGGCATCGAGGGAGTAAGTCACCTTTGCCGGTGAAGAGATGCCGAGCGACCCTTGAAAGGTCACCGAACCCAGCAAAGTGCCATTTCCCGAACACTTGGAATACGAAAAGCCACTGAAGGGTTTCTCCGAGGAAAAGGATTGCCGGTCGATGTCCCAGGCTTCAAAGCGGTGGGGATAGTCGGGGTGGACCACCGGGCGGGCAAGCGGCCCGTTAGCCGGAATCGAGATGCCATCGAATTCCAGGGAGGAGACGAGGCCGCGTTTGTCGAAATGGACGCGGGTGTGTCCGCTTTTCAATCCCTGCTTGCCGGCCTCAACGGGTGCGGCCGGCGGGACGGCTTGAAGCGACTCGAGAGGCGCTCCGGTCAATGGCGGCAAATGGACGGCGCGAGTCCCGTTTTCCAAAATCACAATCCGGTCCAGGGGCAGCGGATTGAAGAGGGATTTTTGTTTTGATTTCTCGGGAGCGGACAACTCGCTGGCGGCGGAATCGGCGGCGGATTTCACCATGGAGGAAAGTTCAGGAATCGCCTCCTCGTAGACCTCCCAGACCGAACTTCCGGGGATGTAATCGTGGAACTGGGCAAAGACCATTCGCTTCCAAATCGCGGGATTCAGAGGACCGCCCCCTGTGACACAGCGCACGGCCTCCCAGGTTTGAAGCGCGCGTTCGGCGGCGCGGAATTGATTTTTCAGGTTCGAGTGGCTGGTGAGCGCGCCCCGGTGGTATTCGAGATAAAGCTCCCCCTGCCACACAGGCAGCTCTTTGCGCTGTTTGGCAAGACGCTTGAAAAAGCCTTCCACCGTGCCCCACTCGACCGCGGGCAAGGCCGCCATGCTTCGAAAGCGCCGGGCTTTTTCGCACATTTCCTCTGTGACGCCGCCGCCGCCGTCTCCGTATCCGGTGGGAGCGAGAAACTCGTCGTGGATATCGGACTGTCGATATCCCAGGCTGCCTTTGCGGAGTTCGGCTGGGGAGGCGCCCTGGTTGTAGCCGGTTTCCTGGGTGATGTGACACACAACCTCGGAGCCGTCGGGTGCCCGCCAAATGAAGCTGCTGTAGGGAAATCGATTGATGTTCGACCATGTCAACTTGGTGGTGAAAAAAGACTCCACTCCCGTTTGCTTCATGATCTGGGGCAGGCATGCCGAGTAGCCAAACACATCGGGAAGCCAGAGCGTCTTCGCAGGCCCGCCATTCACGGCTTGAAACGACTCCTGGCCGAGGAGGAAACTTCGAGTGAGAGCCTCCCCGCAGGCGATGAGCGTGTCTGATTCGACATAGGTCGCGCCGGTGAATTCCCAACGCCCGCTTTTTATGCGACTGCGGACACTTTTCATCAGCTCGGGACTGACAGATTCCACGGCCTCCATGAGCGCCGGCTGGCTCGAGGAAAAGATGAAGTCCGGGTAAGCCTCCATGAGGCGATGGATCGTGGAAAAGGTATGGGAACCCTTGTAGGCCGTCACCCGCTCCGGCCAGAGCCACACGAGGTCGATGTGGGCATGGCCGGTGAGCACCGCCTTGATCCGCTGGTGCTGGCCGCGCAACCATCCCAGCACTTTCGCCGCCTCCTGGATGGCGGCAACCGTGCCCTCGGCATCGAGCGTATTGACGATGTTGTCAAGGCCTCGAAGAATGCGGCGCAAAACGACGGACGCCAACTCGACGGGAGGGTGCCAACCTGTCCCCGTCCCGGCCTCCGGCGAGGCCGAAAGGCCCTCGCTTTTCATCAACTCGCCGGCGAGTTCCGAGAGGGCCAGAACATCGTGATACAAATCCCAGGCGGAGTCCTTTCGGCGTTTGATGCCGGCGTGGACAAGTCGACTGCCATTTTGTCCAAGTCCGGAAGCCTCGGCGTGCCAGATCGCGCTTTGAAGACACAAACTGTGCATGTGGAGACGGGCAGGCCTCGCAGGCAACTTGCAATAGCGGTGGGCGACATCGAAACCGTAAAAAGGAACGCCATCGACATGCAGCGTGCCTTCGCCGTCATCGCGCCAACAGAGGTATCCATCCTTGGGCCATTCAGGAACGGACAACTCGAACCATCCCTCATCGAAAACCCTCCCCCACTCGAATGGCAGCGTGACCGGTTTGTAGGAAAGCGAGCGGGCCTCTTGGATACTGCAGGAGCGGGGAAAGGAACCACCGTAGGCGCAGTGAACATCGCAAACATCTTCCCAAATCGAGTCCTTGATTCTCGCCAGCGCGGACAAGACACGCGGCATCGTCAGTTGTAAAAAAGGGTTTGAAGGATACGGCATTGGCTTTGAACTTTTAAAAAACGCCCCGGATATCTCCCAACAATCCGCAAAAACTCAAGGCA
>CAYOGR010000067.1:0-12580 GCA_964403605.1 uncultured Chthoniobacter sp.
TGGTAGCAATGTAGCACTGCTGCCGCTGGCCCGCCCTCAACACCCAATTGAAGAGATCCCACTTTTCAAATCGATACCGTGCGCTTCAGCAACGGGCCAACAGATCCCTGTCGCGGGCTTGTATCGGAGGAGGAAACGCCACCGGGTGCGTGGCTTTTTCTCTGCGGGTCAGTCTCCAGTCTTGTCGGAAAAAATGACGAGCGGCTTGACCGGGCTCGTATTGAGGGGTTTGGCGCGCTCGTGGATGCCCGGTGCGATTTCGGGCTGGCGCGCGTAGGCCATCGAGAGCATTTCCAACTTCGCATCGAGGTTGTCCACCATGTTCAACGCGATCGCCTCGGGCGTTTTTGGTTCGACAGGCGATCCAAACTGCAACTCGCCGTGGTGGGAGGCGATGAGATGCAGAAGGTGCAGGCGGACCTCCTCCGAGGCGGGTTGGAGGCTTTTCCATTCCTCGAGCGGGAGTTTCCGCCAAAGCGAATTCACCACCTCCACACCTATCGAGATGTGGCCGAGCAATTCGCCGCGAAGCTCGCGTGGAATTTCAAAACCCGCCTCGGGAGGGCACATTTCCCAAAGCTTCCCGCAATCGTGGAAAAGCACGCCGCTGATCAAGAGATCCCGGTTTAACCCGGTATAGGCTCCGCACAGGGAATCGGCCGCGCGCATCATCTGGCCGGTGTGACGAAGCAATCCCCCGCGATGGGCATGGTGGTTGTGGCGGGCGGCGGCAGCTCGTTTGAAGCGGGGGCCGAACTCCTCGAGGAAAAGCCTCCCCAACGCAAGAAGTCGCGGGTCGCGGATATCTCCAACGAGACGCACGACATCCCCGAAATCCCGTTCGACGGCGGCGGCTTCCTCCTCGCCGCCGGCCAGTAGCATCTCGATCTCGCTTTCGTCGAGCGAGCGGAGTCGCCACCTCTTGGCATCGAGCCCAAATCCTCCGTTCATGGCAAACTCGCCCTCGATCTCGACAAAATCCCCGCGCGAGATTTCGGCGCAGGAACGGAAGGCATCGGTGTCGGACCACGCCCGGAGCGTCATGGCATCTCCGGCATCGCGGAGCTTGAGTTCCCAATACGGCTTGCCGTTGGCGGATTCTTTTTTGACCAGCTCGTCCGCTTGTCCCCTCACCCGCGCTGCGGTCGCGCTGGTGCGGGCCTCGGAGCGGATTTGGGAAATGGACCGCGAGTCGCTCATGGCATGGTGAAAATCAATGCTGGCCCGCGCCGAAGAGTCCCCGCTCCTTGATGATCTTGACCACCTCGGGCGGCACCATTTTTTCCCAGGCGTCATCACCCGTCTCGATCATGTCGAGCACACGCGGAGAGCGGATTTCCAAATTGGCAGGATCGTATCCCTCGATCGAACGGATGAGGCCGCTGGCGCGCAAATGCTCATACAAATGCCCCATGCCCTCGGGCGGGCGGAAATTCTCGCAAGTGACCAACTCGCCCTCCGGCGTGATGACGGGATAGACATAGAGGCGGACATTTTTTTTGAAGAGCCGCCCCAGCGCCTCGAGAATGCCGCCTTCGAGATCGCTGTAGTGGGCGGGATTGAAAATTTCGTTCAGTCCGGGAATGCCCATCGGCAGACCCACGGGAAGATCAGTGTAGCGGGTCAAAAAATTCACCAAACGGTAATACTCGCCGTAATCGGAGATCAAAACCGTGCGGCCCAGCGCGGCCAGCATGTCCACGCGATCCAGAAAGTCGCGGAGGTTCAGGTTGCCACCTGCGAGGAGGTTCTTGGTGGTGATCTCCATTAAAATTTCCGGCTGGGTGCCGGGCACGCCCGCTTCCTTTTCGAAAAGCCGCAACGCTCCGTCCAGCATGTCATTCGTGACCAGAGTCACGGGGCGGAAGCTTCCGCGCTCGACCAGGATGGGTTTTTTATAAAATGCATCCGCTGGTTGGACCACCTCGCCATCGGCTCGGAACAAAGTGGCCCTCGTGAGGCCTTGAACAACGAGTTCCAGACTCATCAACCGGTTGTCCACCGATCCAAAGGCCGGCCCCGAAAAACGGATCATGTCCACTTCGATGCGCCCCGGCTTGAGATCATCCAGGAGCGATCCGATCATTTCCCGGGGGGGGACATTGCGAAAAGCGGCGTGGATGAGATTCACCCCCACGATTCCCAATGCCTCTTGCTGCAGGAGATTTTCGGAATCGAGCATCCGGAGATGCAGAATGATGTCGCTGAAGGCCGTTCCCGGCGCGTGCTGAAAGCGCAGGCCCATCCAGCCGTGGGATTCATCATGGCGGCGAAAACTCCGCGCGGCGACCGTGTCGGCAAAAACAAAAAAACGGCGGTCGCGTCCCGCCGTCCTTCCCAGCCGTTCGATGAGGAGGCCGCTCTCGTGCTCCAGCATGGTTTCGAGGCGGTCGCGGCTCACATAGCGGCGGCACGGGCCGTAGATCGCATCGCTGAAGGCCATGTCGTAGGCCGACATCGTTTTGGCGACAGTCCCCGCGGCGCCACCCACTGTAAAAAAATGCCGCGCGACCTCCTGCCCCGCTCCGATTTCCGCAAAGGTTCCGTAGAATCCCTTGCCGAGATTGACCTGCAACGCCTTGCCCGCCGTTCCGAATTGACCTCCCAGATTTTCCATAGGTTTCAATCCAGAACACGAAATGTGTCGTGCTTTTCCAAGCTCCGAATGAAAGCCGCCGCGAGTTTGGCGGCGTTGCGGGCGTCCTCGAGCGAAACCATTTCCACCGGCGAGTGCATGTAGCGGAGCGGAATGGAAATGAGGCCGCAGGCCACGCCGTCGCGGCTTGTGTAGATCACATCCGCGTCCGTGCTGGTGCTGCGCGAGACCGCCTCGTGCTGGAGCGGGATTTTGTGTTTCGCGGCGACTTCGATCAGGCGCTTCATGACGAGTGGATGGTTCGCCGCACCGTGGGAAATCGTCGGCCCCTTCCCGAGTTCCACCAAGCCGTGCTCCTTCACATTGATCCCCGGCGTGTCGGTCGCGTGGGTCACATCGAAAACCAGCGCGACCTGGGGACGGATGCGGTGGGCGGCCATCTGCGCGCCCCGGCAGCCGATTTCCTCCTGCACCGCGTTGACGGCGAAGGTCGAGGCATGCGGACGCTTCTTTCCTTGGTGAAGCTCCTCAAGAGCCGTCGCCAAAACAAATCCTCCAATGCGGTTGTCGAGGGCCCGTCCGACGATGCGGCCGTTCTCGAACTCGAAGGCATCGTCAACAAAGATGGCAGGTGTGCCGACGCGAATGCCGAGTTTTTCCACCTCCTTCGCGTTCGAGGCCCCCACATCGATGAAGAGATCCTTCCACTCCGGCGGCTTGTCGTTGGCTTTGTCGCGAATGTGGATGGCGGTGTTGCCAATGACTCCCGGCACGACCCCCTTCGCACCAAAAAGCCGGATCCTGCGCGCCGAGGCGAGGGTGCGATCCGAGCCGCCGATTGGCCCCACGGCGAGAAACCCCTTGTCGTCGATGTGCCGGACAATGAAACCAATCTCATCGGCATGCGCCTCGAGCATCACACGCGGGGCCTTTGGATCCGCCCCGTCGAGGACAGCCCAGGCGTTGCCATGCGGATCGCTTTCGACGCGGTCGGCGTGCGGTTTGATGCTTTTGATCCAAAGTTTCTGGCCGTCGCGCTCCCAGCCCGAGGGGCTTGGGGTGGCGAGGATTTCTAGAAGGCTCGAAGTTTTCATTTCCCGAGACTCCTCTTTCGCGGCCCGCAATTCAAGAAGGAGCCACGGTATGGGTGCAGGCGACTATTCCCGCCGCGTCCCCTCGCCCGATGTCGCGGCGGCCTTGGCCATGCCCGAGTAGCCCCCGGCGTTCCAAACCGTCCAGCCCTCCTTTTGCAAAATCCCGCCGGCGATTCCGGAGCGATTTCCCGAGCGGCAGTAAATCACGAGTTCCTTGCCCTTGGCGGCCTCGAGTTCTTTCGCCCACAGCGCGCGCGGGCCTTTCAGATCGCTCAGCGGGAGCAACAACGCCCCGGTGACAACTCCACCACTCCATTCGGCAGGCTCGCGCACATCGATCAAAACCGCGTCGCCGCTGGCGACTTTTTGCAATCCTTGGGCAGGTTCGATCCGGGGAGCCGCAATCAGCGGGCGGAAAAAAACAAACGCGGCAGCACAAATCAATAGACCGGGAACGAGGAGTTTCTTCATAACCCGGGAAAGTTAACCGCCCGAAACCGAAACATCAACCCGACGCCGTGGTTGACGGCGACGGGGCGACCTTGGAAATTGAATTCCATGAGAGTTTTTCGAGCGGTCGTGTTGGCGTGTGTCGCGTGGGGGATCCTGCTGCCGACACTCGAAGCCGCGCAGATGCGAGTGCCGTTTAATTTTCAATGGGGCGAGTCCGCTGCGCGGGTGGAGAAAAGCCTGGAAGGCATCAAGGCCCGGATCGTCGATCGCAAAACCATCCAGAATCGCCAGGTCCTCGCGGTTCAGGGAATCCCCCAGAAAAATCTGGTTCGCGCCCTGTTTTATTTTTCGAACGACGCCCTCAATGAGATCGAACTCCAATACGGTGATCCCTCCTGGGATTCACCGCGCTACGCGACCTTCTTCGACGAGGTCCGCCGGAATGTGGACACCAAGTATGGAACGGGCCGCATGATCGTCCGCGACAAAACTCGCGATCCCGACACCGACATCTTGCAAACCCTCATCGGCTACCAATGGATCCAAGGCTTCATGTCGCTCCGGCTTTTTTTATTCACCGGGGAAAAGGGCGATCAGGGGTATCGCGTGCTCAGCCTCCACTACAAGGAGGTCTGATACCGTCAACCCGACATGGTCGGGACTCTTGAAGAGCGGGGGCCTCGGCCGCCAAATAAAGTTCAGGTTGCCACAAATTTGAGCGCATCCCCGAGCCTCGCCCTCCAGGAGATTTCGCTGTGGCTGCCGCCGGGGATTTCACGGATGGAAAATTGTTTTCCGTCGACCCAACCCTTGGCGCGCAGATGTTCGGCCAGGAGATCGTGGTAACCCCGATAGCATTCATCCAAGCCCCGGTCGCCATGGTCGAAATACATCCTTGTGTCTTTCTCCAAAGCCGGTTCCGCCTCGAGCGAACGAAGCGCCGCGGAATCGCGGGGCAGGGATTGCGACATGTCCTCAAAGGAGGTGGAGAGACAGAGAAAATTCCGAAAAACACCGGGGTGCGCGAGCGCGGTGTGGAAGGTGTTGAGGGCTCCCAAGCCGCCACCGCCCAAGGTGCGCGCTTCGCGCTTCGCAATGGTGCGGTAGCGTTGATCCAGGTGCGGCACGAGTTCCGTGGCGACGAATTGCGCGTAGGCCGCACCACCGAATTCGGGGGACAACTCGAAATCCCGCATCGTCACATTGTCTTCCGAGTAGCCCTCGGGATGGCACACACCCACGACGATTGATTCGGGGATCACGGAGCGCCGCGCGAGAAGCGATGCCCATTCATCCGCCGCCCAATCCACCCCGGAGACCACGCTCCCGAGAGGGTCGAACACATTGGATCCATCATGAAGGTAAATGACCGGAAAGCGCGTTTCGGTTTGTGTGCCGTAGCCCGGCGGGAGCCAGATGAGAAGCTCCCGCTCGCCGGCAAGGATTCGGGAATGAAGCCGCTCGCGTGTCAACCGCCCGCAGTAGCGATCCTTCCAATCCGGCACGGTGTGATGGAGCGAGGCATCGAGCCAAACCTCGTGGCGCTCATTCGAGGGCACATGGCCATAGGCATCCACCGCCTCGGACTCCCAACTTCCGCGGGTGATTTTGTATTCCAGGGTTGAACCGGTCTCCGCCTCGATCTTTCCGTGGTGGAAAACCCCGTCGAATTCCAGGGCCAGTGCCTTGGAGGGATCCCAATCGCCAAGTCCAGGATGGCTGCCTGTGATGTAAACCCTCCCCTCGGCGCGATCGACCGGGGGCACGATCCTGAAACGAATCTTGCTCATGGAACGACACTACCGGGAACGGCTTTTTTAAGCAACCGCAGCGAGGGTTGCCCCGCTTTTTTCCAGCTTCCTGAAAAAACAAATCGACGCCCTTCGAAAATTCGGGAGATGGTGTTCCCGATGTCCACAACGGCGACCATGCACACGGGCGACGCCCCCTTGAACAAAGCCGTTCCCGAGCCACGGCCCGGCGGCGTCCGATCCTATTACCGCGTGGCCGAGGAGGCGGGAACGGTGGTGCGGTGCGAACCCGCGGAGGCCCAGATCATCGTCTTCAACTCCCCCACCATCGAGGACGAGGCCGACCTCCTCGAGTATTACAACATCGACTACCACACCCTCCACTCCTCCCTCGATCCGGACGAACTCTCGCGCCTCGAATTCGAGGCGGATCACGCCGCACTGATCTTCAAACGACCGAAAAGTTTTTCCGCTGACGACAATTTTCTCCTGAAACTGACCTCCACCGGCGTCTTTCTTTACGAGGATCGCATCGTGGTGGTCATGCCCGACGACGCCCCGCTTTTCGAGGGCCGTGCCCCAATCCGGATTTTCACGATCCAAGATGTGATCCTCCGGCTTCTTTACCAAAGCATCAGCCACTTCGAGGGCCATCTGAAGGCCATCAACATGCTCTCCGACTCCCTGGAACGCCGGATCATCACCTCGATGGAAACCCGCTACCTTCTCAACATGTTCGCGCTCGAGAAAAGCCTGGTTTACATCCTGAACGCGATCAACTCGAACGCCGCCCTTTTCGAAAAACTCAAATCCTACGCCACCAGGCTGGGCTTCGACCACGAACAACTCGGCATCCTGGAGGACATCATCATCGAGAACCACCAGTGCCTCCGGCGCTCGGAAATCTATTCCCAGGTCGTCGCCGGCCTCATGGACGCGCGGGCCTCGATTGTGAGCCACAACCTGAACACCCTCATCAAAAAATTCACCATATGGACGATCGCGATTATGATGGCCAATCTCGTGGTCGGAATTTTTTCGATGAATGTGGAATTGCCCATCCCGAGCGAGGGGTATCTGTGGCCATTCGTCGCCGTGAATGCCATCGCCGTCTTCGTTTCCGTGGGCATCCTCTGGTTCTCACGGGTGCGCAAGTGGTGATTTGCAGCCCGACGGCAGCCCGCAAACGACCAAACAATCCGCCCCCGCGTGCCAATCGAAGCTTCACGGCCTCGGCACTGCGGCCTGGGGGATGGGATCAGGAGACCGGGATTCCCTCGGGATCGACGACTTCGATTTTGAAGCCTTTTTTCGAACGGACATGCGGAGGCGCGCTGCCGGGACAGACCAGATAGTTTCTACCGTGCGGGTGGATGGCCCGGAAGGCGGACAGCGAATCGGCGTCGAAGGCGTCGGGATTCCATTTGCACTCGATGGCATCGACGGTGTCGCGGTTGCGGGGGATGACAAAATCGATTTCGCGCCCGCGTTTGTCCCGCCAGTAGAGGGGCGGCGTGCCGGGCAGGCGGGCTTGGATCGTTTCCAGAACCACATGCTCCCACAGATCGCCGAGGTCGTCCGGACGGAGCGGATTCCAGCCTCGCACGAAAGACACGAAGCCGGTGTCGAATCCATAGACTTTCGGCTGCTTGACGAGTTCGGTGCTGGAGCCGCGGTGGAAGGGGCGCACACAGGTGGCGGCGTGGGTGGTCTCGAGGGCGCACAGGTGGCTATCCACCGTGGCCCGGGCGATGCCGAGTTCCGAGGCGGCTTTGGAGACATCGAACTGGCCGCCGCTTTGCCGCAACACATATTCGAGGAAGGCGGTGAAGCGGTTGATGTCGCGGAAACCGAAAAGCCGCTGGATGTCGCGGGCGAAGAAAGAGTCCATCCACTCGCGATAGAATGCGGGGCTTTTCGATTCGGCCAAAAGCGCCTGGGGTAATCCGCCGTGAAACAAGCGGCGCTCGAGTGTGGTTCCGAAAGCCGGGAGTTCCTGCAGAAGGACGGGCAAGAAGTGGACAGTGCGCTTGCGGCCGGCAAGAGTGTCTCGAAATTTTTTCACGGCGGCGAGGGTCGAGGATCCGGTGGCGAGGATTTGAATTTGCGGGAACATGTCCGCGCCGATTTTCAAGAGTCGGGCGGGATCGCGGAGTTGGTGGATTTCATCAAAGACCACGACCCGCGAGCCGCAGTTTTGGAAGAACAGCACAGGATCGCGCACCATGCCCTCGATGGCGGGGATATCGCAATTCACGAAGAGCGGCTCGCCCGCTCCAAGGGATTGCGCGAGGGTGGTTTTGCCGGAGCGTCGAACCCCACTGAGCCAAACAATCGGCGCTTCTTTCCACGCGGATTCGATGCGGCGGATCCAGAAAGGTCGATCAATCACGCCATCATACTAAGCAAATAGTTTTGATAAATGCAATGTATGGTTTCACAAAATAGCCAGACATCAACATGGAAAACCACAGCCGCCGCCTTGAGATCACCCGCTCCCCTCTCGGCGGCGCGGAGTTCCGCATGGTTTTTCCAAGAGAGGAAAAGGAGTTTTAAGGGGGGGGCGAGCAGTAGGAGCGGTGGCGCTTTTCGTAAAAATTGCAGGGAGGCGGCAACGCACCTTCTCCGCTTCCTTGTTGTTTTTCCGGGCCAAGCGCAATCGACATCGCGGGCGGTGTGCAGATGCCCCCCTCCCCCTTCGGCCAAAGTTTCTCAGAAAAGTAACGAGTTTTTTCTCGCCGCCTCGGACAACGCCACTCAAGAGTTTCAACACTTGCCATGAAAAAAGAGAAAAAATCCGCCGCCGGCTTCGAACAGGAAATCCTCGACCAACTTCACTTCGGCCTCGCCCGCGACACCGTTTCCGCCTCGAAGCGCGACTGGTGGATCGCCACTTCGAAAGCCATCCAGAAAGTCGTCATCGACCGCATGATGAAGACCCTCGCCGTCCACTCCGAGGGAAATGTCCGACGCGTTTATTACCTCTCGATGGAGTTTCTCATGGGTCGCCTCTACGCGAACAACATGATCAATGCCGGTGTTTTCAAGGAAGCGGTCGAAGCCTTGGAAAATCTCGGCCACACCCTCGAGGAGACGCGCAACGAGGAATACGACATGGCCCTCGGGAACGGCGGTCTCGGCCGTCTCGCCGCCTGCTTCCTCGATTCGCTCGCCACCCTTGACCTGCCGGCCGTGGGCTACGGCATCCATTATGAATACGGGCTTTTCAAACAGGAGTTCCGCGACGGCTACCAGGTCGAACTTCCCGACGCTTGGATCCAATACGGCTCGCCCTGGGAAATCATCCGGCCCCAATACACCCAGGAGATTCCCGTTTACGGCCGCGTCGATGCGGTGACCGACGCCTCCGGGCAGACGCGCCACGAGTGGGTGGACCATCGCAAGATCATCGGCGTGCCCCACGACATTCCGATCCCCGGCTACGGCACGGAAACGGTGAACTTCCTCCGGCTTTGGGAGTCGAAAGCACCGGCGGAGTTCGATTTCGATGCCTTCAACCGCGGCGGCTACGAGGAGGCGGTTCGCCAAAAGAATTCCGCCGAGACCATCTCGAAGGTCCTTTACCCGAACGACCACACGGAGGCGGGCAAGGAACTCCGGCTGCTCCAGCAATACTTCTTCGTCGCCTGCTCGCTCCGCGACATCATCCGCCGCTTCGAGCGTGACAACACGAGCTGGGAAAGCTTCCCGGAGAAAGTCGCCATTCAGCTCAACGACACCCACCCCGCCATCGCCATCGTCGAACTCCAGCGCCTGCTCGTGGACGAATACGACATGCCCTGGGAAAAAGCCTGGTCGATCGTCACCCGCTCCTTCGGCTACACGAACCACACCCTGCTGCCCGAGGCGTTGGAAAAATGGAGCGTCGGTCTTTTCCGCAAGGTCCTTCCGCGCCACCTCCAGATCATTTTCCTCATCAACAAATTTTTCCTCGAGGAGGTGCAGGCCAAATGGCCCGGCGATATCGGGATGATGAGCAAGCTCTCGCTCATCGAGGAGGGCCAGAACCAAATGGTCCGCATGGCGCATCTCTGCGTCGTCGGCAGCCATTCGGTGAACGGCGTCGCCGCGCTCCACACCCAGCTCCTCCGCCGCAACCTCTTCCCCGAGTTCGACGCGCTCTACCCCGGCAAGTTCAACAACAAGACGAACGGCATCACTCCCCGACGCTGGCTTGTGGCTTGCAACCCCCGCCTCTCCGACCTCATCACCCGCAGCATTGGATCCGGCTGGGAGCGGAACCTCGATAAACTCCGCGAACTCGAACCCCTCGCCGACGATGCCTCGTTCCGCGAGGAATTCATGGCGGTGAAGCACGCGAACAAGGAACGCCTCGCCGAGCGCATTCTCGACGAGTGCGGCGTGAAGGTGGATCCCTCTGCGATGTTCGATGTGCAGATCAAGCGCCTCCACGAATACAAGCGCCAGCACTTGAATCTGCTCCATATCCTCGCCCTCTACCGCCGGCTGATAGAGAATCCCGGCCTCGACATTCCGCCGCGCGTTTTCATCTTCGCTGCGAAGGCCGCCCCGGGCTACGACATGGCGAAATTGATCATCAAGGCGATCAACTCCGTCGGGGCCAAAATCAACGCCGACACTCGCATCAAGGACAAGCTCAAGGTCGCCTTCATGCCGAACTACCGCGTGTCGGTCGCCCAGCGCATCGTGCCTGCCGCCGACCTCTCGGAGCAAATTTCCACCGCAGGCAAGGAAGCCTCCGGCACCGGCAACATGAAGCTCGCCCTGAATGGCGCGCTCACGATCGGCACCCTCGACGGCGCCAATGTCGAAATCCGCGAGGAGGTCGGCGATGAAAATATTTTCATCTTCGGAAACACCGTCGAGCAGGTTCACGAACTGCTCGCCAAGGGCTACAACCCCTCGAGCTACTACGACCGCGACCCCGAACTCGCCGCCGTGATCGATTGGCTCGGTTCCGGCGAATTCACCGCCGACGAGGGCCACGAAATCCTCCTGCCGCTTCGCGACAACCTTCTTTACCACGATCCATTCCTCTGCCTCGCCGACTTCCGCTCCTACTGCGACATGCAGGACGAGGTCTCCCGCGTTTTCCGCGACAAGCCCCGCTGGGGTAAAATGGCCGTCCTCAACACCGCCCGCGTCGGCAAATTCTCGAGTGACCGCACGATCGCCGAATACGCGAAAGACATCTGGAAGCTGAAACCGGTGAAAGTGAAATAAGTCGCGCGCCGGCAGGCACGCAATTCGCAATCACCGGTTTTCCCAAGGAGGCGGCGGTTTTTTCGTTTCTCTGCTCCTCTTTGATCAGCCTTCACTCCCGGGAGGGGCGTTAGCGCCCGGTCCCGGGGATCAGCCCTATTTCGGCAAGCTCGCCGACAGTGCCGCAACTCCCAGAGCCAATCCCATAATAACCCCGCAACAGAGGAGAAGCATCAAGAGCATCGAAACGGCAACCCGCCACATGTCGACGCGGTGGACTTCTTTCAACGCGATCACCCCGTAAACAAGCCAGGCCACCGGATAAATGTAGCCGCCGCAGAGCGGCATGAGTTGAAGCATGGAGGTCGCCCCCCCCGAATAGGCCAACGCACGGAATGTCGCCTCGAAACCGTGACGGGCGGCTCCGGTCAGCATCAAAAACAAATGCATGATCGCCGCCCAGAGAAAGGCTCCCGCAATGAGGAAGATTGGCAGGAACAGCACCACGGCGATACCGATTCCTATCAACATTTCTCTGGAAATATCCTTTGCCGCCTCGCCCAAAAACATTGTGGGGTTAATCGAGGCGGCAACGAGTTGATAGAAAATCGCCACCCCGCCACTGATCCATCCCGCAATCGTGTAGAAAAACAAAGGCCGCCCCAGCCCGCCAGTAACGGGGAGATTTTGGAAGGTCTCCGTCGGCATGGAAAAAACCTGCTTCACGGTTTGGATGGCGGCTCCGGGCGAAAGACCCGACTCCCGTTCCCAAGCGGGCTCGGGGTTTTGAGGAGAGGTTTTTTGTGTCTCCTCGGGAGAGTCCGGCGGAACGACCTCGGGTGTCGGCTCCGGCAAATCGGTGAACGAGGAGAGAGGCTGCCAAGACGGCATCGGCTCCTGCCAGGCGAGGTCGGTGGGCAGGAAGCGGCCGGATTTCAATCCGTCGGACACCTCCTGATCTGTGAATTTTCCGAGATTCTCGCGATTGCGGTTGATGTGGATCATTGCCATGGCCTGCTTGCCTAGCGGCTTGCGCGGGCGGCTTCAAGCTCCGCGAAATTCCGCGTTGACAAAGATTCCGTCAGTCCCTTTATTACTCGGCATTCCTGCGGCGCGCCTTGCAGACACACCCCTCCGCACGCGCCGCCCCGATTGACACTCTGTCGCAAGCGTTCGTGAAACAGGCCCCTGCCCTTCAGGGAAACCGCGAATACCGCACAGGCGTTTTTCAAATGAAGTTTCTTACCAGTCCGGCCAGGGACAACCAAAGCGCCGGAGAGATCCTCAACGGATTATTTTTATCATGACCGAAGACCAACCCAACACGGGCACCGAGGCGGCAACCACCGCCGCAGCCGCCGACACCACGGAAAAACCCCGCCGCCGCACTCGCACCCCGCGCATCGGCCGCACTCGCCGCAAAACCAAAACCGGTGATTCCGTGCAAGCCGAACTTCCGATCGAAAACGACGAAACGGTCG
>CAYOGR010000068.1:0-12493 GCA_964403605.1 uncultured Chthoniobacter sp.
GAGAGCCCTGCTCTATCCATTTGAGCTATGGAGACTTAAATTGTTAAATGAATATTAAAAAGTCGGGGCGGGCCGTCAGTGAGGTCAAAGTAAAAAAGACGGAACCGCTCGTTGTTTCGGATTAGCTACCATGTCTTTTTCCGGTTCTCAAGAAACGAATTGACCGCCAAGGAGGGAGCGCGGGAAACATTCGGCTCTGTCACAGAGGATCGAAAAACCCCTATCAGTGCGCTTCAACCGATCCGCTCCAGGATCGGCTTCAGAGAATTCGGTGGTGCAAAAGTCGTTCGCGCCAACTCCGCCGCCCCGCGGGAATTGATGTCCATCCCGGCTTCCACCTCCCGGATTTTCGCCGCCAAGTCCTCCTTGTTTCTAAAAAGCCACAGGCCGGGTTGAGGCTCCACCGCCGCTGCCCAGCCTGTGTCCTGCAACAACACGGGCCGTCCGAGCGAGAGATAAACCAGGCTTCGATCGCTGATCCAGCCGCCCCGCGAGACGACATATCCACTCTTCGCCGCGCCGATCTCGCCGAGGGATCCGCCGAGGAATTTCAAATACGAATCCACAGACCGGCAAACCTCCTGGTTGGCCGCGAGCCGCCAGCCGTTGCCGACGAAGGAATCGTAGTCCTCCCAGCCTGGCTCGAGATCGCTGGCAATCGTGAAACCAACTCCTGTGCAGAGTGTGGGCAGCGGGGCAATGGCGCGGAGACTCTCCCGCTTCCCGCCAAAATTCAGACCATCCCACTCCAGATCGCCATATCCATACCAGTGGGCGACGGTGGACCATGTTCCGTGCGGATCCGCCCCGCCAGCCGCGTGGAGTCTGCCTTTCCAGTAGTCTGCCGTCACCGGCGGAACCATGGGAATCCACTCGCGGGAGCTTTTCGGAAGCCGCACGCCGGGCGCGCCGAAGTTTGTTCCCACCGTGAAAAACAAATCATGCCCGTCGAGGTTCATGTCGCTCCCGCAAACCTCGGCCCACAACTGCGTGAACCCCGGATCGACATCCAGATAGCACTTCACCGCCCGGTCGCCGAGGAGGTCGAGCCGCTTGAACTGGCCGGAATAGTTGAGGAAAAAATCCGCCCCGGCTGCGAAATCGCGCAGGGCCTCGAGTTGCGGGCTCTCTCCATTGACAATCAAACATTGCCGATCCCGGAGTCCGAATTCCTCCGCCGTGGTGTGCCAGAACTCCTCCTGGGGGCTCCGTTCCGCGCCCTCCTCCGGAGCCTCGAGCTCGTCGGAATCGAGGTGTTCTGTGATCCAAACATCCCAGCCGAGTTCCTTCAGGCCCAGAACCCAGTTCATCACGGCGCAAGTGTGCCCGGCCGAGAACCGGGGACAACGCGCAAGAACAACGCCTACGACAACTTTCATAAGCGGCCCTCCCGCCTTATTTCCCTCCCGCCGCCATGGCAAGTCAGCCTGGATGCACCGCGACTACAAGCAGGCGACGCACTCGATCTCGACATCGAAGCCGAGAAGCTGTGTGCCGATCGTGGCGCGGGATGGGGCGGAGTCTCCGAAGTAGCGGATGTAAACTTCGTTCATCTCCTTGAAGTTCCCGGCGGTTAATTCGGAGAGGTAAACACGGGAGCTGACGACATTCTGGAAATCGGCGCCAGCGGCGGCGAGGACCTTCTTCACATTTTCCAAAACGAGTTCGGTCTGGCGCGCAATCGAGCCGCGCTCGATTTTTCCCGTGGCGGGATCCCACGGCGTCATGCCGGAGACAAAGACAAACTTTCCCTCGGCGACAACGCCGAGCGAGTAGGGACCGAGGGCGGGCGGGCCGCCGGGGACATCGCGTAGCTTGGTTTTCATGGGTGGGCATCTGAACGGATCGACGGCGGCGAGACAAGCAGGTAGTTGTCGGACTGTGGTTCTTTGGGAGGAAAAACAGAATTGGCTCGTGGAGCGCGGCACCGCCTTGCTGCGGAGCCACCATCGCTGGACCGGGAGGCATTTGATCGAGCCTTCCGGCGATAGCGCGGCCGACGCTCTCTCTCTTTTCGAGGCCCCGTTCGTGGTTGTCTCCGGGGGCGTGGAGGAGGATCAGATGCTGAACTATGCGAATCTCGCCGCGCTCGACTTGTGGGAAATGGATTGGGAGACGCTTGTCAAAACCCCCTCGCGCCTCACAGCCGAGCCGATGCACCGCGACGAGCGGGCCGTTTTTTTACGCCGCGTGCGGGAGAGCGGATTCATCGACGACTACTCGGGCATCCGGATTTCCAGCACAGGCCGGAGATTTCGGATCCGTCAGGCGACGGTTTGGAATGTGCTCGATGCCGCCGGCTCCTACGCGGGGCAGGCGGCGACCTTTTCCTCGTGGGAATTCCTTCCCTCCGGTAAGGAGTGATTGGATATGGGTGGAATTGTTGTTCGTCCGCGCTCGCGCATTTTGCATGGCCACGATTGGGTCTATGCCAGTGAAGTCCTGAAAACCTTCGGTTCGCCGGCGGATGGCGAGGTCGTTTCGATCAAGGACGGGCGCGACCAACTCCTCGGCGTCGGGATTTACAATTCTCGTTCACAGATCGTCGCGCGGCGGTTCTCCCGTCGGCGCCAGGAACTGGACGAGGATTTTTTTCGGCGCCGGATTTCGCAGGCTGTGGAATATCGCCGCCATGCGGGCTGCCGGATGGATCTGTGCCGATTGGTGTGGAGCGAGAGTGATGGGTTGCCCGGAGTGATCGCCGACCGCTACGGCCCGGTGGCGGTGCTTCAAACCAACACGGCGGCGATGGATGCCCGCCGCCAAATCCTCGCGCAAGTGCTGGCGGAAACCACCGGGGCCTCCTGCGTGGTCGAGCGCAACGACGCGCCGGTGCGGAGTTCCGAGGGGCTGGAGATGAGGACGGGCGTTCTTTTCGGAGAGAATCCCGGAGGCCTCGAAGTCGAAGCGGCGGGAGTGAAATTTCTTGTGGATCCGCTCGGAGGCCACAAGACGGGCCTCTATCTCGACCAGTTGGAATCCTACGGAATCGTCGCCGCGATGGCGGCGGGGCGGGCGGTTCTGGATTGTTTTTCGAATCAGGGTGGTTTTGCCCTTGCTTGCGCCAAGGCCGGAGCGTCCTCGGTCACGGCCGTGGAGTCTGGAACCGAAAGCATCGCGGCGCTCCGTGCGAATGCGGTTCGAAACAGCCTCTCCATCGAAGCGCGCCAGGACGATGTCTTCGATTTTCTCAAACGGCCCGACCGCCCCGAATACGACCTGATCATTTTGGATCCGCCGTCCTTCACCAAGGCGCGCGGGCGGATCGCCGAGGCGCTGCGGGGCTACCGCGACCTCCATGCGCGCGCCGCGAAGCTTCTCTCCAAGAACGGCCTGCTCGTGAGTTTTTCCTGTTCGCACCATGTGCTCGCCCACGAATTCGAGGAGTCGATCGCCGAAGGTTTGAACGATGCCCGCCGCAACATGCGGTTGATCCGGCGGATTGGGCAGCCGCTCGATCACCCGGTGGTCCTGGGCCAACCGGAGACCGAATACCTCAAGGGCGTGGTTTTGGAGGCGATGCCAGGCCGCTGAGTTGGCGCGACGGCATCAAAAATTGTCGAAACTCATCGCCGCCGCGGCGGGCCGGAATCTGAGGGGTTTTTCAGCGCTCTCGAGATAGGCCACGCGCCGTTCGCCCTCGGCGAGAAAGGGGATTTCTCCCCGCGCGGGTTGGCCGCCGGGCGATTCCTTCACACGGTAGGAGATCACGATGATGTCGCCTTCGCGGGTGCCCGAGCGGCTGCGGTGGACTTTCGCCACGCGCCCTTCGGCGACAACCGAAAAAGTGCCAGGCTCCTCGGACGGAGTGATCTCGGAAAGCAGGACTTCGATTTCCAAATGCTCGGGCGCTTTCGCCTGGAGGCTTTCGTAGGCCGAGGGCGGGAGGCTGGCGGAAGCCATTATGGAAAATGTCAGCAAAGCGAGTGCGGCGGTGAGGATTCGCATGGGGACTTTTTATTGGTTTGGGCGGTGCGGGGGCAAGGAGGGTGTGCTAGAAGCGGCGCTTGAGGATGAAAAAACTTCTTCTGCCCATCCTGCAGCTTGGCGTGACCGCCTACATCCTCGTGCGGCTTTTCGGCGACGAAGTGCTGCGGGCCAATGCGGAGAGCGTGCTCGCGGAGGCTGATTGGCGTTGGATTGCCGGAGCGGCGGTTGCGGCGGCGGCGAGCGAATTGCTCTGTGCCACACGGTGGTGGATCGTGCTGCGGGCTTTTGGGATGCCGCTTCGCTGGCGGGAGGCGGTGGCTTTTTCGGCGGTCGGGTTGTTCTACTCGCTCGGGCTCCCTGGCTCGGCTGGCGGTGATGCGATGCGCACGCTGTATGTGATCGGCCGCTATCCCGATAAAAAACTCGCCGCCGCGTTCTCCGTGCTGGCAGACCGGTTTTGCGGCCTCGCGGCTCTCGTGCCGGCGCTGGCTTGGACGCTCGCCGCAAATCATGGGCTTTTTCTCGATGGGCGGTTCGCCAAGGTCATTGTGATGGTTGCCATGGTTTTTCTCTCCGGGGCATTGCTGACGATGGCGCTATGGTGGGCCACAACCATTCCCGCGCTGGGGGACAGGCTGGAGGCGAGGCTATCGCGGTTTGGAAGTCCCCTGCGGCAGTCGGGCGAAATTTTCAACCTCATGCTCGCGCAACCCGGCGCGATGCTGGCAGGCGTGGTTCTCTCATGTGCATCGCTCGCGGCGCATTTTTTGGGATACTGGCTCAGCGCCTGCGCCTTTGGAACCGGCCTCGGTGTGGCGACCATTTTCTCAATCATGCCGGTGGTGGATACGCTCACCATGATTCCCGTCGCGCTTTACGGCCTCGGCCTGCGCGAGGCGCTGTTCACCGCGTTGCTCGGCGAGTTTTACGGAGTCCCTGCCGGAACGGCCACGCTTGTCTCGCTGGGAGGATTCACCGCACAGGCGGCCGTGGCGCTTTCGGGAATCCTCTTTTTGCCCTTCGTGAAGTTCGTGCGACTAAGTTAGGAGCGAGGGTTGACGCACCCTCTTGGGCGACTTATTGGAGGGGCTGTGAAGAAATCCGGCGATAACAAGAAGCGCGGCCGTCCCTCAGGCCGCCGCAGCGCCTGTGCGGATGCCTCGCTTCACGCAGAAATCGGGCGCCTCGCCCGGATGAGCGTGGAGGAGCGAATCACCGAGGCGCTCGGCATGGGGCAACGCTTTGAGGCCCTCAAGCCGACTTCGGTCAAAGATTAGGTGGAAAAATCCGCTTCCATTTTTGATGCCGCCGAGGAGGTGCTTGATATTCTAACAAGCCAGCAGATCGAAGCCGTAGTGATCGGGGCGGTGGCCCTGGCGGCCTACAGCTATGTCCGCCAAACCCAAGACCTCGATCTTGGAGTCAATGCCAGCACGGCCCAACTTCATTCACTGGCCGAGATACTTGAATCGAAGGGTTATGGCATCGAATTGCGTGAAGCCGATGGCGATGATCCTCTTGGGGGAGTGATCGATGTGCGCGGTCCGTTTGGCTTGGTTCAAATCGTGAGTTTTGCAGATCGTTTTCCCGCCGTGATCGACGAGGCGGTGAAGGCGTCGACTTTGTCTGTCCGACCGGGAAGCCCGTTGAAGCTCATTCCATTGCCTCACCTCATTGCGCTGAAACTCTACGCGGGCGGATACAAGTCGAAGTCCGACATCGTCGAGGTGCTTTCGCGCAATCCCGATCTGGATGTGAATGCCTTGAGGAAACTGTGTCGGCGGTATCGATTGAGGGGTCTCGACACACTGGTTGCCGAAGCGGGCCGGTAAAGATGCATTTGGCTAGTCGCCGTAGCCGTTTGGGTTTTTCACATGCCACGCCCAGGCGCTTTCGACGATGGGGAGGATGTTTTGGAATTGCGGCTGCCAGCCGAGTTCGGCGCGGATTTTATCCGAGGCGGCGATGAGGCGCGGTGGATCGCCGGGGCGCCGGGGTTTTTCGAGGGCCTTGATTTCGCGGCCGGTGACTTTTTTACAGGTCTCGATCACCTCGCGGACAGAGGTGCCGCCGCCGGTGCCGAGGTTGTAGAAATCGCTCTTCGCCGAGCCGAGCGCGAGGATGTGGGCCTGCGCGAGGTCGAGGATGTGGATGTAGTCGCGGATGCAGGTGCCGTCGGGTGTCTCGTAGTCGTTGCCGTAGATTTCGACATGGTCTTTTTGGCCGAGGGCGACCTTGAGAATGTTCGGAATGAGGTGCGTTTCGATGCGGTGATCCTCACCGAATTTTTCGGAGGCACCGGCGGCGTTGAAGTAGCGGAGCGCGGTGAAGGACAGGCCGTGGAGTTTTTCATACCAGCGCAGGATCGTCTCGAACATGAGCTTCGACTCGCCGTAGGGGTTGATCGGTCGCTGGGGGATGGTTTCATCCAGGGGCATCCGGTCGGGAATCCCGAATGTGGCGCAGGTGGAGGAGAAGACGAATTTTTTGACGCCGGACTCGACGGCCATGTCCAGGAGGTTGATTCCGGAGGAGACATTGTTGCGGAAGTATTTCGAGGGATTGGTCATCGACTCGCCGACGAGGGCGTTCGCGGCGAAGTGCATGACGGCCTCGGGTTTCGCCTGGGCGAAGGCGTGGCGGAGGACTGATCGGTCGGAGAGGTCTCCTTGGTAGAAATCGGCGCGGGGGTCCACAGCCTTGGCGTGGCCCTCGCTGAGATTGTCGAACACCGCGACTTCGTAGCCGCGGTTGAGAAGTTCCTCGACGCAAATGCTGCCGATGTAGCCCGCGCCGCCGGTGACCAGGATTTTTTTCATTGGGAGAGCCATCGTAATCCGGCGAGCCGTCGCGGGCAATCCCTTCCCTTGGGCCTCAGCGCACCGTGCGCCGGTAGATCCAGATGCTTTGCAGTAAACCAAAACTCAGCATCGTGATCATCACAAACGACCCGCCGTAACTCACCAGCGGGAGCGGCAGGCCCGTGATGGGAGTCAACGAAATCGTCATTCCGAGGTTCATGAAAGTGTGCGTGAAAAGCAGCATGGTGATGCCGGTGGCAAGCAGGCGGCCGAGATCGTCCTCCGCTTGCAGGGCGATCCCGAGCATCAGCAAAAACAAAATCGTAAAGGCACAAATCAGGATCACTCCCCCAAGGAAACCGTGCTGCTCGCCCATGACGGAAAAAACGAAGTCGTTGTGGACAATCGTGTGCGGCAGGAAGCCGAGGGCGTTTTGGGAGTCCGGGGCCTTGTATCCCTTGCCCGCCCAGCCCCCGGAGCCGATGGCGATGAGGGATTGCGTGATGTTCCACCCGTCGCCCAGCGGGTCGGCTTCGGGATCGAGAAAGGTCGTAATGCGGGCGTATTGGTAGGGCTTGAGGCCGAAATGGACGACCAGCGGCACAAAAATCATTCCCACAACCAACATCAAAATCAGCCAGCGCTTGGGAATACGGCCGACAAAAAGCATCGCCATGAAAACCGGAATCCACACGATGCAGGAGCCGAGGTCCGGCTGGATGAGAATCATCACCCATGGGGCGCCGACAATGGCCCCGCAACAGAGGATCCGAAGAAACGCAGGCATCGTTCGCGTGTTCGAAAGAAAAAGCGCGAGGGTCATGATACCGGCGATGATCGCGAGCTGGGAGGGCTGAAAGCTCATCGGCCCGAGGTCGAGCCAGCTGCGGGCGCCGAAGCGTTTCTCGCCGATAAACATCGTCGCCGTGAGGGAAGCAATGCCCAGAATATAGAGGGGAATCGCGCCGAAGCGCACCCAGCGGTAGTCGAGGAGGGAAATCAGGAAAAACATCGGGGTGCACACGAGAATCCAGATGATCTGGGATTTCGCGAACTCCTGGTCGCGCATCCAGGTGGCGCTGTGGATGGCGTAGATGCCGTAAACCAGCAGGGCGACCATCAGGCCGAAAAGCGGCCAGTTCATTCTCAGGAAATTTCGGAGGATCGGGTGCATTCAGCCAAGCGACGGCACGGCGGCAAGAAGGGTTTTGGTGTAGTCGTTTTTCGGGTCGTGGTAAATCGCCTCCGCGCTGGCGGACTCCACGATTTTTCCATGGTGCATCACCAGCACATGGTCGCTGATGTGCTCCACCACCGCGAGGTCGTGTGCGATGAAAAGATACGCAATGCCGAATTGCTCCTGGATATCCTGGAGCAGGTTCACGATCTGGGCCTGAACGCTCACATCCAGCGCGCTGACCGGTTCGTCGCACACAATGAAGCGGGGCTCCACCGCGAGAGCGCGCGCGATTCCGATGCGTTGGCGTTGGCCTCCGCTGAACTCGTGGGGATACCGCCGCATCATGTCGGCTTGCAACCCGACGAGCTTGAGCAACTCCGCCACGCGGCCGTCACGGTCGGCGCGCGACATTTTGGGAAAATGGATCTCCAAAGCCTCTCCCACAATTTCGCCGATGGTGAAGCGGGGGTTCAGCGAGCCGAAGGGATCCTGGAAAATCATCTGCATCTCGCGTCGCAGCGGGCGGAATTGGCGCTCGGCCAAGGGCAGGATCTCGCGGCCATCGAATTTGACACTCCCCGAAGTCGCAGGCGTCAACTTGAGAATCGTGCGGCCGACCGTGGTCTTCCCGCTGCCGCTTTCGCCCACGAGGCCGACGGTTTTTCCCGCTTCGACGGTGAACGAAACATTGTCCACCGCACGGATGTCTCCCACTTTCCGGCGCATCACACCGCCGAGCACGGGAAACCAGGTGCAAAGATTTTCAACCTCCAGCAAAGGCATGGCTGAAGATGGCACGGCGGCCGTGGAGTGTCACCAGCGATCCCATGGGCGCGGACTTCGCGCGCGCGGGCCGCTTACTTGACGAGGCCGGCGGCGGCGAGCGTCTTGTAGGCTCCGTTTTTGGAAAGGGTTTTGAAGGCGCGGGCTGTGGCCTTGACCGTGACGAATTTCTTCAGCTCGGGCACCCAGACACGCTTGGTCTTGAGGTTCGGCTGGAAATAGCGAGGGGTCACGGCGGTGACATGCATGCCGATTCCGCCTTTTTTCTTGGCGAGACCGCGACGGTGGATTTTCGATCCGCGAACGGGCTTGGCCCCGGTGATGCTGCACTTTCTAGACATAAGATGGATGGGTGAGATTAGGGGAAATCGCGGCCGCGTCAACCCTTTCGACGGAAAAATGAAGGCGGAGACTGCCATTCGACAAAAATCGGCGCGCTGGTTTAGTCTGCCGGGATGTCGTTCGTTCATCTGCATTGCCACACGGAATTCTCGTTGCTCGATGGAGCCATCCGCCCGGACGACTTGGTCAAAAAAACCGCCGCCTTCGGCATGCCCGCCGTCGCCGTCACCGACCACGGCAACATGCATGCGGCTGTCCCGTTTTACCAAGCCGCCACCAAGGCTGGCGTAAAACCGATCATTGGCTGCGAGGTTTATGTTGCCCCGGGAGCGATGACCGATCGCAACGCCTCCTCCGCCAAAGACGCCGCATTCCATCTCACGCTGTTGGCGACGAACGACGAGGGCTACCGCAATCTCGTGAAGCTTTCCACCGCGGGGTATCTTGAGGGATTCTACTACAAGCCGCGCGTGGACCACGACCGCCTCGCGGCTCATTCCAAGGGCCTCATCGCGCTGAGCGGCTGCCTCAAAGGCGAGGTCGCCTCGCAACTCGCCGACGGGAATTTCGAAAAAGCCCATGCGACTGCCGCGAAATACCGCGAGATGTTCGGCGCGGAAAACTACTTCATCGAACTCCACGATTTCGGCCTCGACGCCCAGCGCCGCGTCAATCCCGACCTCATCAAAATCGCCCGCTCGCTCGACCTCGGTCTCGTCGCCGCGAATGATGTCCACTTCCTCGAGAAATCCCACCACGAGGCCCACGATGTGCTGATCTGTATCGGCACGAATGCCAATGTCGTGGACGAGCGCCGGCTCCGCTACAGCCCGGAACTCTATTTCAAATCCCCCGAGGAAATGCGCGCCCTCTTTGCGGAACTCCCCGAGGCCTGCGACAACACGCTCCGCATCGCCGAGCGCTGCGATTTCAAAATGGAATTCGGCGTTCCGAAATACCCGAGCTTCGATTCGCCCGACTCCCGCAGCCGCGAGCAATACCTGCGCGACCTTTGCCACGAGGGCCTCGTCAAACGCTACGGCACCCGCCTCGACTCCGAGCCCGGGCTCAACCAGCGCCTCGACTACGAACTCTCGGTGATCGAAAAAACCGGCTTCACCAGTTATTTTCTCATCGTCTGGGATTTCATCCGCCAGGCGAAGCAAATGGGCATCCCCGTCGGCCCGGGACGCGGCTCCGCGGCCGGATCGATCATCGCCTATGCGCTAGGCATCACCGATATCGACCCCATCCGCTACGGACTCATCTTCGAGCGCTTCCTCAATCCCGAGCGCGTGAGCCCGCCCGACATCGATGTCGATTTCTGCATGAACCGCCGGGGCGAGGTGATCGAGTATGTTCGGCAAAAATACGGTGAGCGCGCGGTGTCGCAGATTGTCACCTTCGGCACCCTTGGCGCGAAGAGCGTCGTGCGCGATGTCGCCCGTGTGCTCGGCTGGAGCTACGGCGACGGCGACCGCCTGGCCAAGATGATCCCCAACGAGCTGAACATCGATCTCGACGCCGCCCGCTCGAAAAATCCCGAACTCCAAGCCGCCCTCGACAACGAGCCCGCCGTCCGCCAGCTCTGGGACTACGCCACCGTGCTCGAAGGACTCGCCCGTAATACCGGCATCCACGCCGCCGGCGTCGTTATCGGCGATCGCCCGCTCGACGAGTTCATCCCGCTCTGCCGCGGCAAGGAAAACGAAGTCGTCACCCAATATGCCATGGGGCCGCTCACCGACCTCGGCATGCTCAAGATGGACTTCCTCGGCCTGAAGACCCTCACGATCATGCAGGAGGCCGTGCGCCTGATCAAAATCCACACACCGGATTTCGATTTCGACGCGATCCCGCAGGACGACCAGGCCGCCTTTGACATCTACAACCGCGGCGAAACCCTCGGCGTTTTCCAAATGGAAAGCGCCGGAATCACGAATTGCTGCAAACGCTTCGATGTTCATTCCATCGAGGACATCATCGCCATCGGCGCGCTCTACCGCCCCGGCCCGATGCAATTCATCGACGACTACATCGAGCGCAAGAAGGGCCTGAAAAAAGTCGAATACCTGCATCCGCTCCTCGAGAAGGTCTGCTCTGAAACCCACGGCATCATCGTGTATCAGGAACAAGTGCAGCTCGCCGCCAGCGTGCTCGCGGGCTACTCGCTCGGCGAGGCCGACCTGCTGCGCCGCGCGATGGGAAAAAAGGACGCCGAGAAAATGGCCAAGGAACGCCAACGATTCGTCGAAGGCTGCGGCACAAAAAACCAAATCCCCCCGAAAGTCGCCGACGCCATCTTCGGCTTCATCGAGAAATTCGCGCAATACGGCTTCAACAAATCCCACTCCGCCGCCTACGGCTGGATCTCCTACCAGACCGCCTGGCTCAAGGCCCACTACCCCCGCGAGTTCATGTCCGCCATGCTCACCTACGACGCCGGCGATGTGGACCGCCTCGCCGTCGTCATCGCCGAGTGCCGCCGCATGGACCTCCCCGTCCTCCCGCCCGATATCAACTCCAGCGCGCTGAAATTCGCCCCCGATCCCGCCGGCCCCGGCATCCGCTTCGGCCTCGCCTCGATCAAAAATGTCGGCGCGGGCGCGATGGAATCCGCCATCGCCGAACGCGAAAAAGCCGGCCCCTTCAAATCCCTCGACGACTTCTGCTCCCGCCTCGACTCGCGCACCGTGAACCGCAAAATCCTCGAGAGCCTCGTCAAATGCGGTGCGTTCGACACCCTGGAAAAAAACCGCGCCGCCCTCTTTCCGCAAATCGACCCCGCCATGGCCTCCGCCGCCTCCATCCAGCGCGACCGCGCCAGCGGCCAGGTCTCGCTTTTCGGCGACGAGCCGCTCATGCCCTCGAAAAAAACCGCCAAGTCCGCGAAGATCGCCCCCTGGCCCCAGCTCGAAACCCTCGGCTACGAAAAAGAACTCCTCGGCTACTATGTGAGCGGACACCCCCTCGACACCTACGCCGGCCATTTCGATTCCGGAAAATACAACACCATCGCGCAAGCCAAGGAAGCCGCCGAAAACGGAACCTTCAAACTCGCCGGCCTCATCTCCTCGGTCGAAAAACGCTTCTCCAAAAAAGACGGAAAACCCTTCGGCGTCCTCTTTCTCGAAGACTTCACCGGCACGCTCGAGATCACCGCGTGGGACGAAACCTACACGAAAAACGCCCCCCTGCTTGTCCCCGGCACCGCCGTCTCGATCAACACCCGCATCACGCGCAAAGACGAAGCCATCCGCGCCACGGCGGGTGCCGTCGCCGCGCTCAAACCCAAAGCCTCCGTCAAACCCGTCCGCCTCCGCCTCGCCCGCGAACGCCTCGACGAATCCGCCTTGGAAACCTTGCTCGCCCTCGTGAAAAAAAATCCCGGCAACCGTCCCCTCATCCTGGAATTCGTCCTCCCCAACGGCCGCAGCCTCGAAATGCCCGCCGGCGA
>CAYOGR010000069.1:0-12352 GCA_964403605.1 uncultured Chthoniobacter sp.
CCCCTTTCGGGCCGAGATCTCCTGCTGCAGCTCGTCATTGATGCGGCGAAGCATCTTCGTGCGGGTGAGGAGGATTTGTTCCTGCTCCTCATTGGCGCGGATCAAGGCCTGCTCGGCCTTTTCGCGGTCGGTGACATCGTTGAGGAAGCACAGGATCGAGCGGCAGTCTCCATTGTCATCCAGAAGCGCGGAGAGATACCATTCGCCATGGGCCACGGATCCGTTGCGATGCATGAAGCGCGCGGAGACGAAGGCGCTGGCTTGCTTGGCCCCCTGAAGGCGGTCGTGGATCTCCTGAAAACGGGCGCGATCCTCGGGATAGATGAGGGGCAGGCAACTTGCAAGCGGCTTGCCACACTCATGCTGGGGCTGGCCAAAAAACTCCTCGGCTTTGTGGTTCCATGATAGGCAGCGCCCGAGTGAACTGAACTCCACAATGGCCAGCGGGGAGTTGTTTGTGTGGTAGAGCAGTCGCTGGCCGATCTCAACAACCTCGGAATCTCTCAACCTCCGGCGGGTCGCCTCGCGGATCGTTGTGATGACCAGGCTGTCATCTCCTCCGCTGCCAAGTCCCGGTATCGCCCGCACCTCATAATGTCGAATGCCTATCGGAGAGTTTAAAATGAAATCTCTCTCAATGGGATCGATGGCATCCATCGCACTGGTCAGGAGTTTTTTCCAGAACGCACACAGCGAGTCGGGCAAGCCGATTTCGGAGAGGTTTTTTCCGATAAGAAATTCTGGTTTTATTCCAAAAAGTGATTCGCTGCAGGCATTGGCAAAAACCAAGCGTCCAGTGGATTCAATGCAAAGTATGATATCAGGGGAGTTCTCGGCAATGGATCGGAATAACTCTCTGGTTGGAATGGAGAGAGGGTCGTTCTGTTTATTGCCGTCGGATTGGGAGGCAGCCAAACCCGTTCCATTCTTGAAAGGCAGGACAGTCGATTTTTTTGATTTTGCAGGGGCAAGTAGGGGTGTTTTCATGCTGCCGTAACTGATGGAGGTTTTCAGTGCCGAAAAGCGCGCAGACAAAAACTGCGTCGGAGATTGAAACTGAATTTTAAGATGTCAACTAAAATCTCACGGGCGGATGATGGGGATTAGATTGCATCTCAGGCGCTTTCTTCCATGCGTTGGCGCTCGAGGTGGCAAGGGCCAAGTGAGCGCTCAGATTTGATGCGAAATCCTGGACGAGATCGATCGCCGAACGGCTGATGCGCTTATGCCGGGCACTAGAGAAACCGGGCCGCCACTCGTTCGGTGCGGTGCCGGTGCCCGGCTCCAACATGCGCTCCAAATCGCCCGCCCGCCCGAATTCTCCCTCGTCAATCGGCGGATGGCAGAAGAAGTCGATCCCGTGGAGGATCGTCTTCCGGCGCAGGTAGCCAGCCATGGAAAGGGCGCCATCGCTAACATGGTCGCCGAACAGCGCGAACAGGGCGGCGCGTCCGCATTGATCCAGCTGCAGCCAGGCCTCGACCCACTGCCGGAAGGCGACAGGAATTTCCTCGCGACCCGAGGCCGAGACGATCACGACATCGGCGAGCGAGGAGGCGTTTGCCGCCGCGCGGCGGGAATCGCCATCCTCGAAGAGGCCCAGGCGCCAGACATTGACCTCGACCGAGACGGTATCGCCAATCTCCCGGCGGAGGAATTCGCTGGCCCGGAGCGCGCGTGCGGCCGAGACGAGGTTTTCATACACGATGACGATTTGGAATTTCCGGTGTCCGGGTTTCACTCCAGCGATGTCGCTGCACTGTTCGATCAGATGGTCCATTGGGATTTGTTTTTTTGTGGATGGTTGGTTGGGAGGGCGGTGCGCCAGCAGCCGATTCCCGCTGGCAGTTATCTTTTGAGGAGCGCAGGCCATCCATGGGGTGAAAGCCCCAAGACCCGGCGGATGGTCTGCTGATGCGCTATTGGAGGGGGTCGGGGGGAAGCACCCCATGGAGCGGGCCCTGCATGCGGCGTAACGATTGCGCGCCTATGAACCACGAATCCATTACCGACACCTCCCTCGATGAACAATTGGAACTCTTCGACATCGTGCCCGATGAGCCGCTGCCACCGCCGGGTCTTTCTGACAACCCCGATGACGAGCCGCACCTGGAGTGGCTTCAGCGCCAGTCCGAAGACGGGCTGCGGATTTTCCTCCAGATCCTTGAAAGCACACCCGGATTCCGCCGACCATGAGCGCCACAATTCCCATGGCCGAGGTTCCGAAAGCGAACCGCCGGGGCGCCCGGGCGAAAGCCTCCGGGGCCGAGAAAATCATCACCGACCTCTTCGCGGAGGCGGATATCGAAATCAACGGCGTGCGCCCGTGCGATATCCGGGTGAACGACGGGCGGTTCTTCCGCCGCGTTTTGGCCGAGGGGACGCTCGGCTTCGGCGAGTCCTATATGGAATCGTGGTGGGATTGCGACGATCTCGAGGAGCTTTGCTACCGCGCGATCCGGAGCCGCATCCACACCCGCATCCGACCGAACCTCGCGGCCATCGTGGAAGTGGCTCTCTCGCTCCTTCTCAATCTCCAGACCAAGTCCCGCGCCCGCATCGTGGGCCGACGCCACTACGATCTCGGCAATGATTTCTTCGGGGCGATGCTCGATCCCTCGATGCAATACTCGTGCGCGTATTTCCACGGCACGAACGACCTCGCCACCGCGCAGGAACTCAAGATGGAACTCATCTGCCGCAAGCTGGGTGTTCACCCCGGAATGCGTGTGCTGGACATCGGCTGCGGCTGGGGCGGCCTCGCCCGCCACATGGCGATGAACCACGGTTGCGAGGTTGTCGGCCTCACCATCTCCGCGGAGCAGCGGCGATACGCCGAGAACCTCTGCGCGGACCTGCCCGTGGATATCCGTCTCCAGGATTACCGCGATGTCGAGGGAGTCTTCGACCGCGTGGTCAGCGTCGGGATGTTCGAGCATGTCGGACCGAAAAACCACCGGATCTACATGAATAAAGTCCGCGAGTGCCTGCGGCCGGACGGGCTTTTCCTGCTCCATACGATCACCGCGAATGAAATTCGTAAAACCTGCGACCGCTGGATTTCGAAATACATCTTCGCGAATTCCATGCTCCCCACGGCCTCGCAGGTTCTGCAAGCCGGCGAGGGATTGTTCGTCACCGAAGATATCCACAACCTCGGCCAATACTATGTGCCCACGCTCCGCGCATGGGAGTCGGCCTTTATGAAATCCCGCGAGGAATTCCGTGCGCGCTTCGGCGAGGAATTCGTGCGGATGTGGAGGCTTTACCTACTGAGCTGCTCGGGCGCCTTCCGCGCGAGGAGCCTGCAGGTTTTCCAATTCCTCCTTTCTCCCGAGGGCGTGGAGGGCCACGAGCCCCTCCGCTTTTCCTAAACCGGAATAACGCGGCGGGGTTTCGGGACATCACCCCATACCCCGCCGCGATCCACCTTCCTACGATGCCAACCGTGAAAACAAACCACCCGAAAATCCGAATCCTACCGATCGCCGCCGCGATCCTTCTCTCCACGATTCCCGCCCACGCCGCCCCGCGCGACGAAGCGCGAACCGGCACCCAATCCTTCGACCTGCCGTTGCTCGAATTCGGTGACGGCCGCCTGGAGGGCGTCCTCGCCAAAAAAGAATATGCCTTCCGCCTGCCGGAGCATGTCCGCTACGAACCGGGCAGCGAAATCGTCCTCAGCTACCGCGCCTCGCCCCTGCTGCTGGATGTCTCCACCTTCACCGTGGCTTTGAATGAGCGCCAAATCGCCAGCGGCCGTTTGGGCCATAAGCCGGAAGACATCGAAAAACAGAATGAGGGAGTCCTGAAGGTGCCGATTCCCGAGGGCGTCCTTCAACCGGGATGGAACCGGCTCGTCGTTCGATGCCTCCTGCAGACCACCCAAACGCTATGCCGGGATGTGGACAATCCCGCCGCTTGGATGGAATTCGAGCCGGCCACCGTCCTGCGCGTCGCCTATTCCGGACAACCCCTCTTCGTGGAGTTGCAGCGATTCCCCGACTCGATCGCCGAGCCAATCCTGATGCGTCTTCCGGAGTTCCGGTCGCCCGACACAAAAAACAAGCCCGAGCCAGTTGTCTCACTGCTGCTGCCGGAGGAGTCGGGGGATCCGGAACTCCGGTCTTTCCTCATCGCCGCCAGCCGCCTTGGCCAGACCGTTTACACGCCCGCCGAGGCGGTGGCCACGGGGGAAATCGCCGAATTCGCGGAACTCAGCGAACGCCGGAATGGCATCCTCATCGCCCTTCGCGACCAATTGGCGGAGCATCCGCTGCCGGGCCACATCAAAAAAGCCCTCGCCGAACTGCAACCCGGGGAGGGCCTCCTGGCCGAGGTGATCCACGGTTCGCCCAACGCCACGCAGAGGCGCTGGATTGTTTTGAGTGGAGCGGATGGCGAGGGGTTGGAAAAAGCCGCCCTCACGCTGGGCAGTTCCGTGGCGCTGCGATCGATTCCCTCCAATCCCTGGATTGTTACGAAGGAGCCGACGATCTCCCCGGTCGTCGAAAAGTTGTCCCAGCCTGCCGTTGGACCGCTGAAACTCTCTTCGCTCGAGAACGGCGAGATTCTCCTTCGCGGGATTTTCCGCAACAGCACCGCGCGCCAGATCGCGTTCCCCCCCGGTTTTGAAACCACCAATGCGGGCTATGTGGAGTTCGATTTCAGCCATGCCGACAATCTGGACAAGACCTCGGCCTTCGAGGCCCGCCTGAACGACGAGGTCCTCGGCAGCGTGGCGCTCACACCGGGCAACTCCGGCCCGGTGAAACACCGACTCGCCATTCCCTCTGGAATTGCGGGCCGCGATCCCTCGCTGCTCACCGTCTCCAGCTACCTCGACATCGGAACCGTCGATTGCGCCCACCGAAACGAGGAGCGTGCCTGGCTGAAAATCGCTGGCGACTCGCTTGTGGACATCCGCACGACGCCGCTGAAAATCGACGACCTCTCGCGCCTGAATCTCCTGTGTTTGCGCGACGCCTTTCTCCGCCGCGCCGCCTTGCTCGTTCCCGAGGATCCCGATTTCAAGCGAAACGATCTCCTCAAGGTGATCGGTCTGTATCTTGGATCCCGCTTGCCGGCGATGCCGGTTCTATGGCCGCAAGTCGCCACTTACGGCCCCGAGGCACCCCCCGACCCGATCCGCGTCGAAAAAAGATCCGGCCTCGTGCTCGGCTCGGCATTCCAATGGCCGGAGGCTTTCGACGGCAAAAGCCGGTTGATTGTGGAGGGTGGGGGGATCTATGGGGATCAGATCATCCTGCGAGGCGAGAAGGTGCCGGTCACGGACTTCGAACCGAGCCTGGCGTTTGTCCAGTTGCTGGTATCCCCTTGGACGGACGGCGAGTTTTTCGCCGCGATCGGCGGCCTGGAGGGCTATGGTGGCAATGCCACAGTCGATCTTCTCACCAGCCCCGAAATCTATGAACAGCTTCGCGGCACGGTCTCGGCGATCGACGGGGAAAACCGACTCGTGACTTACGATGTGCGATCCGTCCAGGAGGTTTCGCTTTCGGATCAAATGCGCTTCGCCTTCGGACCCCAGCCGCAAATCGAGGATTTGGAGGGTCGCGAAATCGCAAAAACCGAGGCCGGCATGGCGGCGACGGTCACAAACATCGGCATCGGCGCGGGGACCCTCGTTTTTCTCACGGCCTTGTTTTTGATCCAACGCCTCGTCGTCGCTCGCCGCCGGAGGAATCAAATTCGCGAGGAGGGCGACGAGTTGTGAGAATCGCCGCGTTTCTTGTGTCCCTCCTGATGGCCGGTGCCTCCCTTGGCGCCGATTCGCGCGAGCAGGGGATTCTTTTGATCCACGACTTTGCGACGAAACCGTTCTCGATGGAGAACGAGATCGAGCCGATAGCGATCCTGCTGTCCCGCTTCACGCCGGACATCGAACGCAAAGTCGCCCGGGAGACGACCGTTGCCGACCTGGAGAAGGCGGGGCGCATCGTGGTCGCGGGAATTGCGGGCTTTCCGGCCCTGTCTCCCGCCTGCCTGGAGTATCTCCAAAAAACGCGAAAGCCCCTCGTGGGAATTGGTGCGGCAGCGACTCTGGCCAATAGCGGAGCGCCTGCCCGCGGCGTCAAACCCGAGGCGATCGCCAAGGGGCAGTTGGTTTACCTCGGGTCCGAATGGTCTGCGCGGGTGGATCCCTATTTTCCCGTGGAGGTAGACACTTCGAAGGTTCTCGCGCGAATTGTCGCCTCCGGGCGGTCCGAACCGCTCTGCTGGCGCTCGGAGAACCGAATCGGCTTCGCGGCCCTGCCGTCGTCGCCTCCCCTTTCGATGGTTTTCTCGGATGTCCTTCTGGATGTCTTCGCGCCGGGAAACACAGCACCGCCCGCCGTGCTTTTCATCGTGCGGGACTTCAATCCCTCCAGCTCGGCGGAATCCCTCAGGCGTCTTGTGGATTATTTCGCCCACCATGGGATTCCCTTCGCTGTCACCACCCAGATGCGTGATCTGCCCCCGGGAACGGAGCCGATGCCTCGCGAGGAGTTTCTCGGTGCGCTGGAATACGCCGCTACCCGCAACGGACGGATTTTTCTGAGGGGAGGGGAGGGGCTCCAGGAGGCCGCGAAGTTTGATCCGATCCAGCCCTGCGGGATCGAGGATCCGGATCAACCAAATCCCACCGCCCTTCAAATCGGCCGTCCCACCTACCAGCGCGTTCCCGGAGACCCCCCCGATCCGTTTTTCATCCATACTCCAATGCGCCTCGCAGGTGGCGGTTGGATGTGGCCCGACAATGTGCTGGGAGGCATGGATGGCGAGCTGCTTGCCGACATCCGCAAGCAGGTTCGAGAGATCGCCTCGTTCCGCGGCTCCGTGGCCGGAGTCGTCGTTCCCGCATGGCTTTCCTTCCAGTCCATGCGCGATGTCGTCGATGCCGCCCGCTCCGCCGGCGTGGGTGCCATCGATCCACTCGCGGCCGTTCCCGAACCCAACCCCTTTCAAAAACCATGAAATTTCTTTTTCCCTGCCTGCTGGCCATCGCCAGCCTCCAAGCCGAAACCGTGGATTCGGTGGAGCAAGCCACGATCCTCTCAAACGAGGGCCGCCATGCCGAGGCGGTTGCCATTCTTGAACGGTCCGCCACCGCCGAGCCAGGTGACGAGGGGATTTCCTTTCGCCTCGCGACCGCGCTGGTCTTCAGCCGTCGCCACGCCGAGGCGCGCGCCCTTTTCGAGCGCCTGAGCCATTCCTGGGATCCCCAAATGGCCGCCATGGCGGCATCCAGCCTTGCCGCATTGGATCGAGTCGAGGCGGAGGAACGGGCCGCGAAGGCGAAGCCCCCGAGCGCCGCCGAATTGCGCGCCCGCGCGGAATACCAGGAACGAAAAGCTCTGCTGGAACGAAGGCAGAGGGTTTACAGTCTGCTCGCTGAGAAGAATGACGACGAGGCCCTTGAAGCCATCGACACTCTTGAAAATCGCAACGAGGCGACCCCGTCGTTGCTTCGTGAGAAGGCGGCCATCCTCGGTCGGAGAGACCAGACCCGCGAGGCGATCGGGATTTTGCGCCGTGTGGAGGAGATGGAAAATCCCGCCAAGGAAACGAAACTTCAACTCGCCTCGTTGCTAATGAGCGAGGGGCAGACCGTGGAGGCCTTTGAAATCTGGCGCGACCTCCGCGACCATCACGGCGACACGCCCGAGGGGCAGCAAGCCGCCCGGGAGATCGATGCCCTCGCTCCGGCATTGAACCTCGAACGCTGGTCCTGGGGCGAACTCGATCTCTACGCGAGCTATCTGGAACGCTACAACATCGGCGTCGCCAATGGACGCCTACGCCAAGGCACCTATGTGCCCGGAGCGCGGTGGATCGAACCGTTTGTGCAAGCGGATTTCAGCCTGGATTCCGATCCCTATGGCGGAGGGGCGGAGGGGCTTTCGACCATCTACAACGAAAACCTCGCGGGCTTCCACGCCGGCGCGAGAATTCGACCTTTCGCCACCGAGTCGTTCACCCTTTATGTCCTGGGAGGCATCCAAAAGGACCTGCGCGGAACCGAGCAGCATCAAGGTGATTGGTTTTGGGAACTGATCGCGGGCGTGAACGGCTTCTGGGCTTGGGGGCCGGGCAAAGAGTGGGCGTTCGTGGATATCCAAGCCGCCACACCGGGCGGGCTTGCCGTTCTTCCGCGCTCGGTGGCGAACTGGAAGCCCAACGCCTGGGGGCCGGTTCAATTCCGGATGGATTGGTTCGTGGAAGCGGGCGGCGACGCGGCCTACTACACGCGTCTCTCCGATGGCATCGCTTACGGGCAATCGCGCCAAGGCCTGAGGCTCGTGCAGTTCGGCAAGGCGGCCGCGTTCGATGCCTATGCCCTTGAAAATCTGACCATGGATACGACGGGCAACTACTACGACAATTACTTCGAGGCCGGGCCTGGAATGCGCCTGGTCACGGCGCCGGTCGGTGCCGCCATTTTCACCACCAGCGTCGAATACATCCTCGGCGCGTATCTGGGGCGGAACGCCGGAGACACCAAGGGCGATCTCGATCCGACCTACTCGGATTTCCGCATCACCGCCTCACTTTCCCTTCGCTGGTAGAATCACCATGGACCTCCTACACGATCTCTTTTTGTTTATGGCCTACACGGCCGCGGTCGGATTTTTCATCTTCGGAATCGACGACCTGTTTTTCGACATGCAATTCCTCCGCACCCTCCGCGGCAGGCGGGGCGCACCGCCTGTGCCCATCGAAAAGCTCCGGAAAGAACCCGAAAAACTCATCGCTGTTTTCATTCCGGCCTGGAACGAAGGCGGCATCGTCAACCGCATGGCGGACTACACCCGGAAGACCCTGCTTTACGAGCGCTACGATCTTTTTATCGGCGTGTATGCGAATGACCCCGAGACGAACCGCTGTGTCGATGAGTTGGTGAAAACCTCGCCGCGCATCCACAAGGCTGTGGTTCCTCACAACGGCCCGACCTCGAAGGCCGATTGCCTGAACCACATTTTCCAGGCCATGCGCTCGTGTGAAATTCCCGGCCGTCGAGAATACGAGATTATCGCGTTGCACGACGCAGAGGACATCCTGCACCCGCTCACGCTACAGGTTTACAACCACTATGTCCCCGAGCTCCTCGACATGGGGCAGATTCCGGTCTTCCCGCTCGAACTCCCGCCGCTGACCCATTGGGTCGGGAATTCGTATCTCGACGAATTCGCCGAGCTTCATGTGAAGGACATGTATTCCCGCGAGGCGATCGGCGGTGTCGTGCCCTCAGCCGGTGTGGGAACCGCCTTCTCGCGCGCAGCACTTGAATTTCTGGCCGAGCGCAACGGCGGCGGGCCCTTCCCCGAGGGGAGCCTCGCGGAGGATTACCTGGTCGGCATGGATCTCACCACCGGGGGATTCCGGACGGGATTCATCGACAACCCCGTGGAGCGTGAGGTCTCGAAACGCGATTCCAAGGGGCGTGTGGTTTCCCAAAAAAAAGTCACCGAGCGCGTGGCGGTGCGGGAAAATTTTCCCCGGCGATTCCTCCAAGCTGTGCGCCAAAAAGCCCGCTGGATTGTCGGAACGGCCTTTCAAAGCTGGGAACACGCCGGGTGGAAAGGCGGCCTCGCCGCCCAATACACCCTGGTGCGCGACCGCCGCGCCCCGCTTGTGCACACCATCAACGCGGCCGGCTACTGCGTCGTCGGCTACATGCTGGTGGATTTCGGAATCCGGCAGACCCCATTGGCAAATTCCTTTTACATGCCGCCGCTTTTCGAGTCCGGCAGCCTACTCTGGAAAATCGTTCTCGTGGATACGGCCCTGCTTTGCTACCGACTTGGGCAAAAGGTTTACCATGTCTCGAATGTTTACGGCTGGAAGCAGGGGGTCTTTTCGATCCCGCGCTATCCGGTGGCTAACTTCATCAACATGGGCGCCACCTTTTGGGCGACATTCCTCTATGCCAGGCACCGCCTCCTGAAAAAGCCCCTTGCCTGGGCCAAGACGAAACACATTTTCCCAGGAAGCGCGGAACTCAGTGAATTCTCGCGGTCCGTCGAGGATCTGCTGATCGACGAGGGCTATGTGCTTCGCAACGATCTCGAGAGCATTATCGAAAAAAACCGCGACCGCTCCGCTCCCCGCGCCCTGCTCGAGATGGGCCTGATCGACGAGGGGCAGTTCTGCGATATCTGGGCCCGGCATTCCGGACTGCCGGTCCGCCCCGTCGAGACTGTCGAGACTGTCGATGTCCACGATGCCTTGATCGACTCGTGGCCGGAAAAAAATGCCGTCCGCTTCGAGGGTATGCCCGTCTGCCAAAACGCCGACGGTCCGGTGGTTTTCGCCTTCGCCGAGCCGCCATCCGAGCGCGACCTGCGCCGGGTGGTCGATGTGATTCGCGCTCCGGTCGAGCCGGTTCTGACCCCGCCGAGTGCCATCCGCGCTCTTCGCAACCGCATTTACCCGCGTCGGATCCTCGGGATGAGCGATTTCGTGAACTCCTTGGCGGAATCGCCCGACGATCTTTCCAATACCTCCCCGAGCATTTTGCTTGTTCGCGCACTCGGCCCGTTTTTTTGCGAACTCCATGGGTTGCTTCCCTTGATGGACGGCACCATTGGGGCGCGCGCCCCACTTCATCGCGGAGTCGCAGACCGCATCCGTAGGATCCTCGGAACCGATGCCCCTCTCGTGGCGGACACCTCCAACGGCTTTCGAAAGGCTTGGCAGAAATTTGAGCGGCTTCGTCTCGCTCAAGTCGCCCTTTTGGAGCAGCTCGCCGAAATGGCGGTTCTCACGAAAGAGAATGTTGAGCGCATCCAGAACATGAACCGCCTCGTGTCCACGCCGATGGATCGCTTGCTTGTGCAGCTCGGCCTCGCCAACCGGAAACAGGTTTTCAGCGCCCTGCGCCGCTCGGGGGGCGTGGATGTCGCGGCGGACAAGGAGCATCACTGCCCGCCCGGCTGCGAGGGGTTGCTCGCACCGGAGTTCACCGCCCGCACGGGCGTGGTCGTCCACCATCTGGACGCGGACGGCGTGGTCTTCCGCCTGAGCGGAATGCTCTCCCGCCCCGAGTTGGAGGAGATTTTCGAGCGATGCGACGGCTGGCCGATCCGCTTCGAACTCCTCGCACCCTGATTTTCAAAACACGCATGAAAAGAACCATCGCTGTCATTGTCGGAACCCGCCCCGAGGCCATCAAACTCGCCCCGGTGATCCGGGAGCTTGGCGCCTCCGACCTATTGCAACCCTTCATTATCTCGACCTCGCAGCACGGCGACATGGTCGATCAAGTCTTCGAGAACTTCGGCATTGTCGCCGACACGGATCTTCATGTGATGAGGCCCCGCCAGAAACTCTGGGACCTCACCGCCATCCTCTCCACGCAACTCGGGGAACATTTTTCCACCCATCCCGTCGATGCCGTCCTCGTCCAGGGGGACACCACCAGTGCCCTGATCGGGGGACTGGCGGCCTTCTACCACAAGATTCCTGTGGGCCATGTCGAGGCGGGTCTGCGGTCGCACGACCGCTACTCGCCGTTTCCCGAGGAATTGAACCGAACCCTCCTCTCACGCCTTGCTCAATGGCATTTCGCCCCGACCCCCTACTCGGCGGATCTGCTTCGCCACGAGAATATTGAAGATGGATCGATCTATGTCACCGGTAACACGGTGGTGGATGCACTGCATTGGATGGTTCGCCACCTTCGTTGCCGCGAGATCCGGCCTGGGATTCTCAATGGTCGGCGCAAACTCGTCCTCGTCACCTGCCATCGCCGGGAGAATCTCGGGCTCCCCATGCGCTCCGTGGCCTTGGCGATCAAGCATCTCGCCGACTCGCACCCGGAGGCGCATTTCCTTTTCCCCCTCCACCCGAACCCTGGTGTGCGGGACTTGATCCAACCCATCCTCTCCAAGCAGAACGGCGTGACACTTTGCGAACCGCTGAACTACGAGGAATTCCTCTCCGCCCTTCAGCAGTCCTACTTCGTTCTATCCGACTCCGGCGGGGTGCAGGAGGAGGCCACCGCGCTCGGCAAGCCCGTGCTCGTTCTGCGGCGGGAAACCGAGCGCCCCGAGGGTGTGGAGGCCGGAACGCTGCGACTCGTCGGCACCGATGTGCAGGAAATCCTCCGCGAGGCCCACGAACTCTTGGTGAACCCCGAGCGGCACGCCTCGATGTCCAACGGCTCCGGGGTATTCGGGGACGGACACGCCTCCAAAAAAATCGTCCGCATCCTCGAGCAAAACCTGACCACCGCCAGCCGCATCCTTCCTTTCGAGCCAGCGAAGGAAAAAACCATCCTCCGCCAATAAAGGCTGATTTACTCCGGCAGGCGATCCGCTAATTCGGGTCGGTAGAACCAATCGGACCA
>CAYOGR010000070.1:0-4915 GCA_964403605.1 uncultured Chthoniobacter sp.
ACGAGTCCCGGAGTCGAGCGAAATGACCGGATGGGCAGGCTTTTCGGTGGAGGGAAGTGGGTTTGGTCGCGATCCACTCCTTGCCATGGAGGACAAACTGCCAGCGGCCCCGGTAGGTGCCGAGCGCGCCGTAGAAGCTCAGCTCCTTGGTCGTCTCGGCAAGCTCACGGAGGCGTTTGAGGACTTTCTTGTCGTGGGCGTAAACACCGTAATCAAGGCCGTTCACCTTCACGGAAATTCGGCCTTTTTTATCCACCGAAGCGGGGGCCTGGATCAAAAATATGCGGCCATCGAAGGAACCGTCCCGAAAATTCACGCCGTCCGGCTCCTTCAAGGGATCGATGGCATTTTTAAAAAGCTCGGAGGAGGAAACCTGGAGAACCGGCTCTCCGGGGCCAGTGGGTGTGGTGCTGGGATTGGTCAGGGGCATCCAGGCGCCTTTGGCCTTGGGATCGGCGGCGCGGAATTTGGCGAGGATCGGAAAGTGATCCGAGAAACCGCCGGGTCGCGCACCGCGAAACCAGCGTTGCGGGCGGCCGAAAATATCGGTGTTCAGCGAAGGCACGCTCACGACGCGGAAGCTGTTGTCCACATACTGCAGGCCTCGGTTGTCGTAGAGTCCGGGCGTGAGGATCAGGTGCATGAGCGTGCCCCACTCTTTCCGGTAGATGTCGCTGCCGCGCTCGCGGGGCGGAAGCTCGAACCATAGATTGTAGAGGTCGCGCTTGCCGGCGGGGAGCGCGGTTTCGTTTCCCTGGGAGCGGAGAACATCGAGGAGGCCGGTTTTTTTCAACTCGGGGTAGCGCTGGTTTTGATTGTAGTGGGAGTTGAAATCGCCGGCGAGAACGATATCGGCGTGGGGGTTCTCGCGAAGGAGGGAGTCCAGGCGGGTCCGGAGGGTGGCGGCGTTGGCGATGCGGACGGCTTCGCTGCGCGAATCGCTGGCACCGGATTTCCAGTGGTTCGCAAAAACCGTGAGCGGGTGGCCCTCGACATCGAGACGGACTTCGAGAATGTCGCGGGCGTCATGGGTCGGGTGGGATTTCGCGTCCAGGATGGGAAAGCGCGAAAAAATCACATTCCGGACCGTGCGCGGGCGGCCGCTCTCGTATTCGCCGGGTTTTTCGGCGGCGGAGGCGACGAGGTAGCCTTTCAGGCCCGCTTCCTCGCAGGCTTTGAGAAGCCAGGCCTCGGCGGGCAGTCCCGCGATTTGCGGCGGGACGGGTTTTTGTTTAAGGAGGCTGTCGAGCGTGCGGCCGCGCATGGAATCGAGCCACGCATTCAGGTCCTCGACCGATGATTCCGGCGAGTGGTCGATTTCGATTTCGTTGAAGACAATGATATCGGGACCGTCGGGCGGGTCGGCTTTGGATAAAACGAGGGCGATGTTTTTCACCTTCGTCAAGAGATGGGCCGGGGTGTATTCGGTCGGAACATACTCGCCGTAGTTCGCGGTGCCATCGATGTCGAAGAGGTTTTCGACATTGTAGGTCACGAGGGAAAACTCGCGCGCACCGGCGGGATCCGCGAGGATCGGGAGGGAAACAAAAAGGGCGAGGAGGGCGCTGCGCATGGCTAGACGGAGTATTGGAGCGCCATCGACCGGGCGATGGCGGCAATTCGTTCGCAGAGCGCGTGGGGCTCGAGGACCTTGGCGTGGCTTCCCCAGCCGAGGATCCAGTTTTCGAGATCGGGTGCGAGGCCGACTTCGAGCGTCAACTCGGCCGCGCCGCCGGGGAGTGTTTTGATTTTTTGGGATTTGTGCCAGACGCGCTCGGCGGCGAGCCGCGCGGCGAAAGGGTCGAGGCGGATCACCACGCGGGAGGGCTTCGGCGTTTCGAAGGCCGAGAAACTTTCCGACATCATTTTCGAAACCGAGAAATCCGCCGGGCGGGTGAACGGGTGCCTCGTCATTCGGGGGCGGCTCAATCGGACAAGGGCGAAAGTGCGGATCTTCCGCCGCACAAGATCATGGCCGATCAAATACCACTGATTGTCGATGCAACCCAGATGGTAGGGCTCGATTCGGCGGCGTTCCGATTTTGCGCTTTGGAGCTTGTGGTAGTCGAACTCCACAACGCGTCCGTGAAGCATGGCTTTCGAGAGGGTTTCAAAAACCTTGAGCTCCTGAATGGCAAAGCCGACCGGCCGGAACGAAATCGCCTGCCCGAGTTCCTTGAAGGAAAATGTGCCCTCGTCCTCTAGCTGGCTTGTCATTTTTTCGAAAGCGGCCTTGAGCGGTTTTTCAAAAACCGAGCCCTGGTATTGCTCCAGCGCTTTTTGGGCGACCAGCAAGGCGACGATCTCGCCCTCGGTCATGGCGATTCGCGGGAAGGAGGAGACTTGCCGCGTGTAGTAAAAACCGCGGTTCAGCGCGCTGTATTCAAGCGGCAGGCGGAGCTGGTCGCGCATGAAGTCGATGTCGCGCTGGATGGTTTTCGGGGAGACCTCGAACTCCGCGGCGAGCGAGAAGCAATTCGGATGGCCGCCTTCCTGGATCAGCTCGTGAATGCGGAGCATCCTCGCCACCGGCGGGCGGGATCGGGTGCGGGGCGCGGCCCGGCGCCGTGTGGATGGTGGCTTCGCCAGGACGAGGGGGAGTTCCGGAACATCGGGTTGCGGCATGCGGGTTCGTATACCAACCCGCCGGGGCGGCTGGAAGAGGAAAGCCAAAGCCGCGCGGGCATGTTGGCTCCCGGCGGGCCTCGCGATGCGGTGCTTCGCGCCATCCGCGGCCGCCACGCTCCACTCAAGGCAACGGCGCGAGGTGGGCTTCGAAGACGGCGATGGAGCGCGGCTGAAGGGGGAAAACCGTCATGTGCTCGTGGAGGGTTTGCGGCGATCTGCCCTGAGGCTCGGTCGTGTCGAGCAATAGTGTCCAATTCACCTCGCGACGCCGGGCGCCGAGGCGAAAGGGAATCATGGCGTCGCGTGCGTTGAGCAGGATCAGGAAGGAGCCGCCGTGGATGGCTTGGCCGCGTTCGTCGCATTCGCTGATCTGGTCGCCGGGGAGGCCCATGCCCAGGCTGCAGGCGTGGGCGCAGGTCCAGTCGCTGTCGGTCATTTCCATGCCATCGGGGCGGAGCCAGTAGATGTCCTTGATGTCCGTGCCGTGGATGGCGCGGCCCTGAAAAAAATGCCGTCGCCGGAAGACGGGTTGCCCGCGGCGCAGTTGGATGAGCGAGCGGACGAACTCGAGGAGGTTTTGTTGCTCGTCGTCGAGGCTCCAATCGACCCAGGAGATCTCGTTGTCCTGGCAATACGCGTTGTTGTTTCCCTGCTGGGTGCGGCCGAATTCGTCCCCCGCGAGGAGCATGGGGACTCCTTGCGAGAGAAGCAGGGTGGCGAGGAGGTTGCGGCGCTGCCGGGCGCGCAGGCTGTTCACCGCCGGGTCTTCCGTGGGCCCCTCCGCGCCGCAATTCCAGCTGTCGTTCAAGTCGCTGCCGTCGCGGTTTTCCTCCCCGTTGGCCTCGTTGTGTTTTTGCCCGTAGCTGACCAGATCGGCGAGAGTGAACCCGTCGTGGCAAGTGATGAAATTCAAGCTGGCGCTGGGGCGGCGGCCATTGGGGAGGTAGAGGTCGCTGCTGCCGGCGAGGCGGGTGGCGAGTTCGCCGACACTGGTGCCGGTGCCTTTCCAGAACCGGCGGATGCAATCGCGGTAGCGCCCGTTCCACTCGGTCCATAGGACGGGAAAATTGCCAACCTGATACCCGTTCGGGCCGAGATCCCAGGGTTCGGCGATGAGTTTTACATTCGAGAGGACCGGGTCTTGATGGATGATGTCGAAGAACGATCCGAGGCGGTCCACTTCCCACAATTCGCGAGCGAGGGCGCTGGCAAGATCGAAGCGAAAGCCGTCCACATGCATTTCCTGCACCCAGTAGCGGAGCGAATCCATGATGAGCTGGAGAACGCGCGGGTGGGCGACATTGAGGGAGTTCCCGCAGCCCGTGAAATCAATGTAGCGCGAGCGGTCGGTGTCGAGCCGGTAGTAGCTGGCGTTGTCGATGCCTCGCATGGAAAGGACGGGGCCGGTGTGGTCGCCCTCGGCGGTATGGTTGTAAACAACATCGAGAATCACCTCGATGCCCGCGCCGTGGAGGGCGCGGACCATTTCCTTGAATTCGGTCGCGGCGTTTTCCGGCCCGCTGGAGCAAAACCGCGGATCCGGCGCGAAATAACCCAGCGTGTTGTAGCCCCAGTAGTTCACCAGACCGCGATCGACGACAGGCTTCTCGTCCGCGTGGAAATGGACCGGCATCAACTCGACGGCGGAGACTCCGAGACTTTGGAGATGGGCGATTGGGGCCTCGCAGGCGAGGCCCGCATAGGTGCCGCGCAGTTTTTTTGGAACCCCGGGATGGCGCTGCGTGAAGCCTTTCACATGCAGCTCGTAGAAAATCGTGTCATGCCAGGGTGTGCATGGTGGCCGTGTGCCGTTCCAAGCGAAGGCAGGATCCAGCACGCGGGCGAGGGGGGCGCTCGGCGAGCTGTCCATCGCGGGATCGGAAATGGAGGGATCCCAAGTGAAACTCCGCGCGATGGATTTTGCGTAGGGATCGAGGAGGATTTTGTTCGGGTTGAAGCGGTGTCCCGAGGCGGGCTCATCCGGGCCGTGGACCCGGTATCCATAGACAAGCCCCGGCCGCGCCCCGTGCAGGTAGCCGTGCCAGACCTGGTTGGTTTTTTCGGGAAGCGCGATACGCCGCGCCTCGACCGTCGATTCGGGGGAATCGAACAGGCACAGTTCGACAAGCGTGGCATTCTCGGAGAACAGGGCGAAGTTCACGCCCTCGCCATCCCAGGTTGCTCCCGAAGGTGTGGGTTTGCCGGGCCAGATGGTGTGGTTGTTGATCATGGGCGTGCCAAAGGAGATTCTGCGCAGCCCGGCAGTATTGGAATAGGGAGTTGACCC
>CAYOGR010000070.1:5015-12273 GCA_964403605.1 uncultured Chthoniobacter sp.
CTCAACGCCCTATTTCGAGACAATCCTCCCCACGGAGGATTTGCAGGATGGATCACGAATCGACTTCCTTGAAAACAGAGACCCCATCCAAAAATCAAAAACGGTTGCCCCGACTCCTTTCCGGCCGGAGGAGGAATGCCGCCGTGTGGCCGGGGAGTGGAAACTTCCCGCCGTGGAGAGGTCCCAGACCCCGCGCCGAGAGGCTAGAGCTTGTTTTCCCAGGCGAGCAGGAGATCCAAAAACTCGCGGGTGCCGGACGCGGCGAGGAGTTTTTGCAGGTGCTCGGGCTTGCCGCAGAGGCGGGCGATCGTGCCGACGACGCGGAGGTATTCCTGATTCAGTGCCGTGGGGATTCCAACCACGAAAACCAACCGCACCGGGCCCGTGATGTGGGGCGAGGGAAAGCCATTGGTCGAGCGCCCGGCGGCCATGACGAGGGAACCGACCGAGTTTGTCCGGCCATGGGCGATCAGGATTCCGCATCCGTCGTCGGTGGAAACAGCGGGTGCGGCGTGGTCGAGCACGGACGCGCGGAGGGCCTCCCAGTTGTTGATGCGGATGTCGCCCCGCAGCGGGATGAGAAGCTCTTCGACGGCGGCGTTTTCGTCGCTGGCGTCGAGGCGCAGGTTGATGTGCTCGGGAAGGAGGATGCTGGAGAGGGAGATCATATGTTGCTTCCGGTCCATTTGAGCTTCTGCCGGATCACCTCGGTGAAGGGTCGTTCCGGGAGCATGGCCAGCGGAAGCACGCGCGGGCTCTTTTTCAGGCTCAAAAGATCGCCGGGGCCAAGTTGGCCGCAGCTTTGGGAATCCACGGAGACCGTGACGGTCTGGCCGGGCTTGGCGACCTGCATTTTCACGAGGGAGGCATCGCTCATGACCACCGAGCGGATCGAGAGGACATGGGGGCAGATCGGGGTGATGACGAAGCACCCGCAGTCGGGCATGAGAATCGGCCCGCCGGCGGAAATCGAATACGCCGTGGAGCCGGTGGGCGTGGCAACAATGAGACCGTCGGCGTTGTAGTCGGTGAGCGGGAGGTCGCCGAGTCCGACGCGGATTTGGACGAGTTGCGAGCGCTCGCCACGGCTCACCACGACATCGTTGAGGGCGAAGAAGGTCCGCGTTTCGCCGCCTTCCTTCATGAGGTCGGCTTGCATGAGGGTTCGGGGGCTGACGATGTAGTCGCGCTTGCGGATGCACTCGACGGCACGCAAGACCTCGCCGGAGCCGAGGCATGTGAGAAAGCCGAGTGTGCCGATGTTGATTCCGAAGACGGTCGGGATGGCGTCGCTTAATTTCTGCACGGCGCGGAGGATGGTGCCGTCGCCACCCATCACGACCAGAAGTTCGCAGCGGGAGGCCAGGGCCTCCAGGTCGAGATCCGAGGATTTGCCGGCAAGCGGTGCGGTGGAGCGCTCGAGAAGGTAGGGCAGGCCGGCGAGATCGAGTTCCCGCACCATGGCGCGCACGACCTCGGCGGCGGCGGGTTTTTCCGCATGGGCATGGAGTCCAATCATGGATGGGTGTGGAGTTAGACAAACCCGGCCGCCGAAAGCAACGCCAACCTTGACGGTCGCGGTGCGGCGGTCTTCAAGGCGGGAATCGCTTGCGCGTGAAGCAGCCACAGGGAATAGTTCGCGGCATGAGCACTGGTCCCGGTTCCGGAGGAAATGTCATCGCAGCCCTTTGCAGTTTGTTCATTCCCGGTTTGGGGCAGCTGCTTCAAGGGCGGATTCTGGTGGCGATCGTGTTTTTTGTGGGATCCGGTGTGCTGTGGTTTATCAGTCTCGGCACCTTGGGGTGGATCATCCACTTGTGGGCGTGTGTGAACGCCGCATTGTGGAGGCCCTAGCCTTATGATCCTCAAAAACTATATCAACGGCCGCTTCGTCGGGGCCAAGGACGCGGCAGTTCGGCCCTTCCTGAATCCGGCGGATAATTCCCAACTTGGAGAGGCGGCGGAGTCGTCCGCCACAGACATGCAGGCGGCCATCGAAGCCGCGCGGAAGGCGTTTGATGAAGGTCCCTGGCCGCGCACTCCCGCGACGGAGCGGGCCGCAAAGCTCTTCAAACTCGCGGCCCTGATCGACTCCCGCTCGGCCCAACTCGCGGAACTCGAGACGCGCAACAACGGGAAGCCGCTTCGCGAGGCGGAATTCGATGTCGCCGACGCGGCGGGGTGCTTCCGCTTCTACGCGGGGCTGGCCACAAAGCCGCACGGCCAGACCTTCGAGGTCGGCGACCCCAACATCGTTTGCCAAACGGTGCGCGAACCGATCGGGGTTTGCGGCCAAATCATCCCCTGGAACTACCCGCTCCTGATGGCGGCCTGGAAACTCGCTCCCGGCCTCGCGGCGGGCAATTGCTGCATTCTCAAGCCCTCGGAGCTGACCCCGCTGTCGGTCTCCGTGTTGTTCGAGTTGATCAACGAGGTGGGCTTTCCGCCCGGCGTGGCGCAGTTGGTTTACGGGGCGGGAGAGACCGTCGGTCAATATCTCGCGGCCAGCGCGCTCGTGGACAAAATCGCCTTCACCGGCGGCGGGGTCACCGGCCGCAAGATCATGACGGCTGCCGCGTCGAACTTCAAAAAAGTCACCCTCGAACTCGGAGGCAAGAGCCCCAACATCGTTTTCGCGGACGCCGATCCCGCCGTGGCGCTGGAATACGCGATGTTCGCCATTTTTGCGGGCCAGGGGGAGGTTTGCAGCGCCGGATCGCGGCTTTTGCTCCAGCGCTCGCTGGCGGATTCCTTTTTGCCCCGCCTCGCGGCGGCCTGCGAAAAAATCGTCGTTGGCCCGGGTCTCGATCCCGCCACCGAGATGGGGCCGCTCATTTCCCGGGCCCACCAGAAAAAGGTGCTCGATTTCATTCATGCCGGCCATGAAGAGGGAGCGGAGCTTTTGTGCGGTGGAGCGGCCTACACCGACCAGCGCGCCGGAGGCAATTTCGTCCAGCCGACCGTTTTCACCAACACCCGCCCCTCCATGCGGATCGTGCGCGAGGAGATATTCGGCCCCGTTCTTGTTGTGCAGTTGTTTGACACCGAGGAGGAGGCGATCCGCCTGGCGAACGACTCGATCTATGGCCTCGCCGGCGGGGTTTTCACGGGCGACGCCTCCCGCGCCCAGCGGGTGGTTCGCGCCCTGCGCGCGGGCATCACTTGGATCAACTGCTACCATCCCACCTTCAACGAAGCCCCCTGGGGCGGCTACAAGCAAAGCGGCATCGGCCGCGAACTCGGAACCTACGGCTACGAGGCCTACACCGAGGTGAAGCAAATCACCCAATGCATCAATCCCCAGCCGCTGGGCTGGTTTAAAAAACCCGCCTGATGATGAAAATCCAAACCTTCCAAGGCCAGCCGGTCGTCGTGCTGGAAAACGCATCCTCCCGGGCACTCGTCTCGCCCGGCCACGGTGCGCGACTCCTGCGCTGGAGCCTCGGCGATTGGGATGTGGTCGTCTGGCCGGAATCCGCCGATTGGAGCCGGCCGCAAAAAGTGCGCGGCGGGAATCCGGTCCTGTTTCCCTTCATCGCCCGAAGCTTTCACGACAACCGCATCGGTTTCTGGAAATCCCCGGATGGAACCGTGCGCCCCGCGCCAATGCATGGCTTCGCCCGCGATTCGGCATTTTCGATTGTCTCTGCCGGTGCCGATTTCGTGGAAATGCGGCTCGAGGCCAACGACACCACCGGGGCCGCCTATCCCTACGATTTCCGTTTCGAGGTCGTCTTGCGTCTCGGTGCCGATTCCCTCGAAGTGCTCTATCGCGTCACAAACACCGGAAAAGACCCGCTGCCCTGGTCGGCCGGGCACCATTTTTATCTCGGCATCCCCGCCCGCGAGCGCGCCGGGTGGGAATTGGAGCTTCCCTGCCGCCATTGGGCCTCGCAGGATTTTTCCACCGGGCAAATCCAACAGCGCGAAGCCACCTCTACCCGCGATCTCCTTGCCAATCCCGATTGGATCGATCGTCTCCATGTGCAGCCCGAGCTCGACCGCGTAAGCCTCTCCCATGCCGCGAGCGGTCGCATGATTTCCTTTAAGGACACCTCTCCACAACCCGGGAGTTGGTATTGTGCGACGACCTGGACCGAGCGGCCCGACTCGGATTTTTTCTGTGTGGAACCTTGGAGTGCGCTGCCGAACGCCGCTGCCAACGGTCTTGGCCTTCAGAACACACCTCCCGGGGGAGTCGTCGAAATTTCCTGCCAAATCCTCGCTGGGAATGGAGGGCGGGGGGCCGCTTGAGCCCTACGCCTCGAGAAGAAGGGCGATCCAGAAAAGAAAAACAAGCAGGTGGATTCCACCCTGGAGGAGATTGGTGCGGCGTTGCGCAAAGGTCAGAACCGAGATGGAGAGCATCACGCAAAGCAGCGCGACATTTTGCATCGGCAGGCCGAGATCGACTTCCTGCTTGGTAATCAGGCCAATGGTGAGAACGGCCGGGATCGTGAGCGCAAGGGTCGCGAGGACGGAACCGAGGAGGAGGTTGATGGCCCGCTGGAGTTGGTTTTGGCAGGCGGCTTTGACGGAACTCAAGCCTTCGGGAGCGAGGATGAGAAAGGCGACGATCAAGCCGGCGAGCCCTCCGGGCAGTTGCAACTGGGTGGTTCCAAAATCCAGGACCACGGCGAGTTTTTTGGAGAGCAGCACCACGGGCAAGAGTCCCGCGAGAAGGAGAAACGAGGCGGCTCCGAGGCTGGTGTTCGGATCTCCGTGATGGGGGGCATCGTCCTCCGAATGGGGATGGGAGAAGAATTCGCGGTGGCGATTGGTTTGGATGACGAGAAAGAGGATGTAGATCGCGACGCAAAGCAGGGAGAGGATCAACCCTTCTCCGGTCGAGTAGGTCGGACTGCTCGTGGCGACGGTGAAATTCGGGAGCACCAACCCGAAAATGGCCAGCGGCACGATGAGGGAAAGATAGGCGCCCGCCCCTTCCAGGTTGAATTCCTGCTGGCGGTGACGCCAGGCGCCGAGCATGAGGGAGATGCCAACGAGTCCGCCGAGCACGATCATCAGGACGGCAAACATCGTGTCCCGCGCGAGGGCGGGGTTGTTTTTTCCAGAAACCATGACGGCTCCCACCATGCTCACCTCCATGCCGATGACGCTGAGGGTGAGAATCAAGGTTCCTAGCGGTTCCCCGAGCTTTGCCGCGATGGTGTCCGCGTGGCGAACGACCGCAAACGCGCATCCGAGAATCGCCGCGATGAGCCAGATGAGGAAAATCCCCATCGTCGATGCGGTTGAGAGGCCGGAAAGCCACTCGCTGCCAACCGTCGCGAGAATGGCCAGCGAAGCCCAGCCGAACAAAATTCCGCTTTCGCGGACGAGGAGCTGGGCGGCGGTTTTCACAGGGCAACGATTAGGACTTCCAATCGAGCGCCGCAAGCCTGCGGGCGACCTCTTCGACATTCACACGGGTGTTGAAGGCGGAGATGCGGAAGTATCCCTCGCCGGCAGGCCCGAATCCGCTGCCGGGGGTGATGACGACATTCGCCTCATGGAGCATTTTGTCGAAGACCGACCAGCTGTTCAGGTGCTTCGGTGCGCGCACCCAGATGTAGGGGGCGTTGATACCGCCGAACGAGGCGAGGCCGCATTTTTCGGCCGCCGCGCGGAGGATGGCGGCGTTGCCCATATAGTGCTCGATGAGTGCGGCGACCTGCTGCTTGCCGGAGGGCGAGTAGAGGGCCTCGGCGGCGCGTTGGGTCACATAGCCCACACCATTGAACTTTGTGCTGAAGCGGCGGTTCCAAAGCGGGTGGAGCGGTTTTTTCTCCCCGGTGGAGGTGGTGCATTGAAGATCCTTGGGCAAAACGGTGAAGGCGCAGCGCACACCGGTGAACCCGCCGTTTTTGGAGAAACTCCGGAACTCGATCGCGCAGCGGCGCGCGCCGGGGATTTCATAGATCGAATGTGGAATGGCCGGATCCTTGATGTAGGCCTCGTAGGCGGCGTCGAAGAGAATCACCGCCTCGTTCGCCAGCGCATACTCGACCCACGCCGTGAGCTGCTCGCGCGTGGCGACGGTGCCGGTGGGATTGTTCGGATAGCAGAGGTAGATGAGATCGACTTTTTCCTTGGGAATCGCGGGAACAAAACCGTTCTCCGCGTTGCAGGGCAGATACACGAGCCCGCTGTAGAGACCCTTCTCATCGCCCTCGCCGGTGTGGCCCGCCATGACATTGGTGTCCACATAGACCGGATACACAGGATCCATCACGGCGATGCGGTTGTCGTGGCCGAAGATGTCGAGGATGTTGCCGCAATCGCACTTCGAGCCGTCGGAGACGAAAATCTCGTCGTCCGCGACCTCCAGCCCGTGGGCGCGGTAGTCGTTTTCCGCGATGGCGTGGCGGAGGAATTCGTAGCCCTGCTCGGGCCCGTAGCCGCGGAAGCTCGTGCGCTCGCCCATTTCATCCACGGCCTTGTGCATGGCCTCTCGAACAGCAACGGGCAGGGGCTCGGTGACATCGCCGATACCGCACCGGATGAGCCTCGCCGCGCCATCGGGATTCGCATCGGTGAATGCCTTCACGCGACGGTTGATTTCAGGAAATAGATAGCCTGCTTTGAGTTTGAGATAATTCGAGTTGAGTTGAGCCATGGTCGAGTCGGGGACTTAAACAAAAGGCCGCACGGTTGCCAACATCGCGTCGATCCCGTGTCGAAAAACGGGCGCGGGGCGGGCCGTGGTGGATTTCAAAAAACCTGACCCGCCCAGGCGCGATCAAGAAAATCGCGGTCAGGAGGACAACGGGAAAAAATGAGCTTCAATGATGGTAGCCAGTTCCCTCCTCGGCCGTAAGCGGGGTGGCGGCGGGGTGGGACTTGAAATAGTCCAGCGCGCGGCGGATGTCTTCCAGAAGGGCGGCGATGAGATCGCGGGTGACTCCGTTGCGGACGAGGATGCGTTGGATGACGAGATTCTCACGGTCGGGCGGGAGGCTGTAGGCGGGAACTTGCCAACCCCGCACGCGCAGGCGGTCGGCGAGGTCGTAGAGGCCGAAGGGGACCTTGGCGCCGTCGCGCAGTTTCCAACTCACGCAGGGGATGCCGCGTTGAGGATCGCCGCCGAAGAGGATTTCAAAGGGGCCGAGTTTTTGGAGTTCCGCGGCGAAAAATTGGGCGGTGTCGTAGCACGCCTCGTGGATCTTGCGGTAGCCTTCTCGGCCGAGGCGCAGGAAATTGTAATACTGCGCGACGATTTGTCCGCCCGGGCGGGAAAAGTTCAGCGCGAAGGTGG
>CAYOGR010000071.1:0-12216 GCA_964403605.1 uncultured Chthoniobacter sp.
AAAAAATCGTAACCCGAGATTTGGAATCGGCGGTTTCTTAAAGCCGACAGGCTGCCAGGCCGGTTTGGCCTTGGGGCTGTTCATCGCGTTGGTTCCTGCGGCGTTTTTTTAAATCCGGCGGGTTCGCCACGCGACGGATGCCGCAGTGTTTCGAGAGCGCTTGGCCCCGGGGGGGGGAATCCCGGCTCGCCGGGGCCGAAGCCCGCGCGGAAGACTTGAACATGAAATTCCGCGAGGAGTCGGCCTTGCGGGCCGCATCCGAGGTAGAGACAAAGCGACTGCCCGCGCAAGGAGGCCGAGTGCCAGAGCCTCCGTGCGGTGGCGGCCGATCTCCAGGCGGCCAAGAGCCGGATCGAGGCCGATCTGCAATACGAGGTCTCCGCCTCGCGCGAAAAGCCGGCCCTGCTGGAGAAGGAGAATTGGAGCGATGTGAATGCCGGGCAGAAGGCCAACAAAAACAAAGGCGCGTATTTGCTGCGAACCAACGGCCACGAAACCGATCCGCCCCTGATTTGGAAATGGTATATCCAACTCCTCGCCCATCTAGCGGCGGGTTCCGAGGCTTGGAGGACAGTTTCTCGATGCGGCGGGCCGTTGAAGCCCCCACGCGTCTTGTCCGGCCCGGCGGACCGGGAGGCGGCGGACTTGGACGCCCTCCGGGGCGCTGACCGCGGGAAGGGTGTCTTCGCCCTTCCATTCCACCTCGATCCACCCTTTCGGGTGGGCGATGCGTCCGGACGCGCGATCGATGCCGTGGACAAGCGGGGCGCAGACCAGGTTGTCCGGATCGCCGGGTTTTTCCAAGCGAATGCCAAGGATGTGGCGCGCGGCGTAAATGGCGCCCGCGCCGGACCAGGGATGGCATGCGCTCCCGCTATGGTTCGACAATCCGTGAAGGGTCTCGACGAGTGTCTGGGGGCCCTGCGATTGCAAATGGCCATAGTGGCTGGAAAGTATCTGTTCCGCCAGATCGGGCCTGTCGTGCGCGGCCAGCCCGGGAAGGAGGAAATGGAAAAAATACAGTTCCAGATTGCCGGATTGCCAGTCGCCATGGAGGGCCCGATCCAGGTTCCGGAGCAGCTTGGGCTCGATGTAATCCAAAATGCGCACGCGGCGTTCGCGCGGACCGGCCGAGAAACAAAGCGCCAGGACATTCGCATGCAAGGCTTCGGTCGCGGCTCCCTCGGAGGCCCGCAGGCAACCTCGATCCTCATCCCACAGCACCTTGAACAGGGCGGCCTCGACTTTCGAAGCCTGCTGCTGGAGGTCGGCGGCCGCGTCGCCCCGGCCCAGGGCTTCGGCCATGGCGGCGCATTGGCGGAGGGCCTCGAGACGGAAAAGATTGATGCAGGCATTGGCATCCCCCTCGCGCTCGCTGGCCAGCACGCCCCAGTCCACAAACTGTCTCGCGCCGTGGAGGCTCCAAAGCCCGGAGGAATGGGTTTCCCAGGACGGGCTGGCCCAGATTCCTTCAATGGTCGGCCACAGGTTGGCCACCGTTTGGAGGTCTCCCGTGAAGGCCCAGTGGTCGTGCAGGGCGGTTATCCAGAGAAGAGTGTAGTCCTCGTGGGGTTTTCTAAGCCACGAGGGGGCGCAGCAGGAAAGCTGCCCATCCGGAAGCGCGGCATGGGCGAATTGCCGCAAACCTCGGCGGGCCGTGCGCGGGTCGGCGTGAAGAATCTGGTCGATATGCACGCATACCAAGGCGTCACCGATGTAGTTTCCCCGCTCGCGCCAGGGGCAGTCGATGTAGGCCTCGTCGGTGGAGCGGAGCTGGGTCCGCATGGTTGCCCGCCACATCCACTCGATCGCCGGATCGCCGCATTGGAATTCGGTCCGGTCGCGGTGGATTGTTTGGCGGAGCCTGACCCGAACGCTGTGGAGGGCAAGGGCGGCGGATTCGACTGGCGAGCGCAGGGTGGCCTGCATGTAGCGACCCCCGCGGGGATGGAACAATTCCACGGTCTGCCTGCCTCCGCTCAGGACGAACCGGTCGGCGGTGTCGTGGTAGGGCGAGGAGCGGTAAAAATCAATGCAACCCGAGGGGTGCAGCCAGTCGCTGAACGCGATATCGAGTATGGTTCCCGGAGGGGCCTCCACATCCAGCAGGGGGTATCCCAGGAATTCCCCTTCGAATTCGAAACACCATGTCGCGGCGGGGCCCTCGAGGCTGGAAACCTCGCTCCAGCGACGGAAATCCAGTTCGCGAACGGCGTCCTCCGGAATTTTGTCCAGCGCCATCATCCTCGAGGGCGTGAGGTTCGGCGGCGAGCCGGACTCGCGGTGCCAGCCAGCGGGGGCCTCCGGGTCGAGCGGGCCGGGGAGCGTCAGCGAGTCGATGTCGGGCGAGACCGGGGAAATCGCAAAAACATCGGAACAGGAGGCGTCGCGCCGCGCGTGCAGGGAGATCCCGGCTTGATCGGGCACCCCGAGGCAGTAGGCCCAGAATTCGGAGAGAACGCACAGCTTGCCCGCGAGGAGATTCCAACCCTCCTTCAATTCCAGAACGGTGACGCAGTGGTTCGTGAAGCGAATGTTTTCCTCGATGGCGAGCGGGGTTCCATTGAGGAAAAGATCGCTCCAGCCGCATTCGAGCGCCACCCGGGCCGCCTTCCCGGCTTTGATCCATGTGGCGAAGGCCACCCAGGGCTTCGCGGCGGGATTGCCGAGCCTCGCCGCCGCCCGGTTGTCGTGGCTCATGAAACAATACCGCCGCCCGCCCTCCAAGAGGCGGGCCGCGAGAACCACCTTCGACGGGGGAAGCATCGGAAATTCCAACGGCACCCCGCTGTAGGGATTCAACGGCCCCCAGGGAGCGTCCGGTCCCCGGCACGCCTCGATCGCCGCAGGTTCTCCGCGATCGAGAAGGCGCGTGTCGCAGATCTCCACGGGATTGAGCGCGAAGCTGAACAACGGAGAGTCGGATCGCCAGGCGTGGAGGATTTCCCCCTGCCAGTCGCCCGGGGTGGTCAAGTCGATCCCGCCGCCTCCTCCCGAGGCCCAGAATCCCGGCCTGCCGTCGGGCATGGTCTGGTAGGACGAGGCGCCGAAAAAATTCACCTCGACCTCGATGAGGTTCCGGCCGCGTTGCAAAAGGGGCGCCAGATCGTGCGTGTCGTATTCGGGATGCCGGGTCACGAAGCAGGCCGGGCCGGCTCCGACAAAAGCTCCGTTCACCCTCAGGCGGTAGCGTGTGTCTGCAAACAAATGGAGCGGGAACGCGGCGGGGAAGGGGGCGTTCCAATCGAATCGCCTCGTGAACCGCACGAAGGCGTTTCGACCTCTCGCGTCTCCGCGAACCCACACGAACTCTCCTTCGGGGTGTGAAAGTTTGGACATCCGGCGATACTGCCGAATGGAAACCTTTGGGTGCAATCCTTCGGAATATAACCAATAGTGAATCCGTTAATCCGGGCGGCCTTCGTTTTGGCGCGCCGGGGGCGGGATTTTCCCCGGGGTGGCGAGGCCCTTTTGATTTTCGGCGCTTGACGGCCAGCAAGCCGTTTTGAACTTTCCGTGCCGGACTTTTCCGTTTGGGCACCGCCGCGACAACGCCGGGCGTTCCAGAGGTCGAGTCCCCGTGATCCAATCCCAACGCCCCATCGCCGTCATGCGCCTCGACTTGTTTCCCCATCCCCGCCGGCTGCGTCCGCATCCCGGCGTTTGTGAATTTCCCCGCCGCGTTCGACGCGTGCTCGGGCCGGTCGGCCGGGAGGAACCGGAAGCCTACCGGCTCGACATCGCGCCGGACGGCATCACGCTGACATCCGCCACCGGGGCCGGACTGTTCCACGCGGGGCAAACCCTGCGCCAGATCCGCGATCAAACCGGTCCCGCCAAGTTGCCCTGCCTGAAAATCCTCGACTGGCCCGAGTTTCCCGTGCGCGGGTTCTACCACGATGTCACCCGCGGCAAGGTGCCCACGCTGAAAACGCTGCTCGCCCTGGCCGAAAAGTGCGCCGCCCATAAAATCAACCAGCTCCAGCTCTACATCGAGCACACCTTCGCGTTTCGCCGGCACCCGGAAGTCTGGCGCGGGGCGGACCCGCTCACCGCCGATGAAATCCGCGCGCTGGATGCCCGGTGCGCGGAGTTGCATATCGACCTCGTTCCCTCCTTCAGCACCTTCGGGCACTTCTACACTTGGATTCACGAAAAGTTTCCCGGCCTCAACGAACTCGAGCGCGATGTTTCCGGCGAGCCGTTTTGCTGGTGGGACCGGATGCAGCATTACACGCTCGATTGCCGGAACCCGAAGTCGATCGCGCTGGTTCGCGAGATCATCGCCGAGACGCGTCCGCTTTTCCGCTCGCGGTTTTACAACATCTGCGCGGACGAGACCTTCGACCTCGGCAAGGGGCGCAACCGCAGCCTTGCCGGGAAAATCGGCCCCGGCCGGCTTTATGTCGATTTCCTCAAACAAGTCCTCGGCGCCGTGCAGGAAGCGGGTGCCGTTCCGATGTTCTGGGGCGACATCATTGGAAAATATCCGGAGTTGATCGGCGGATTGCCGACCCGGGCGGTGATCCTGGACTGGGACTACGATCCCCCGCTCTCCCACTCGAAATCCGATCTCCTGCAGGCCGCCGGGCGCGATTACTACATTTGCCCGGGCGTCAATGGATGGAACGGCTGGCTGCCCGACTACGAGAAGGCCCGCCAAAACATCACCCGCTTCGCGCGCCTCGGACAGCGGCGCGGCGCGTGCGGCCTGCTCAACACCGATTGGGGCGACTACGGCCATATCAACTCGCTCGGGCCGACATGGCCGGGGCTGATCCTCGGCGCCTGCGCGGGATGGCATCCGGAAAGTCCCGCCTTGGATCGCGCGCGATTCGAGGCGGCGGTTTCGCGCCGGCTTTTCGGGGATTCCTCCGGGCGTTTGCTCCCCCTGCTGCGGCAGGCCGCCTCCAGTCGGCGGGCCACCTGGCAAATGGTCGCCTGGTCGGTGCAGCCGCGCTCCAAGGATTTTCCAGACGATTGGTTCGACGCCGCCACGGGTCTTCCCAACGGGATCTTCAAGCATCCCGCCGCCGCCCACCGGCGCGCGCTGGGCCGGATTTGTCGAATCCAGGACGAGGTTCTCGCCTTGCTCCCGGCCTGCCGCCCGGTGGAACCGCTGCTGGCGGACGAGGTCCGCACGGGGCTTCTCGGCTTGCGCGCCATGGAGGAGTTCCATCTGGTCGCCCGCCATCGCGCGGGCAAGTCGCGGGCCTGCCCGGTGAAAGCGGTCGAAACCGCCGCCCGGTTGAGGGAGCTGGACCGGATGCTCTCGCGTGTCTGGATGCGTCGCAACAAGCCCTCCGAGCTGCACCGGATCCGCGAAGTCCTCCAAGGCGCCGCCGCATTGGTGGAGAGGGCTTCCTGACCGCGCGGAAATCCCATATCCTCATCCCGAATTCCAGGAATCCATGCCGACCACACCCTTTCAACACAACGACCGTCTTGTCGTCATCGGCGAGAGTCTGATCGACAGCGAACAGGAAACCCCCGCCCCGGGATCCGCCTGGGTCGCGCGCCTGCGCGACCTGCTCATCGCCCGGGAACCGGAGAAGAGCGTCGAAATCCTCGACCGGACGGCGAAGGACGCCTCGTTGCATTCGATGCGCCAACGCTGGGAGGACGATGTGCTTTGGTTCAAACCCCGATGGCTCGTCGTGCATCCCGGACCGGCCGACATCTGGCGCGCGAAGAACAAGCCTCCCGAATACATGGATGCCGCCGCCCTGGAGGAATGCCTGGTCGATCTCGTCCGGCACACCCGCCAACGCCTGCCCGATTGCCGGATCCTGCTGGTGGATCCGATCCTTCTCTACGACAACACCGACCCCGCCTGGTATTCCGGTCAGATCCTCGCCATGCATCCGGCCTTCCGCGACGCGGTGCGGAAGGCCGCCGAACGCACCTCCGTCTCCCACGCGCCCGCGCAGGACGCTTTCACCGAAAGACTCGCCGCCGAAGGCGCCAACTGCTTCGGCCCCGACGACAACCATCCCGACCAGGAAGGCCATATTCTCCTGGCACACGAGGTGCTGAAGGGCTTGGGAGCCCGACCGCCCGGCGGCCTGCCCATCGCGCCGGGTTCATCGATTGTTTTCATCGGGGACAGCATCACCGACGCCGGACGCCGCACCCTCCGCTTCCGTCCCTACGGTTGCGGCTACATGCGTCTCTGGCGGGCCCTGCTGCTGGCGCGCGACCCCCGGCTCGCCCGAAGCCTGGGGATCGTCAATCGCGGCATCGGCGGACAGACCATCCGCAATCTCGCCCACCGCTGGGATCGGGACTGCCTGGCCCACTCGCCGGACCACATCGTGCTGAAAATCGGCATCAACGACATCAACCGCTGGCTCGGCAACGGCGAGAATCCGGTGACAGTCGAGGACTATGCGAACCTGCTCGAGGACCTGCTCGCCCGAAGCCGCGCCCGGAATCCCGATGTCCGCCTGCACCTGCTCAGCCCGTTCCATGTCAGCCGCGACACTTTTGAGCCGAGCTACCGCAGCCGGGTGAACCGGCATCTGCCCGCCTACATCGAAGCCCTGCGCGAAGCCGCTGCACGGCACGGCGCCACCTTTGTGGATCTCCATGCCAGTTTCCAGCGCCACCTCGACCGCCGCCACGGATCCGAATTCACCGGCCGCGACGGAGTGGATGTCGTCCACCCCTCCGAGACCGGTTGCATGGTCATCGCCGAAGCCCTGTTCGACTCCATGCGGAAATCCCCGCAGCCGGGGTGAATTGTCAGACCACCACCTCGATCTTGTGGCGCGCGCCGGGAGTGGGGGCGGGAAGGATGTTCCCTTCGGTTTTGGAGCCGTCGAGCCGGATTTCGCGGCACCCGCGCCCGCCGCGTCCGGCCGAGTTGTCGATGGCGATGTCATAGACCGCGCCCCGGAAGGTGCGCGTCAGCGCCACCCGCGGCAGGCTTTTGGGCAGGCAGGGGTCGATGAGAAGACCATCGTGGTGGCGGCGCGCCCCGAGAATCCACTCCACGAGCAGTTGGGTGAACCATGCGGCCGTGCCGGTGCGCCAAGGATACATGGCCATGCCGCGGCACTGCGGGGCAAGGATGAAGCAGTTGGTGAAAGAAAACGGTTCAAGCCTCGAGTTCGAAACGGGGTTCCACGGGTTCCCCGGGGCGACTTTGAGATAGGTGCGCCAGGCTTCCTCCGATCGGCCGAGCATGCAGTCGGCCACGCCCTTGAATCCCGCCGCGTGGTTGTAGCACCCGCCGTTTTCGGCGAGGAGCGGGCGGGAGGCGGAGAAGCGCCCGATGCGCTCGTCGAATTTCGTGAACGGCGGGGCCGCGATCGAAAACCCGAAGTCGGTCTCGATCATTTCATCCACCGCGGCCATGCAGGAGGCGGCGCGGTCGGGCGGCGCGGTTTGCGAGAGAACCGCCCAGCTCTGGGTGTTGACGAAAATCTTTCCTTCCGCGTTGGCGTCCGACCCCATGGTGTAGCCGCCGGAGCAAAGCGTGCGGGAATACCAGCGCCCGTCCCAGGCCACCGTGTTGAGCAAGCGGGAAAAGTGTTCGTGCCAGCCGAGGGCCTCCTTCTCGACCTCCTTCTCGCCGCGGCGGCGGGCGAGTTCCGCCACCTCGAGCAGGCCGAGGCAAAGTTGTTGGGTGACCATCACGCTTTCGCGCGCGCCGGTTTTTTCGGAGGGTTCGAGGCCGTCGTTCCAGTCGGCGAAATGCTGGTCGCAGAGTCCGTGCTCGCCGGTGTCGCGAACCAGGAAGCGCATGGCCCGCAGCATGTGCTGCCAGACGGTCTCCGGGCGCGGGTCGTCGCTGTAGGGCACGGGTTCCTCGAGGAAAGCCAGGTCGCCGGATTCCTTGAGACACCAGGGCACGCAATGCAGGAGCCACGCGGGCTTGTCCGAGTATTGATGGCGGTTCCAAGGGCGGAAGCTGTGGGGCACGCTGCCGCTGGCGTATTGCGAGGAGATGGCCCGGAGCAGGTTCGCGCGGGCCATCGGCCAATCGAAAAGCGCCACGCCCATGTCGTTCTGCAGGTTGTCCCGGAAGCCGCTTTTGTTCACCAGATACGACACCATGGATTTTTTCACGAAATGGTTGATGAGCGCGTCGCGGTCGCCATCGCCGGTATCGACGGAAAACGCCGCCGCCCGCGCGTTCTCCGAGGCGACCCGGGCGGCGAGGGCCGCATCGACGCCTGACGGATCGAAGCGCCGCCGCAGTTCCAGCACCTCGCTTGGATCCGCCGCGCAGCCGAGGAGGAAATCGGCGCGGCCTTCCGCGCCGGGTGGGAGCGCGAAGGTCACCTGCACGATGCCGGCGCAGTCGGGCCCCACAAAGCCGAGGTTGTTGCAGTTCCATCCCTGGAGAATCTTGGGATCGGCCATGGAGTAGCTCTCGCGGGTGAAAAAATCCCGGTAGCCGCATCCCCCGGCGAAGGCGGGACTGGTGGTCACCAGATACCCGTTGAACCGCGGGGTGGGAACCGAACGGTCGCGGTTGTGAACCCACACGCCCCCGATTTCCGGCGCGACGCGGGATTCGTTGTCCTTCCCGACTCCGCGTCCCTCCGAGTTTTTGCCCGTGAGTTGGAACATCGCGTAGGCGAAGAGCGAAACCCGGCGCGGGCGGTCCGAGGTGTTTCGAACCGAGACCCTCCAAACCTCGATCGCCTCGTCCTCCGGCACGAAGACCGTCTGGTTCGCGGACAGCCCCGCCGCCGTTCCCTCGATCGCGGTGTAGGCGGCATGGAAGGTGCAACTCTTCCCGTCGAGCGGCGTGGCCACCGGGTCGCCCCAGGGGGTGAAGACGGTGTTGGTTTCGTCATCGCGGACAAAGAGGTATTTGTTGTCATACCCCACGAGTTGGCAGGTGTTGCCCTCGCGGTCGCGGATCGTCACCAACCCGTCGCCGAGATTCGATGTCTCGGCGTAGATCTCGTGGTCGCCCGGGCGGCAAAAATGAATGTTGCGCCACTTGCGGGGGGGTTCCCCGGTGAGAACAAAGGTGCGGGCTTCGTGGTCGAATCGGCCGTAGGCGGATAGCTGGGACATGGGCGATGGATGGGTTGAAGCGGAGAGTTCCGCATATAGCCGGCGGGACGCAAAGATCGAATGCCAACCCGCCCTTGGCATTTTTGATAAAATCGTTCAATTCTGGGTAGTATGGCGAATCGAACCAGCTTGAGGGAGATTGCGAAACGCGCGGGCGTTTCGGTGGCGACGGTTTCCATGGCGTTGAGAAGTTGCGGCACCATTTCCAAGGCGCGCTCGGAGCAGATCCGCAAACTGGCTGCGTCGATGGGATACCACCCGAATCCTTTGCTGTCCTCCCTGGCCTCGAAGAAATTCCGGACGGGAAAAACAATCCTTGGGACGCCGATCGCGATCTTGAACTTCCCCGTTTCAACCAATGGCGAGGTTTTTCCGGGTGCGACCGCGGATTTGTATCTCCGCGATCTGGTGCGCGAAGCGCGGAGCCTGGGATATTCTCCCGAGGTTTTCGATTTCCCGTTCGTGCGAGGGACAAGGAATCTGGAGCGCGTGCTCCACCACCGGATGATGCAGGGCATTCTGCTGCATGGAAGTTTGGATCAGAATGGCATCATGGATCACTTCGACTGGTCGCCCTATCCGGTGGTGCAATGCGCCCGCTTTCACATCTCCCCGCAATTCCACACGGTGCGGTCGAACATTTTCCAATCCGTCAAACTCGCCTTTGAAAAAGTCCACACCCTCGGCTATCAGCGGATCGGTCTGGCGGTCGCCCGGCACGACATCCCCCTCGAGGACGATCTGGCACGGCACGGGGCCGCCGTGGCCGTGACCTCGGCCTGCCTTCCCGAGCACCGGCGTTTGCCGGTTTTTCTCGGCAGCATCGAAGACAGGCCGGCCTTCAAGGAATGGGTCAAAAAAAACGAACCCGATGTCGTCATCGGGTTCAGCCCCCGGTTCTTTTGGTTGCTTCTGGAGATGGGGTTTTCGATTCCCGAAACCATGGGGTTTGCGAGCCTGCATTTGTCGGACAATCCCCTGGAGGCCGCCTGCGGGCTGCAACAAAACCTCAAGGCGATCGCGAGGCAATCGGTCGTTTTGCTCGATCAGTTGATCCGGGAGCGGCAGCGCGGGGTTCCCGAACTGCCGCTGCACATGCTAATACCCTCGACCTGGGTGGAGGGAATGACCTTGCGACCGCACTGAACGACCCGTTTTCCAAAAACGGCCCCGGGCCACCCGCCTTGACGCCGGGCGGTTGCCCGGAATCCGCGGCTAGGCCTCGCAGATGTGCTCGGCGAGGTAGCGGTAGGATTGGGCGAGCGAGTCCACGGGATCGCCCGGGCAGGTGTCCTGCTCGACGATGAACCATTCGCAGCCGGACTTCTCGGCCGCTGCGACGATGCGCTTGAAGTCGAGATTGCCCGCGCCGATTTCGGAGTAGATCGGCTGGATGTCTTTGCCCACGGCATAGTCCTTGAGATGGATGATCGGCAGTCGCCCGGCCAGGCGCTGGCACCAGTCCACCGGATCTCCGCCCCCGTATTGAACCCAATAGGTGTCGGGCTCGCCTTGGAGATGCGGCGCCCCGTCGAAGATCCTTTCAAAAATCGTGCGGCCCCCGAGTTTCCGGAATTCATGGTGGTGGTTGTGGTAGCAGAGCGCCAGGCCGCTGGCGGCGAGAACCGACGCGGAGGCTTCGAGGTTGGAGACAAGAGCCTGAACGCTTCCAAGATCGTTCATATCGACACCCTCGGGAAAGGCATAGGCGGTCGCGCGGCAGCGGAATTTTTTCAAACGCTCCACCACCCACTGCGGTTCGTTGAGGATTTTTTTTCCGGATTCGTGGGTGGCGCAGCAGACCAAGCCCTCGCCGTCGAGGATTCGAAGCAATTCGCCGTCGTCGATCGGCCCCACTCCGCTCAATTGGACGGCCTGGTAGCCGGCCTCGCGGAGGCGCCGGAGCGTCGTGGCGATTTCGGCCGGTGTTTTGAGGATGTCCCGGCAGGTGTAGAGTTGGGCTGCGATTTGTGTGGTTTTCATTTTTTACGGGTTTTTTTGGAGGACTTGATCAGTTTCGCGAGTTGTTCGGCGTAACGGGCGGCCGGCATCGGAAGATCCACGGTGCGGTTTTCCAGCGAGGACAGGATGATGGCATTCGCCAACTCGACCGAATGGATCCCCTCGGCGGCGGGCGCGATGAGGGTCTCGCCGTTCCGGATGGCGTTGGTGAAATTCTTGAGGATGCCGAGGTGCTGCTCTCCGCGGTCCGGAGGCAGGGGGATGTTCACCTCCCACACATCCGGGCGGGCGAATTTTTCCCCGGTGGTGCGGCTGAACTCCGACATGGGAACCTCGTTGCGGAGGAAACGCATTGTGCTGTTTTCCATCACCAGGCGTCCCCGCTCTCCGGCCACCTCGAGCCGGTTGCTGCCCGGCGCCTCGCCGGTCGAGCTGACGAAAACCGCCGTCGTCCCGTCGCGGTATTGGAAGTAGGCGGTCACATCGTCCTCGACCTCGATGTCGTGGTAGCGGCCGAACTGGCAGAATCCGCGGACTTGCGCGGGCATGCCGAAGATCCACTGGAAGAGGTCGAGATTGTGCGGGCACTGGTTGAGCAGGACTCCGCCGCCCTCTCCCTCCCAGGTCGCCCGCCAACCGGCGTGCTTGTAGTAGGCGTCGGGACGGAACCAGTCGGTGATGGTCCAGTGGATGCGGCGGATTTTCCCGAGTTCGCCGGCGCGCACCAGGCCGCGCAACTTGCGATAATGCGGGTCGGTGCGCTGGTTGAACATGGCGGCGAAGACCTGTTTCTTGCTGCGATGGGCCGCGAGGAGCCGCTGTGCATCGGCCTTGTGGACCGAAATCGGTTTCTCGACCAGCACATGCAATCCCGCCTTGAGCGCGGCGATGCCGAGTTCCGTGTGCTGGTAATGCGGCGTGGCGACGAGCACGGCGTCGATGGTTCCCGAGGCGAACAGCGCGCCGGGACTTTCGAAAAACGCAACGCCGGGAAAGTCGTCGCCCGCGCCGGGATTGGCATCGCACAAAGCGGCGAGTTCACACCCTGGCACCGCGCCGTTCGCCACTTGGCGCGCATGACTTTTGCCCATGATGCCGACTCCCAGAACACCCAAACGAACAGGTTTTGATGATTTCACGGAGGCCGGAACTACCACGCGCCTCGCGGTCAGGCCAGCAGGATTACAAAGACAAAATTGCTCCTGCCGAACGGCACGG